>NZ_JAFBIS010000060.1 GCF_021531435.1 Oscillibacter valericigenes
CAACAGTCTCAATGCTGAACTACCATTTTGTATTTTGCCCGCGCTATCGACGGAAGATATTTCTTATCGATGGTCTGGAGGACCGATTCAAAGAATCTGTTCTCCAAATCTGTGAGCAAAACCAGATGGAAGTTTTAGCCATGGAATGCCATGTGGACCACGTACACCTGTTTTTGAGCGCCCTGCCAAAGTATAGTCCCGCCGATATCATGCGTATCGTAAAGGGAAATACGTCCCGTGTACTGTTAAGTGAGTTCTCGGATATACTGCGAAGCCCTACGGTATGGACACGCAGCTACTTTGTCAGTACCGCAGGAAATGTATCAAGTGAAACGATACGCCGCTATGTAGAGAGTCAGAAAACACGTTGATGAGGAGGCAGCGTCATGGCAAGAAAATCACCCAGCGAGCACATCTTCGTTTTGACGCTGCCTCTCCAGTGTGAGACATGGCAAATCGATAGGCTCGATACCATCTTCCAAATAGGAAACGATATCAAGAACAATTTAATTGCCTACGAGAGAAAGCAGTACGAAAACCTTACATCCCGGAAAGATTGGAAAGCCAACCAGGCAGCATTGGCAGATGCTTACGCTGCGAAGGATGCGATTCTCGTCAAGGCCCTCTGCGAACGTAGGAACGAGATGTTCTCTGATGCTGGATTCGGGAAATACCAGTTCGAGAAACAGGCTAACAAGTACCGGAAGCACTACCGGGGGAAAGGCGGCAAAGGATACCTCATCCCGGTTCATGTGGCGCAGAAGATTTCTTCCTCCGTATGGGATGGCTACCAGAAACTCCTCTTTGGAAACGGGAAACAGGTACACTTCTCCAAATGGAGCGAGTTTACGACGATAACTGCGAAAACGAACGCCTCTGGGATTCGCTACGCAGATGGATTCGTCTATTTCAATGGGATGAATCTCAGGGTCCATTTCGATGAGAAAGACCCCTATGGCTATCAGCAGGAGTCGATGACGAGGGATATCCGCTATTGCGGCATCCAGCGTCGGTGGTATGCCAGCGGTTGGCATTACTTCGTACAGCTCACGCTGGATGGATTGCCTCCGATGAAGGTAAAACCAGAAACTGGCGAACTCCTGCATCCTATGGGAAACGGCAGAGTCGGCCATGACATCGGACCACAAACCATTGCCAGCGTTGGCAATGACGCCGTATTGCTCACTGAGCTTGCGGATAAGGTAAAGGGCATTGA
The DNA here is from genome assembly GCF_021531435.1 of Oscillibacter valericigenes. GTDB lineage: Bacteria > Bacillota > Clostridia > Oscillospirales > Oscillospiraceae > Oscillibacter > Oscillibacter valericigenes_B. The sequence continues at coordinate 1,217 of NZ_JAFBIS010000060.1, forward strand.
CATAGAGCTTCGGCGCATCCAGCGAGCGATGGACCGCTCCCGCAGGGCAACCAACCCTGAGATGTTTGCCCAAGACGGCTCTATCGTCCCGAAGGACAAGCTCCCTGCATCCTGCTTGACCCGCAGAGGCGGTCGCCAATGGGTGAAGTCGAAGCATTACCTTCGATTGGAGAGCCGCAGGAGAGAACTCTTCCGCCGTCAGCGGGAGATGCGGGTCCAACAGCATAATGAGCTGGCGAACCGCTTACTTTCCTTTGGTGATGAACACTACATCGAAGAGATGCGCTTCCGCGCATTGGCGAAAAGGTCTAAAGAGACCAAGACCAACAGCAAAGGCAAATTCGTCAGCAAGAAGAGATTTGGAAAATCCATCAGCAATAAAGCTCCGGCTCTCTTTGTAAAGACGCTCGAACGCAAGGTCATCAGCGCTGGCGGGTCTTTCAAAAAGGTTGATACCTTTTCCGTAAAGGCAAGCCAATTTAACCATTTGACGGAGACCTTCACGAAGAAGAACCTCAGCAAGCGCTGGAACACCATGCCGGATGGCACGAAAGTTCAGAGAGACCTTTACTCTGCGTTCCTGATACAGAATGTAGATGCCACACTCAAAGCAGTGGATGTAAACCGCTGCAACCAATCTTACGATAGCTTCCTTCAGTTGCACAACAAAGAAGTGCAACGACTTTC
>NZ_JAFBIS010000061.1 GCF_021531435.1 Oscillibacter valericigenes
CCTCCCTAAATATTTTTGTACAGTAGTGCCAAATATCACTCAATCCGAGCGGTTTCGGCAACTATTCGATTAGGTTTCTCAACAGGATCCAAAGCCAGTGGACATCAATCCACATCAAATCTCATCGATTTGTGCGGTTTACAGGCAAAAATGGGTACGACAAATAAAACGTCTTGCTTGCGCTATGACGGCCTTCAGTAAAACCCACTCCTCCTGCGGCAGCAAACCTCCCATGTCTAACAGGATCATCCGCTCAAGGCGGCGTCCTCAATTCCTTCGTTCTGCCTGTCCACAGTTGGGTGCCGCGGATGCTCCGTTGCGGGATCGTTGTCCCATGGTATGACTCTTTGCGGCTACCGGCTCTGTATTTGTTGAGCTTGCATTCCTGTTCTCCGGCGCCATTGAACTGGCGGACGCTTCCCGGTTACAGGTTTTTTTGTTAGGCTGCCGCCAACTCCGGGCGGATGATGTCCGTCCTCAGCTTCTGCGGATCATAATCCACACCGCGCTTGAGAATAGCATAAAATACCCGAATCAGCTTACAGCTTGCTGCGACGATGGCCTGCTTGCCCTTGAGCGGATTCTTTTCCCGGGTTCTGAAGTACTGATACACTTCCCGGAACTCGGCATTGTTCTGAATCATGGGTAGCATAACCTGAAACAGAATCTTCCTCAGCCTTTTTCTGCCTCGCTTGCTGATGGAGCTTCTGCCGCGATGCTTACCGGAACTGTTTTCTTTCAATTCCAGTCCGGCCAGCTTCTGAATCTGCTTCGGTGAGTCGAAGCGCCGTATGTCGCCCACCTCGGACAGAAATCCAGCTACTGTGATGAGACCTACTCCCTTAATGGAGAGCAGCTTCTCTGCATACGGTACTTTCAGCGTTTCCGCCTCCAGCACCGCCGTGACCCTTTCCAACTGTGCCTCTTTGGCCCTGTAATCCTCCAGGAGCAGTTGCACTTCCATGCGGGCGCATGCGCCACCGTCGAGGCCAATGCTGTTTTGTGCAGCTCCTACCAGGGTCTGTGCCCTCTTCATGCCGACTGCACGCAACTTCTTGTCCCGCCAGAGGCGATTGATACCCTCTGCTCCCAGCTTTACCACGTCCTTCGGCAATGGTGCTGTTTCCAGCAGCGTCAAGCCGCTTTCTGCGGAGAAGTTCTTATAGACTGTGAGGTACTCTGGAAAATATATCTTAAGCCAGCGTTTGATCCGGTTCGTGGCAGCGTTCAGCTCCTTCACGATCCGATCCCGGCTTGAGACCGCTTCCCGCAAATCTGCGTAGATTCCCTCTGGGAGATACGGATAGCTATACCGACCATCCACTACCAGCTTTGCGATTGTTTTCGGATCTTTCTGATCCGTCTTCTTGGGACTATTGTCATCCAATTCCTTGATTTGCTTTACATGATACGGATTGACAAGAGTCAGGCTGATGTGTTGCTGATTCAAGTACCGGGCGAGGTTGAACCAGTAATGTCCTGTGGGCTCACACCCCACAATGATCTGCTCAGCGGATGTGATGGTTCGATACCTTCCCAGATACTCCAGAAAGCCCTGGAACCCTTCCAGGCTGTTGCTGAAATGAAATGCCTTCTTGGACAACTCTTGCCCACGCCAGTTAAACGCTCGGGCAAAATTCGTTTCGCTACCGATATCCACACCCACAACTAAAGTTTTCTCTGTAACTTGTGCAATCTTGATATTCTGTGTATAATCCATGGTGAACCTCCGGTTTGATTGGGTTGTTACATCCGCCAAGATGCATCTCAATCTTATCGTGAGGTTCTTCTTTTTTCAATTGGCGCGTTTTACGAGTTACAGGAATGCTCCGTT
>NZ_JAFBIS010000062.1 GCF_021531435.1 Oscillibacter valericigenes
ACCGAGTGGCCATTTCTATCCGACTAAAATTGGCCGTTTTCACCCGACTCTGAATGGCCCATTTCGCCCGACTCTAACACTACACCAGAATAGTGCCTCTGTCTGTTATGATCGAATGACGCAGAGTATCGAGGCGATTGACGAAGGTTTTAGAACTGGCCGTGTTGGCACGCAAGAGTTTCAGGATGCGGTTTATTATATCGTCCCAGAACACATCTACGCAAACGCATCAAGCGGAGATGAAAGGATGATATTGATTCACGATTATATTGATTGCCAAGAATTTTTTGCGGACTATTTTACAGTCGGAGAATATGGCAATATGTCAATTGAGTTCAAGAACATTGTGGCATTTGTTGAAGACTGTCAGGCAGTTGATTTGTTTACTGGTGAAGATGTAAGTGGCTTTGATTTGGCAGATAGTGTCACGTCTATCAAGTCTTTTTCAGACGCATTTGATATTACAGATAATGTTGCTATTGCAATGTTGTATGCTGTAGATACCGCAAGCTACAATTGGGATGAAAGCATAGTCTGTGAGGTGCTTTCAAAACAGAGTGACATTCACTTCCTCCCATAATTAAAGCTTTGCAGAAGCATCTTATAAAAGCAAAGATAAATATTGAGAAATTGCGGGGTAGGTCTCAAGCCTACTCCGTCTTTCTTTCACTTAAAAGATTGGCTCGATAAAGCATTACAACTTGTTGGAGATAGGCAGCCTGTCTCCGACGCGCAAGGCTCTTCTAACTATAAAAACCATTGTAAACTACATGAAATTTGACAAGACTCGACCCTCATGATACAATACTCTCGCAGTTGCGATTGGGCTTTGGCCTTAACAGGCGTTGATCTTTACGGATGTTGAAGCCTTTTCGTGAGCCTTAACCGGCTTTGCTGCAGTTCCTATAAATCTTAGTGTTATGAATAGTGACCACCGTTTCAGCGAAAAGAGCTGATTCACCTAGGGTGGAGTATACGCTTTTTGCTGAGGCAGGAGAAATCCTGCTTTATTTTTTGTTTAATTTGAATAGGAGTGGAGCAATGTCAACCGCAAGAGAGGAAGATAACAAGTACAGAGATACCGTATTTAACCAACTAGATTTCAAGGGAGAGATTTTAGATTCAGACAAGCGCCTTTTCATGCTGATTGCTGGTGTGGGTGCGGGCAAAAACTACTGGGCAAAATCCTTGACGGAGTGGGGACACGAAGATAAAGGATATGACCCTGCTGGATATAGAGTATTGCTGATTACTTCCAGACGTTCAACTGCAAATGCTCAAGCTATCAAGCTGGATGCTGACACTAGATTTGATTTTTCTGGATTATCTCCTGATGGAGATTCATGGTTCACGCAGGGAGTAGTATGCTGCACCAATTCCTATATAGAGTGGTACGTAAAAAATCTCTATAATCCTGATGATCCGAGGACACACATCTGGAATGTGTTTGATTTTATCATTTTGGATGAGGCTCATTCTATGGCTGCCGACGCAACGTTCTCTGAAGCGCCTTTCCATGTCCAGTCTTTTTTGCGCTATGTTCATAAGCAGACAAAAAACTGCCGTATTATTCTAATGTCCGGTACACCGGAGCCGATTGAGTGGCTGTATGATGGTGAAATAAACCAAAAACATGTAAAAAACATAAATCTGTATAACACTTGCCGACATATTGAACCGAAAAATGTTCGGCTCCTGCCATCGCTTGGTTTAGTTGACAAAATAGTAATGAATCGTAACTATTCAGGACCCCCGGTCCCAGGCATTACCAACAGGCCCTCGCCTGACCGGAGAGAGCCAATAGGATGGCGTGG
>NZ_JAFBIS010000063.1 GCF_021531435.1 Oscillibacter valericigenes
AAGTCCAATGGTGCTAAGTCAATAGACTGAAGAAGAAAAAATTGGAGAAAAACGGCTATTTTAGGCAGACTGCTCAGAAAAAAGGCAACACTCATCCAAGCCCTACCTGCAAAATGTTTCAAAAGCAGGGCCAGAAATGTCAGTGAGATCAGCTCACCAACGGTTATACAGGCGGTTGTCTTTTAGCAGTCGAAAGACCAACCGAACCAGTTTTCTGGCAGTTAAAGCGAGTGCACGTTTATGCTGGCCCTTATTGACCTCGTGGTATTTGAGGTCATAGTAGCGCTGAAACTCGGGGTCGCATCCTCTCACAGAGTTTGCAGCTTCCAGCAGGTAGTAGCGAAGGAATCGGTTGCCGGATTTAATCATGCGGGTGTTCTCGGCTTCGAAATTGCCAGACTGATGCTGTGTCCACACAAGACCGGCATACTTGGCAACGGAAGCCTGAGATTGGAAACGGTTGATGTCGCCGATCTCGGCGATGATCCCGGCGGAGTAAACTTTGCCGATGCCAGGAATGGAGGTAAGCGTGTTTGGGATGATTTCAAACTGCTGCTCAATGGCTTTCTCCAGCACCTTGATCTGCTCCTTCATGGAGCGCATGGTCGCAATGGAAACCGACATGGCCTGATTGACAGAGTCGTTGATGGTTTTGGGAAGCCGGTAAGAGCCTCTTGCAGCGGCCTGCAGAGTCTTCGCAGTATTCTCGGGATCAGCAAAGCGGCCCCGACCTGCCGCAGTCACAAATGCGGTCAAATCCTCCAGATCGGCGTTGGCCAGATCATCTACCGTTTCATATTCTTCCATGAGGGAGAGAACAGTAGAGCTGGTGTTCTTGATATCTGCGCTTTGAGCCAGACCGGAACACTTGAGGAATAATAGGTTGGCGAAGCGTTGCTTCTCCCGGGCAAGGTTCTGTACGGCGTAAAACCGGGCTCTGGTAAGGGTTTTCAGGGCTTCATAGCGGTAATCGTCCATGTAGACCTCCGATCTGATCCTTCCGAATCGAAGACAGTCGGCAATTACAAAAGCATCCACCCAATCATTCTTTGGCAGGTCTGGATAAGACTCCTTGAATTTGCTGACCTGCTTTGGGTTGAGCACATGGATCTTTCGCTGGTAGCGGCCAAGCGTTCCGTCCTCCCGCAGAGTGTGGACCAAGTGGTTCCCGTAGATGGAAGTGGACTCCATCCCGATGACCACATCGGAGAGCTTCAGCGTTTCCATTGCCGACACGATCTTTTCTGTCAACAGTTTAGCACCGCCAAGATTGTTCTGCACGGAAAAGCTGCTATATTTGACTCCATCCGAATCCATCAAGTAAGAAACGTTGTTCTGGCTACTCACATCAATGCCAACGAAAAGCTTGTTCACGAATATCACCTCCCCGCATGGCGGATTTCAGGTCAACAGGCTTTGAGATACCCATGATGACCGGAGCATCAGCAACCTCGCTTATAAGAATCATTCCGGAGAAGGCCAATGCGATGTCCCCCACTGCTGAAGGGGCGGCCTCACATCCGGCAAACAGCCAATGAGTTTGCAGCTAACTTCCGGCCCAGGGGAACGGACTTACTCTGAAGCAACCTTTCGGTTCAACTGGAGGCAGAAGAGCTTGACCCTGCCGACCTGACAGCATTGTATCACGGGCATCTCAAAGCCTGCTGATATCTGAATTATTAACTTTAAAACTTATTATACGAGGAGG
>NZ_JAFBIS010000064.1 GCF_021531435.1 Oscillibacter valericigenes
CGTATAATCCGCCTTTCTGCGAAAGGCACCGACGGGGTTATGAAACCCGTGTGCTTTCGCCGGTAAAACTTGTTTGCTATACTGTCCACGGAAGTGTTCGGTATACTACACAGACCGTGGAGGTGAGTGGCGGGGCTGTATAGCGGCAACCCCGTATTCGTATATGGTTCGGTCACCCGTTAAGGCATCAACGATTGGCGCATTAAAGTAGCCCGTAAACTTATCTCTTTCAAATCGACTCGATTTTGCCGGGTGGCCAGTCAATGCCGAACCTTCTCAATTCTTTCAACGGGAGGGTTACATGGCTTTTAAGATTCTCCGCAAAAATTGCTGTGGGCTGGATGTCCACAAAACCTGGATCTTTGCCTGTATCGGAATTACAGACACCAATGGGCGAACAGAGTACAAGCAGGCTCGCTTTTCCTCGTTTTCCAACGGACTACGGGATCTGGCTGACTGGCTTGCGAAATACTCCTGCTCAGATGTCTGCATGGAGTCCACGGGCAAGTATTGGATTCCTGTATTCAACATCCTCGAAAAGACCTGCTGGGTCACATTAGCGCACCCAAAATACACGAAACCTCAAAAGGGCAACAAGACTGACCGCAAAGACGCCAAATGGATCTGCGACTTGTATATGTGCGGTATGGTCAAGCCCAGCTTTATCCCGCCACCTGACATCCGCCAGCTTCGTGATCTCATGCGGTATCGCACGAAACTCACCAATATGCTGACCAGTGAAAAGAACCGTGCTCAAAACTGCCTCACCGTTTCCAATCTCAAACTGGATGATGTGTTTTCCGACGTGTTCGGTAAGTCCTCACGTTCCATCATCCAGCATATTCTGGATCATCCCGGCGAACATTTTGATGTTTCTGCGTTTGTTGATCGACGGTGCAAGCACTCCGTTGATGAGGTACAGGCTGCTGTCGACGGGGCGGTATCCCGTGAACAGGCTGCAAAGCTCAAAGAGTGCTTGCAGCACATCGACCAGCTCAACGAACACAGAAATCATATAGAGACCGAAATCCTTCGGCTCGCAGAGCCTTATCCATACCAGCTGGAGTTGATTCGTACCGTCCCCGGTTTCTCTGCCTCTCCAATGACAGCTGTTGCGCTCATCTCTGAAATCGGCCTGGATATGTCGGTCTTTCCCTCCGCGAAACATCTGGTTTCCTGGGCAGGTTGCTGTCCCAGAAATGACCAGAGCAGCAAAAAGGTAAAGTCCACTCGCATCTCCCGTGCTGGTTGCTATCTAAAGCCTCTTTTGGTTCAAATAGCAAATGCCGTCATCAAATCCGACAAATATCCCGAATGCAGGGAACGGTACCGCAGAATCAAGGCTCGCCGCGGCCACAAGAAAGCTATTATTGCCGTGTGCAGGATGCTCCTGACCGCTATCTGGAACGTCCTGTCTAAGCTGGAGCCCTATTCTGCAAAGGGTTATCTTGAAGATAAACTGACTGAGCACTCGGTTGTGATCTCCAAGGCACAGGGCCTGGAACTACTCCGTAAACGGGGTTACATCTTCAAGGACGAATTGTCGTCTGCGTCAGGCTGAGTGTTTGCGCTATATTACTTTTGCCGCAGTGCCTGCGGTTCTGTTTTTGCGCCCTTTTTCGGGCTTCCCCGATTATTACGTTGTTTCAAACTT
>NZ_JAFBIS010000065.1 GCF_021531435.1 Oscillibacter valericigenes
CTATTACAATAAGTTTTGGTTGGAAGCTCAGCATCCAGCTGGGCTTCCTTCCATCTCGTGCCTCAGCTACAATTAGGGGAGCAACTGGCTGACCACTTGCTCCTTGGGCTTCCATGTCCGCAGAAAAGACTGTCAGCCATCCCCTTGTTGCAGCGTTCGATTTAAGCAGGTTGAGCCATAGAGTTCGTGTCACCAAATAGATTGAATCGGCAGCGAGAAAAAGATGGATTCCGGTTGCAGATTTGTATGGGAGGTAGTACATGAACTCTGTTGGCATCGACATTTCCAAAGGCAGAAGCATGGTTGCAGCCATGCGTCCCTTTGGAGAAGTTGTCATCTCACCCTTTGAAGTATGTCACACCGACAGTGAACTGAGCGAGCTGGCAAGGCGGCTCAAAAGCCTGGACGGTGAGACGCGCGTAGTCATGGAGGTCACAGGAAATTACCATTTGCCAGTAGCTCAGGCACTCCATGACGCGGGACTATATGTTTCCGTTGTCAATGCAAAGCTGGTGCATGGCTACGGGAACAACGAATTGAGGCGTGTCAAGACCGACAGGAAGGACGCCGTAAAGCTGGCGAACTATGGCCTTGATCGTTGGCTCTCCTTGCAGAGATACATCCCAGAGGAGAATACCCGGTTGCTGCTGAAGAACTGCTATCGGCAGTACCAGCAGGGATGCAAGGTGCAGACCATGCAGAAAAACAACCTGGTTTCACTGCTGGATACCACATTTCCGAATGCAAACCGCTTGTTTCGCAGTCCTGCCCGTGCAGATGGTAGCGAAAAGTGGGTGGACTTTGTAGCCGAGTTCTGGCACTGCGAGTGCATCCGCGAATGCTCTGAAAAGGCGTTTATGACCAAGTATCAGCGGTGGTGTAAAAAGCAAGGATACAACTACCGCGAGGAAAAGGCCCGCAGTATTTACAGCGAAGCCTGCGGGTGCGTTGGCGTTATGCCGAAGTCCAGCACGACAAAGCTGCTTGTAAAACAAGCCGTATCTCAGCTCAAAGCGACCTCCTCTGCTCTCGCTGCGCTCAAGCAGGAGATGCAGACGCTGGCGGCTCAACTTCCGGAGTACCCAGTCGTCATGGGAATGTTCGGCGTTGGTCCAACTCTCGGCCCACAGCTCATGGCTGAGATCGGCGATGTACGGCGTTTTCACTCCAAGAAAGCCCTCGTGGCCTACGCCGGCATTGACGCCCCACCGAACGATTCCGGCGATGTTACAGGCCGGCACAAGGCCATGAGCAAGATTGGCGCATCGTCCCTGCGGCGGACGCTTTTTCTTGTCATGAGTGCCTATTTGGAGAACTCGCCGCCTGATGAACCCGTCTACCAGTTCATGGACAAGAAACGCTCCGAAGGCAAGCCGTACCTCGTTTACATGATGGCTTCCGCCAACAAGTTTCTGCGGATCTACTATGCCACGGTGAAAGCCTACTTGAATAAGCCGGAGCAATCCTGACCTCGTTACATACCGTTGGCTGGCCGCCGTTTTCAATTTTGAGATGCGAAGCGGCTTGATTTAGTGCGGCCTTTTTCACCTACTCAAAATTCTTGAATTTTACTCTTGACAAAACTTAGCAGGTCTTTTCT
>NZ_JAFBIS010000066.1 GCF_021531435.1 Oscillibacter valericigenes
TCCCAGAGCCTCGAGTTCTGTAAAGACTGTCTGCAACGTATGAACCCAATATTCATCATCCGACTTGGGGCATGATGGAGCATCAACTCGTCGCCACGCGCTCGCAAGATCATCCATCAGTTCGCCATAGCTCATCTGATTGAGAAGGCCGGCTTTCGTAGCCTTTCGGATGATCCGACAGGTAGCAATTGTACTGATAAAGTTCACAAACTCTGATCCGATAACAGAAAAGTCACCCTGTACATTTGTTTTGTCAAGGCATTCATCACTTTTGTAGCGGTGAAACACAAGTTCAAGCAGCCAACGGTCATCGTAGCACAGGTAAGCCGCTTTTGGATCCAGATCCAGATCGGACTCAAATACGATTGTCCCGAAAACCGAAGCCTTTTTAGCATACTTTTCTGAATCAAAGTTGCTTTTGTTTTCCGCTTTGGCAAGGAAATCCGCTTCTTCGATTGCGGCCCTTCGTGCATCTCGGTATGCATACAGGAATCTTCCGCCTTTGATTTGCTTCTTTTTATAAACGATGTGCCCTTCCACGCCTTCCAGCACACCTTCAAAAGAAAGCATATCATTGTCCTTGATACGTAAATCATTGCGCTTGAGCGGTGTCAGAAAATGAAGTTCCGGACGTTCCTTGAGTTCTTCGCTGATCTTGCTTGGGGGAAAACCCTTATCCGCAACTATAATACCCTTCCGGATATCATTGTCCCGGATGAAGGAAGCATAAGAAGATGCATCAATACTGTTGCCAGGAAACACTTCCGAGCAGAGTGGTTCCATCTGTTCAATGTCATACGCATAAATCACAGAAACCTCGCTGCACCCTCTTGTTCTGGCTTTGTAGGAATAAGCAGACAGGTCATTCACCGTGCTGTTATCCTGCTTCAGCGTTCCATCAATAGCGATATGATGATCTTTCGCAACAGAGGAAAGCCGTAACTGATAGAATGTTTTTCGCTTCGTACCATCCTGACCTATGCGCTGCAGCAGATTGCCAAGCGTGTTTTTGGACATAGCGGCATTGGGATAATCCTTACACACGAACGTCCGATTATAATGGGTAGACATTCGTCCGAGCGTTATCTTTGGTTTGATAACACGAAGTGTCGCCATGGACATGATGCTGTAAGCTTCATTAACCGGATAAACCTTCAGAAGATCTTGGAGAATATCCTCTGAAACAGATTTCACAAGTGCAGAAGCGCCATAGGAAAGCATATCTGGACCTTCCGCTGCGGTCGCTTCTTGAAGCGGAACATATTGATTGCCGATGATATGTCCAATTACCTTTCCGTTTCTTGGTTGCGGATTACCACCCGGGACATATTTGGATGAAGAACGCTGACGGACAGCATAGCGCTTTAGGCTGTCTTTTCCACTGTCATCAACGATCGTATTTACCGGCCTTGGCACTGCGCGTATTTCTGCTGGAACTGCCATAAAAACCACTCCTTTATATAGTCCTATTGTATCATATTAGTACTATATAGTAAATGCTTTTATGACATTTTTTGCAAAGAACTTTTAG
>NZ_JAFBIS010000067.1 GCF_021531435.1 Oscillibacter valericigenes
GTTTGATCTCATTCTTGACTCAGTCGAAGATTTTCATACTGTCGAGGAACGTCGATTACACAGAATTTTCGACGGTCTCAAAAGGCCTATTTGAACCGCGCGATCCGAATGCCGTAACCCGCCGGGTTAAGCGCTTCATGAAGCTAAATGGTCTGCCAGACCTTTCTCCGCACGATCTCCGGCATTCCTGTGCAACCTTACTTCTTTCCCAAGGGGCTGATATAAAGAGCGTACAAGACATTTTAGGCCATGCCGATGCAAGCACGACACTATCTCAGCGAGAAGAAACAGCAGACAACCATCCAAACGCTGCTCAAAATGAGCCGTCTTCCCACAAAAGTGCCAAAGACCTTTGAAAACTTTGACTTTTCTCTGCTCAAGGGAAAGGATGTGGAGCGGCTGAAATCTCTGCCATCTCTGGCCTCCATCTACTCCCACCGAAATCTCGCCTTTATTGGGCCGGCAGGCACTGGGAAAACCCATTTGGCGCAGGCATTTGGCTACGCCTGCTGCCAGCACGGGATGAAGACCTATTTTATTAAAGCATCCGAACTGCGCGACCGTTTCACGGCCGCCAGACGCACCGGAAAAACGGACTCCTGCCTCAGCGGACTTGTGCGGCCATCCTGCCTGATTATTGACGAGATTGGCCACTGCGCGTTTGACAAGGAGAATACGCGGTTGTTCTTTGATCTGATTGACCGGCGCTACAACAAAGAAGGCAACTTCAACATGGTATTCACCAGCAACAAGAATCCGGCACTCTGGCGCGAGGATTTCGACGAAGATACTACGCTGCTCTGTGCGCTGGACCGCATCTTTGACGATGCCACCGTGTTTAAGCTACGTGGCGAGAGTTTCCGCGGAAAGAAACTGGAGACGGTCTCAGTGCAGACTGGCAAGGTTAAGGCTGTTGAGCCGATGACAACGCAGGAATAAACAATTTGCTAATCTGGGTTGTTGGCAATCTGAAAATTCATTGATTGGCTCCCAGTTTTCCGACAAAAAATGGTCCGTTATTCCCGACAAAATATGGCTGGGAACTCCCGACGCCAACAGCCTATAGCAAAGCGGGTATCGTAACCGTAGATGAAATCATTGAATTTCTGGAACAGCATCGGGGTAAAGAATTTTGGGCTAGTGGTAATATTCCCTGTTTTTGTGCAAACGACAAAGTCGTTCTCTGTGATTCTGGCGATTATGTGTTAAACGAGATTGAAAATGATGATTTTCTGGAACCCCTAGAGCAGTTCTTTTATCATGTATAAAATGCAAAGCGAGTCTTGAACAAGAACTAAATAAAGCAGAAAAAGAGTGATTCAGCCAATGAATCACTCTTTTATGATGTATTCACTTGTTGATCTGTGCGTCTCATGCTGCTGTATTGGAAAATTCAAGCGCGGTGGTTTTCTGTGCGGTTGGCCGGGCGTAAAATTTTGTGTAAGCGTTTTTCGACAAAGTCAAGAATGGCGCTGGAAAGCAGGGCGGATTCTGGCCTG
>NZ_JAFBIS010000068.1 GCF_021531435.1 Oscillibacter valericigenes
GTAACTATTCAGGACCCCCGGTCCCAGGCATTACCAACAGGCCCTCGCCTGACCGGAGAGAGCCAATAGGATGGCGTGGAAGGGATTGACTCCTTGCTTCTTCGCCGTCCCTGTATAAGACATGATCTTGAGGAAGTCCTTGGCTCCTTCTTCCGTGCGGAAGCAACCGGAGACCTTGGCCTTCACCTTGATCATGCGAAGATCGCGTTCAGCTTGATTGTTGTCAAACGGAACAGCGAAGTTCTTCACAAACAGGCATACCGACTCCTTTAAGTCACGTAGCCGGTCAATCAGAGAAAGAATCTTCCCGCGTTTTGGCCGCCCGCGTCTGCCTGAAGCATTCTCTTGCACAGGATTTTCCCTGTATGCCTTTTTGATGATTCGATCATAGGCCCGATCGAATTTCTCGATAACATCAGCCTCAAGTTGATCCAATCCCGAAAGGACGGCCTCGTCTTTTGCTGCTTTCATTTTCAGCAGCAAATTCCGGAATGCTTTGGGCCACTTTTGAGAAGGATGGTTTTCCTCCACACCATTCAGTTCCCGCAACAAATGGGCACAGCAAACACCGTGCTTCACGTCGTATTTCCAGTAAGCCGGCCAGCAGTCATGGATGGCAATTCCGTGAAAATTGGGAAGTACTTTTCCTTCTTCCATCCCACGCTGCCCACGCTTATTACTCAAATACAGATAGGTGCTATCTTGGTTTGATGCAACATGCACCCAATACAGACGGCCATTGACGCGACCTCCTGTCTCGTCAAAGTGCGCAACGTCCAAGTCTTTGATATGACCACGGATAGCATCCATTGTATCGGAGATCTTTTCTGCGCATTGATGGATCATGTTGTGGATGGTACCAGTGGACAGAGGAATCCCGAAAACATTGCCAAACAGGTCGTGAATCCGGCTGACGCTGACAGCGCCGACCGTATTGAATGCCACAACAAGCGCCTGCAGGGTCTTGCCATATTGGATGGGCGCTTTAACGTCTTCCGGAAACGTGCCTCGCAGCGATGCCCCACAAAGTGGGCAGCATACTTCCATCGCTTCATGCGCTGTAATGCGGATCTCTACAGAAGCATCCGCCACACGGCGTGTCTCAACCTTATGAGCTGCTTTACGGCACTGCTCGTACTGGGGACAGCCTGAGCAAGCGGAGGGGAAATGTGGAATGACCGTATCTGGCTTCGTGGTAATCTTCAAAGTCTGCCCCTTATGGCCCTTTTGCCCACCAACCTTCTTGCCAGATTTCTGTCGCAGACTTTTCGGCGCAGGCTTCTTGTATCCGTCCGATGATGGCGGCATGGAACTATTTCGGGAGTTCTTGTTCAACTGCTCTTGCAGCTTTTCTATGGTCTCGCTCTGATCTGCGATCATCCTTTTAAGGTCATCTATTGTCTGTGTAAGGTTTGATATGATGCGGGTGAGCTGCTCAATTTGTTCGCT
>NZ_JAFBIS010000069.1 GCF_021531435.1 Oscillibacter valericigenes
GTTTGTTCTCATTCTTGACTTAGTCGAAGATTTTCATACTGTCGAGGTTCGTCGATTACACAGAATTTTCTGCGGTCTCCAAAAAACGGAACGCTGACGCCGGAAATGGTGACCACAGGGAGTAATAGAAAAACCTGGTGGGTTTGCGACAAAGGGCACGAATGGCAGCAAAAAATAAATAATCGTATTTATAATGGTTACGGGTGCCCTTATTGTGCTGGCAAAAAAGTCTGGCCTGGCTTTAACGATTTGGCTTCACAAATGCCGGAAATTGCCGCTCAGTGGCATCCCACAAAAAACGGAACGCTGACACCGGAAATGGTGACCACAGGAAGTAAAAGGAAAATCTGGTGGGTTTGCGACAAGGGGCACGAGTGGCAGGCTATCGTAAAATCCCGCGCAGAGGGATGCAGCTGTCCTTACTGTGCCAATCGGGCAGTCATCAAAGGCTATAATGATTTGGCAACTACCCATCCCCAACTTGCGCAACAGTGGCATCCAACCAAAAATGGGCGCCTCACTCCAGAGGATGTCGTGGCCGGCACACTTCGCAAAGTGTGGTGGCAGTGCGAAAAAGGCCATGAATGGCGAGCCCAAATTGCTTCCCGGGCAAACGGTGTGGGTTGTCCAGTTTGCGCTGGGAAAATCATCATACCTGGTGAAAACGATTTAAAAACTTTTTTCCCAGAAATTGCTGCCCAGTGGCACACGACAAAAAACGGAAATTTTACGCCAGAAACAACATCTCCCTATTGCAATCAAGAAGTTTGGTGGCAGTGTGAGCGGGGCCATGAGTACTTGGCGAGAGTGGGATCCAGAACATCTCATGGTTCAGGCTGCCCTTATTGTGCCGGTAAGAAGGTCTGGCCTGGCTTTAATGACTTAGCCTCAGTAATACCGGAGCTGGCAAAGCAATGGCATCCTACATTAAATAATCCGCTGACGCCGGAAATGGTGACTATAGGGAGTCATAAAAAGGTTTGGTGGCAATGTCCGAACGGCCATATTTGGAAAGCAGTCATTCATTCCCGGGCAACCGGGAGAAAATGTGGCTGCCCAGTATGCGCTGGACGAGTCAATGACAAGCGTGTCGAGAGATATACGGCGATAATGGATGATTCCCGAAAAAAAGATCTTCCGAAATTGAATACCACATAACAGGGCGAGAAACGTGAAATATTGGCCGGGCTTGACGCTCCCCACGGCTAAAGCCGGGGGATTCATGGTTCGTCGACGACAACCTCAGAGGCACGGAAGCATCCGAGGAATTACATCATCTCCCCATGCGTTGCGTTCGGGTCCGTCCGACCCTACGGTAGAACTCAGTTCATGCTGAAAGAAGCATCAATCCTTCATTGGTAACTGTTCAGCAGGGGTAAAAATTTGAATCGTCAAAACGTAGAAAATGAGAGCACGGGTGCAGTCAGCAGGACACA
>NZ_JAFBIS010000006.1 GCF_021531435.1 Oscillibacter valericigenes
TCCTTTATATAGTCCTATTGTATCATATTAGTACTATATAGTAAATGCTTTTATGACATTTTTTGCAAAGAACTTTTAGAAAAGCCAAGAGAATTGCAGCTAAAAAACAGCTAAAAGCAAGTGTTCTTTGGCGATTTGTGGCCTCATTTCACGAATGGGTAGGCCTTTATAACCAGAAACTCAATACTTTTGGACTGTTCTTCTATAGTCCAAAATCTTGGGATAGTTTTACTCAATTAGGTTCTGTAATGTTGCATTGTTGTTGGAAAGATTCAATCATCAGGATAAAACAGAACATAATCCGTTCATTGCTGTTAGCGCCGGGCGGAATTCGCCATTGGGGGGATGCGGACAAAATCTTGGAACAAATAAGGTTCAAAAGGAGCCTGTATGTACATTTAAACAACGGATTACGGCCGGCGCTATGCCGGATATAACCAGGTGGACGGCGTGATCCGCTGCGGATGCTGGAGCCATATGCGGCGATATTGGCGTAAGGCGATGCCGAAGGGGGCAACGAAAGAGACCTCCAAGGCAGCCTGGGGCTATGACTATTGCAATAAGCTCTTTACTCTGGAGAAGAAATTTTTCCAAATGAGTGATCTAATACGCAAAACAGCGCGTCGGGCAGCAAATTGGCTGATGCCGTGACATATGCTAAGAACCAGAAGAAATTCCTGAATGCGTTTTTGGAACATGGCGAGGTAGATATCTCAAATAACCTGGCTGAAAACGCAATCCGCCCGTTTGTCCAAGGCCGTAAAGCATGGCTGTTCTGCGATACACCGAAGGGCGCAGATTCCAGTGCGACTGCTGCGGTCCGCAAGAACTGTATCCTTCCTACAAAAAAGATTTCACCCGAGGACCTCTGACGCGAGGCCATCGGGCGTTTTCTTTTTTCCGGGTGATTATTGAGCACTTACAATAAGGAGGCGGGTAAGTGTTCCCAGAAGTGATATATGATTATCGAAAAATCTCTTAAAACAAAATTCCTCTTAGACAGACCCTGGATATTTCCGCGGTCTGCAAGAGGGATTCTGACATTTATGCATTGGGCTCTCTGGGGACGGATCCTACATGACTGATCACAGCCGTATGAACTGCGGGGTTCTTGCCGGAGTCTTGAAATCAGATGTCCCTTGTCTACCCGATCGATTGACTGCTTATCATACCTTTGACCGGTTTGGACTTATTGCCGATTCCTTCAGCAGAGCGGATATTCTAAGAGATAAGACAGCGTTCTTTACAGTGGAAAGATCATTGAATAAGACTGTTCGCAGGGGGGCATCTATAAAATCCTGCGCATGTTCATCAAGTGTTTTCTGCAAAAACAGAGGTTTGCTTTTGGCGCGTTCCTGAGCGGCCGAACCGCTGCTGAAAAACCGCTGTATGAATCTCGTATGTAATGGATAATCGCTCATAAAAAATTTGGGGATCAGGAGACCGGCACCTATCTTCAGAAAGAGATCCAACTTATCGTTGCGGATGAGGCAGAGCGTCTCCGAGTGCAGATTCCACAGCAGCAAATCCGCAACTCTTATCATGCTGAACCGTTTTCTGCCGGAGGGCTCGGAAGAAGGCTTCAGGTAGCCGGCACCGGTCCGACGGAAGATTTTTATGCGTCTGTATGCTCTCTGGCATCTTCAGAATCTCTTAAAACAAAATATAGTGGTTGTTAAATATATAATATAAGAGATAATATGATAATTTATAATACAGACACTGAAGAAAGCAATCCGGGATCACAGATTTCTCTGAAATAAAAAATGCGGAAAAGCAAAAAAGAAAGTACCGATTTTTAACCATTTTGGTTAAAAATCGGTACTTTCTGGTCCGAGTGGCGAGACTTGAACTCACGACCCCTTGACCCCCAGTCAAGTGCGCTACCAACTGCGCTACACCCGGATATTTTCTTTTCCTGCTCGTCTTGAGTCAGCTTGTTTATATTAGCATGGCTTTCCGGAAAAAGCAACCCCTATTTTTGATTTTTTTAAAATTTTTGATCGAGTGCCACATTGAAAAGCAGAAGCTGTCCAGTTTTTGGGACATGCCGGATGTTAAACTGATGAAAAACACAGGGAGCTCAAGCCCCTATATGCGCAAGAGCGCCTTCTCCCCATCAGGCTGGGCGCAATAACCAGCCAACAATCTATGTTGTCTTTGATAAATCTTGTATCAACTACGATCACCATAAAAAAGCGAATAAGGAATTGTCAAAAACTGTAAAAATATGTTATAATTTAACAAAAAGTGATAATCTGCACAGCAGGAGTGAGGTGGTACGATGGAGTTTCCGGCACATATACGCATTCAGGAGGACGGTACGCGGAACATTCAAAGTGTTGCGGAACATTGCCGCGGGGCAGCGCGCTGCGCAGCCGAGTCTCTGGGCGGTATCGGCTTATCCAAAGCGGCCTATCTGACCGGACTGCTGCATGACTTGGGCAAGGCCACGCCGGAATTTCAGGCTTACATCGAGAGTGCGGTCAACGGGGAAGCAGTCCGGCGCGGAGCGGTGGTCCATACCTTTGCAGGGGTGCGGCTGCTGCTGGAGCAGTACCACGGGCCAACGCCGGCTTCTTACGATGACATCACATGCGAGCTTCTGGCGTTCGCCATCGGCTCCCATCACGGATCATTCGACTGTGTCGGTGAAACACGCTCCTCCGGTTTTCAGCACAGGCTGCTGTCCCATGACAGCGAGTACCGCGAAGCCGTGCAAAACTTTTTGAGCAGCTGCGCCGGTCAGGATGAAATCGATTCATTGTTTCGGGCTTCCTGCCAGGAGCTGACAGGTGTTTTCGAAAAAATCCAGGACCAGTTGTGTACAGATGCCGCCCTTGCCCGTCGGGAGCTTCCCTTCTATGTCGGACTTACGGCACGGCTTCTGCTGTCAGCGGTGATTCAGGGCGACCGCCGGGATACCGCGGAATTTATGACCGGAACGGCCCGGCCCGTGTTTCCGGAAGACAGGCGTCCGCTCTGGGAAGCCCGGCTCCGGTATATGGAGCAAAAGCTCGCTCGCTTTCCGTCTGAGACGGACATTCAAAAAGCCCGGCGGCAAATTTCAGACCAGTGCCGTCTTTTTGCGGAACGGCCGGGCGGGGTCTTCCGGCTGAACGTGCCCACCGGGGCGGGAAAGACTCTGAGTTCCCTGCGCTATGCCCTGACCAATGCCGCGCGATGGAACAAATCCCGCATTATTTTCACCGCGCCGCTGCTGACGATTTTGGAGCAGAACGCCCAGGTCATCCGGGACTACGTAGGCAATGACAGCATCATTCTGGAGCATCACTCCAACCTCGTCCGCACACAGGAGACCCCTGAACAGCTGGACCTTCAGGAGCTGCTGGCCGAGGATTGGAGCGCACCTGTCATCATTACCACGCTGGTCCAGCTGCTGAACACCCTGTTCAGCGGAAAGACCACCTGCATCCGCCGGTTTCAGGCCCTCTCCAACAGCATCATCATTCTGGACGAAGTGCAGACCGTGCCCGCAAAAATGCTGACGCTTTTCAATCTGGCCGTGAACTTCCTGTCGGAGGTCTGCGGCACCACCGTGGTGCTTTGCTCCGCCACGCAGCCCTGCCTGGAAAAGACCGCGTATCCGCTGGTATCCGTTCCAAAGGACATCGTCCCCTATGACCGGGAATTGTGGAAGGCATTTCGCAGAACGCAAATTCAAAACGCCGGGAATATGCGGCTGGAGGATATTCCGGCCTTCGCGCTGGAAATTCTGGAGAGCGCGGACAGCCTGCTGATCGTATGCAACAAGAAAGACGAGGCGGCGTATCTCTACCGGGAGCTGTCCCATGGTGATCTCTATTGCTGCCACCTGTCCGCCGCCATGTGCACAGCCCACCGCCGGACGGCGCTGGCCGGTCTCCAGACTGCATTGGCCTCGGGTGAAAAGACCGTCTGCGTGTCCACGCAGGTCATTGAGGCGGGTGTGGACATCTCCTTTGAGCGGGTGATCCGGCTCTCCGCCGGGATGGACAGCGTGGTGCAAGCCGCCGGGCGCTGCAACCGCAACAGCGAGCAGGCCGGTCCCGCTCCGGTCTACCTGGTGCAGTGCCAAAACGAGAATCTGGCAAGGCTGCCGGATATTCAGCGTGGAAAAGACGCCACGGGAGAACTGCTGGCGCAGTACTGCCGGCGGCCGGAGCGGTTCCAGAACGATCTGGCCTCCGACGAGGCGATCGGTTATTACTATCACCGCCTTTATCAGGAGATGCCGGATGGATTTCAGGATTACAGAGTCGAGGGAAAGCACTATACGGTCTTCTCGCTCCTGTCCGACAACAGCTTTTTCTCCGATGACCGGGCGGAGGCCCACGGCACCTACTTTTTGAACCAGGCTTTTCAGCTGGCCGGCAGGCTGTTCCAGGTGTATGACGAGGACAGCCTGGATGTCATCGTTCCATATAGGGAAGGCCGGACGGTAATATCCGCTCTGCGCTCCGACCGGGCCAGGCGGGATCTGGCATACCGCCGGAGCTGTCTGGAGCAGGCCAAGCCATACACGGTCTCCCTGTATCAATACCAGCGGCAGAAGCTGGAGCAGGCGCACGGCCTGCTGCCCATCCGGGACGATGACGCCAGCGTCTGGGTACTGGCAGAGGGGTTCTATGACGAGGAGACCGGCTTCTCACAAAACGGAACCACAGCACAATTTTGGGAGGTGTAAGCGTGAAGAATACGAAATATCCGAATATCGTGGAATTTCAGGTGACCGGAAACTATGCCTTGTTTTCCGATCCCATCCTGCGTCTCGGCGGAGAAAAATGCACCTATCAGGTGCCGACCTACGAGGCGCTGAAGGGCATTTTATCTTCAACGTATTGGAAGCCTACGTTTATTTGGTACATCGATGCCGTCCGGGTAATGAACCCCATCCAAACGGAGGTCAAGGGTATCCGGCCCGTCAAGTACCACGGCGGCAACGACCTGGCGTATTATACATACCTCAAGAACTGCCGCTACCAGGTGCGGGCCCATTTTGAGTGGAACGAAAACCGCCCGGAGCTGGCCGGAGACCGCAGCGAGAACAAGCACCATGAGATCGCCAAAAAGATGATCCGCAAAGGAGGCCGCCGGGATATTTTCCTGGGCGCCCGGGAGTGTCAGGGCTACGTGGAGCCCTGTGTGTTCGGCGAGGGGGCGGGCCATTACGATTCCCTCCCGGAGCTGGGCTTCGGCCTGATGTACCACGGCATCACCTACGCGGACGAGGCGTACTCCGAGGAAACGGCGGGCAAAATGACGGCGAATTTCTGGAGCCCGGTCATGCGGCAGGGCGTGATCACCTTCCCAAAGCCGGAGGAATGTCCCCTGCACAAGATGCTGCGGACTATGGAGGTCAAGCCCTTCGGCGAGGGCAGCTTCACCGGCCTGCGGGAATTCGGGGAGGTGAACTGAATGGGACTGCTGCAAAAGGCCTGTGAGACCTATGACTGCCACGCCCACTATGCGGGCCTGCCGCGGGAGGGCCATGAGACCCTGGCGCCTGTCTCCCACATCCTCACCTCCGCGCAGATCGAAATTACCCTGGATCAGGACGGAAACTTCGTGAGTGCCCGGGCGGTGGACAAAGCAGAGCCGAAAATCGTGATCCCGGTCACGGAGGAGTCCGGCGGGCGCACCTCCGCTCCCTGCGCCCACCCGCTCTGTGAGCAGTTGGGATACCTGGCGGACTATGATGAAAAGAAGCATGCCCTGTATGTGGACCAGCTGGCCGACTGGGCGGACTCGCCTTACGGACATCCCAAGCTCCGGCCCATTCTGGCCTATGTCAGGGGCGGAACGATTTTGACCGACCTGGCCGGGAGCGATGTGATCCATCTGGATGAAACGGGCCGTCCAAAGGACGAGAAGGCGCTGGTGCGGTGGCGTGTCATCGGCCTGGATGCCGAGGAAAACGCCGCCTGCTGGACGGATCAAAGCCTGTTCCGCGCGTTCATCGGCTATTACAGGGCAAAAACGGAGCAGCAGGCGCAGGCGCTGTGCATGATCGGCGGAAATCTGGCCAGGCCCGCCAGCCAGCATCCCAAGGGGATCATCCCCCTGTGCGGCGGCAACGCCAAGCTGATCTCCTCTAATGACAGCAGCGGCTTTACCTACCGGGGCCGTTTTTCGGAGGACTGGCAGGGGGCCACGGTCAGCTATGAGGCGTCTCAGAAGGCCCACAACGCCTTGCGCTGGCTGGCGGCGGAGCAGGGCGCGCAGGCGGTATACGGCGGCAGAGCCTTTTTATGCTGGAATCCCCAGGGGAAAAAGGTGTGCGGTGTGACCGGACCGTTCCGGATCAACACGGAGCCCGTCACGGAGCCCACGGAATATCAGGAGGATCTAAAAAAGGTCCTGCTGGGCTACAAGGCGGCGCTGCCGGAGAGCGCAGGCGTGGTGATCGCCGCCTTTGACGCCGCCACCACGGGGCGCCTGTCCCTGACCTATTACAACGAGCTGCTGGGCTCCGATTTTCTGGAAAGGCTGTACGACTGGGACGCGTCCTGCTGCTGGCCGAACCGAAGGGGCGAGATCTGGTCGCCCTCCCTTCTTCAGATTGTCAACTGTGCCTTTGGAACCCAGCAGGGACAGCTGCTGAAAACCGACGACCGCGTGCTGAAGCAGCAGATGCAGCGGCTGGTATCGTGCCGGGTGGACCGGGCCAGGCTGCCCGCCGACATCAAGCAAGCACTGGTACAGAGGGCCTCCAGGCCGCTAGCCTACGAGAAGGCGGTGCGGGAAAAAATTCTGTTTACCGCATGTGCCGTTTTGAAAAAATATGATTTTGACCGAAACAGGGAGGAATGGAACATGGAACTGGACCCCAGCAAGCATGACCGCAGCTATCAATTTGGACGACTGCTGGCCGTTCTGGAAAAGGTGGAGCGGGATACCTACGGCAGTGACGAGGGGCGGGAGCCCAATGCCATCCGGCAGCAGTCGGTGTTCTGCCAACGGCCCATGTACGCGGCAGCCAACATTGAAAAACAGCTGGAACGGGCCTACTTCCCCCGTCTGCGGCCCGGTACGCGGGCGTTTTACAAAAACCTGATCAGTCAGATCATGGAAGAGATCCACAAGTTCCCGGACAGCCAGTGGAACCAGCCTCTGGCAGATACGTATTTGATGGGCTACTATCTCCAGCGCGGCGCGCTGTACGCACCCAAGGAAAAACATATTGAGGAGGACAACGAAAATGAGCACATTGCAGAATAAGATCGATTTTGTGGCGCTGATCTCGGTCAGCATGGCCAACGCCAACGGAGATCCCCTCAACGGGAACCGGCCCCGGACGGATTACAATGGCTTCGGTGAGATCTCCGACGTGTGTATCAAGCGGAAAATCCGCAACCGGATGCAGGACCAGGGATACAAGGTCTTTGTCCAGTCTGACGACCGGAGCGACGACGGCTGCGGCAGCCTGAGCGAGCGGGCCTCCGCCGTTCTGAAGGGCATGAAGGACCGGGAGGAGGCTGTCAAAAAAGCCTGTGAGACCTGGCTGGATGTACGTACCTTCGGACAAGTATTTGCGTTTAAATCCAAAGATGCCGGTCCCTCCATAGGTGTGCGGGGCCCGGTCTCCATCCATCAGGCGGTCAGCGTCTCCCCCATTGAGGTGCAGTCTCTCCAGATCACCAAAAGCGTCAACGGCGAGCCGGGCGAGAAGCGCTCCTCCGACACCATGGGCATGAAGCATTTCGTCCAGTTTGGACTGTATCAGCTCAAGGGCTCCATCAATGTGCAGCTGGCGGAAAAGACGGGCTTTTCAGAGGAGGACGCGGAGGTCGTCAAGGAATGCCTGCGGACCCTGTTTGTCAACGACGCCTCCGCCGCCCGCCCGGACGGCTCCATGGAGGTCGTCAAGCTCTACTGGTGGCGCCACAACTGCAAAGAGGGACAATACTCTTCGGCCCGGGTGCACCGTTCGGTAAAGGCCACGCTGAAGGACCCGGAGCTGCTCCCCTCTTCCGTCGACGACTATGTCATCACGCTGGAAGAGCTGCCCGGTCTGGAGCCGGAAGTGATCGATGGAGTATAAAGAGGAGGACTATCTCCAGATCTCCGGCCTCCAGCACTTCAAATTCTGCCGCCGGCAGTGGGCGCTGATCCACATCGAAAACCAGTGGGCGGAGAGCTGGAGGACCACGGACGGGAAGATCATGCATGAAAAGGCCCATGACGCATCGTCGAAAGAGCGGCGCGGCGATCTGCTGGTCACCCGGGACATGCCTGTCTTTTCCCGCGTGCTGGGTATTTCCGGCGCCTGCGATGTGGTGGAGTTCCGCAGGTCCGAGGCAGGGGTGCCCCTCCACGGGCAGGAGGGCCTATATCAGCCCTTCCCCGTGGAGTATAAGCGCGGCTCGCCCCGCGGGGACACCTCCAACGCCCTGCAGCTCTGTGCCCAGGCTATGTGCCTGGAGGAGATGCTGTGCTGCGGGATCCCGGAGGGCGCCCTGTATTACGGGGAACCCCGCCGCCGGGAAACGGTAAAACTGACGCAGGAACTCCGGCAGGAGGTCCGGGACTGTCTTGCGGAAATGCACGCGCTGTACGAAAGGGGTTACACCCCCAGGGTGAAACCCACAAAAGCCTGCAGCGCCTGTTCCCTGAAAGAGCTCTGCCTGCCCAGGCTCCTGCGCGGCGGTTCCGCCCGGGACTATGTGAAGGCGAGATTGGAGGAACTATGAGGCATTTGCTGAACACCCTTTTTGTGACATCAGAAGATGCCTATTTGACTCTGGACGGCGAAAATGTAGTGGTCAACCGGGACAAGCAGGAGATGGGGCGGTTTCCTCTGCACAACCTCTCCGGCATCATCTCCTTCTCTTACGCCGGCGCGTCCCCAGCCCTGATGGGGGCCTGTGCCGCGCGGGACATCGGTCTGGCGTTCTGCACGCCGAGAGGCCGCTTCCTGGCCCGCACCACCGGGTTCAGCAATGGAAATGTGCTGCTGCGCCGGATGCAGTACCGCGCGGCGGATGACCGGCTTGTCCAGATGCTTGCCGCTCATTTCTGTGGCTGCGCCGGATGCAGTACCGCGCGGCGGATGACCCCGTCCAGAGCTGCCGGATCTCGAAATACATGATATTCGGAAAATTGTATAACGCCCGCTGGAGTATCGAGCGCACCCGCAGAGACCACGCCCCCCGGATTGACGGAGAAAAGTTCCGGGCCGCGTCAGAGACCATCAGGGGGCTGCTCTCCCAGGTCGCGGAGGCGTCCTCCCCGGAGTCTCTGCGGGGTCTGGAGGGTGTCGGCGCGGCGGCGTATTTCAAGGTATTCGACGACATGATCCTCCGGGAGAAGGCGTCCTTTTATTTCCACGGCAGAAACCGCCGGCCGCCGCTGGACAACGTCAACGCCATGCTGTCCTTTGCCTATGGCCTTTTGGCCAACGACTGTGCCTCGGCACTGGAGAGCGTGGGCCTGGACGCCTACGTAGGATTTCTCCACAGGGACCGTCCCGGAAGGGTCTCTCTGGCCCTGGATCTGATGGAAGAGCTGCGTCCCTGCATGGCGGACCGGTTCGTTCTGACAATGATCAACAACCGGGTTATGACGCCCGATGATTTTGATGAATCGGAAAACGGTGCGGTCCGCATGTCAGACGACGCCAGGAGAAAATTTCTGAAAAGCTGGCAGGAGCGCAAGCAAGAGGTCATTACCCACCCTTACCTGGGGGAAAAACTGCCATGGGGACTGGTGCCATATATGCAGGCATTGCTGCTGGCGCGGTATCTCCGGGAAGATCTGGACGCATATCCGCCCTTTTTATGGAAGTGAGGCACGCCAAATGCTGGTACTGATCACCTATGACGTCAACACGGAAGACGCTGCGGGACGCAAGCGGCTGCGGCAGATCGCGAAACAATGTGTGAACTATGGTCAACGCGTTCAGAATTCTGTATTTGAATGCGTTGTCGATGCAGCACAGGCTAAAATGCTGCAGCACAAGCTCTGCGCGATCATGGATGACAAACGGGACAGTCTGCGGTTCTATTATTTGGGAAATCATTATCAAACCAAGGTCGAACACTTTGGAGCAAAAGCGACTTATGAAGCGGAAGGTGTGCTGATCATTTAAAGGTGCGAAGCGGAAGTGAACAGAGATTCCCGTGTCTGTTCGCACTGTGTTTCTGCCTCGCATATCTGTGTTTTGGAAAAACGCATCCGTTTTCTGCGATTTCCGAATGTCGTTTGCCGTTTCTTTTGTCGTTACCGTATAATGCAGTGCAATAAAAGGGAATTATTTTGTATACTTTTACGTCCCACCCCGCACGGGGTGGGTGGATTGAAATGATTTGCTCCAGGAAGTTGTACCATACTCTCCCAGTCCCACCCCGCACGGGGTGGGTGGATTGAAATTGCCGTATGACCTCACATTTGCACTCCCGACTGAGTCCCACCCCGCACGGGGTGGGTGGATTGAAATTTCAGCTGATACATAAAGCCCTCCCGTTACTCTCAGTCCCACCCCGCACGGGGTGGGTGGATTGAAATGTTGCTTGCCGCTGACTGCGTCGGATGCCATGCCGGTCCCACCCCGCACGGGGTGGGTGGATTGAAATTGCGGGGTAAATCACATCGCCAACCGCGGAAGTCGTCCCACCCCGCACGGGGTGGGTGGATTGAAATTTTATAGCCCGTCCGGGCCTGTACCGCCTGTATGGTCCCACCCCGCACGGGGTGGGTGGATTGAAATTCCACAGTTCCGGCAGTAGAACGCCTTGAACCAGTCCCACCCCGCACGGGGTGGGTGGATTGAAATACCGGCCGCCGGGTCCAGGGCGACGCCGCCCAGGGTCCCACCCCGCACGGGGTGGGTGGATTGAAATTTCACGCCGTGCTCCACCAGGTCCGCCACCACGCCGTCCCACCCCGCACGGGGTGGGTGGATTGAAATTTCTGACTGACCCTCCATATGGCGTTGCTCTTGGGTCCCACCCCGCACGGGGTGGGTGGATTGAAATATCGCCCTGCGTAAGGGTATCTCTTTCCTGATTTGTCCCACCCCCACGGGCAGGTGGATTGAAATGAATTCGGCACAGAGCAAATCGTCGCCCACCATGAGTCCCATTCAACGGAATGGGTGAATGAGCTCTGCCTGCGTAATCTGATCACCCGAACAGAAGTCTTTTTATGAGTCAGGCCTGTCTATTCATAACCTTTTGCCGCAATCTTTAAAACAGAGCAGGTATACACAGATCCATGAAAATCTGTTTTAACATTTTGTTTCCCGGCAGGAACTGCTCCCACCCGTCCAGTATACTTTGCCCTGCTTACCCGGAGCAGCGGCAGGGTCGTTCCATCATTCTTCTGAGCAGCAAAAATTTCCCCGGAGCATCTGTTCGGTCTTGACTACCGGATCATTTTCACCATAATGATATTAAGCATATGACCAATTCCACAGGCGCCCCCCGCTGCAATCAACTGAATTCTTATGGTGAAGGTGAACACAATGAAAATTGGCTTTAACGAAGGCTGCAACCGCTTCTGCGCGGGCCACTCCGTTCTGGAGGACCTGACCCTGTGTGAAAAATACGGCTTCGACTGCATTGACATCCAGTCCGAATGCCTGGACCGCGATCTGGCTGCCGGAACGTGCACTCTTGAGGAACTGGGCGATTTCTTCCGCACCCACAAGCTGAAGATGCTGTCCTACAATGCCCTCGTCGGCTTTAATATGAAGCAGACACAGGCGGAAAAGGACGCTGTCATGGACCATCTGGATGAGATCATTCGCCGCTGCCAGATTCTGGACTGCAAGATGATCGTGGTGGTGCCCTCCATGGACCTGACTGTCCACGCCACACTGGACGACATCAAGGCCGACGCCGTGGCCGTCCTGCGGGAGATGGTGAAGAAGGTGGAGCCCTACGGCATCAAGCTGTCCCTGGAGTTCTGCGGCTGCCCCACCATGTCCATCAACCGCTTTGAGGATGCCTATGCCATCGTGGAGGAAGTTGATCACCCCCTGGTCGGCCTGACGCTGGACCAATACCACTTCCACGCCATGGCTTCCGGCTGGGACGCCCTTGAAAAGGCAGACGGCAGAAAAATTTTCATCTGGCACCTGAACGGCATGGAGAATATGCCCTGCGGCGCAGCCTATAACACCGACGAAAAACGCCTGTGGCCCGGTGAGCCTGGCGACTGCCTGGACCACAAGCGGTACGCGGATACCCTGAAGAAAATCGGCTTCGACGGCGGCGTCTGCACCATCGAAGTGTTCCGCCCCGACTACTACAAGCTCTCCAATGAGGAGAACATCAAGAAGGCCGCTGAGGTCACCCGCGCCCATGTGGAGACCTACTGTTGAACGGAACGAACCGCCCCGCCCGGCCACTTCCCCATTTGGCACTTGATCCGCTCCGCCGAACACCGATGATGTCCCCCTGCTGTTCCGCGGTCGAGGAAACAGCTTTCTTCCATGCCTCTTCCGAAGGCATCGCCGACAGCGGCAGGCTGTGTCGTGCCGCGCTCTGGACGCCGAATGGCCCCGCCGTCATTTGGGACACGGACAGGTGCAAGTCGCTTCGCCGTATAAGCAAGCCCGCGCCCCGGAATGTGGGGCGCGGGCTTTTATGACCGGTTCAGCTGTACGGCCTGGGGCTGCCGCTTACTTCTTGTAGCCGCACTTGGGGCAAACGCCCTTTTCATTCAGCGCAATGCCGCACAGGGGGCAGCGGTCGATGGTCTTACCGGGGGTATACTCCTGGGAGGCCGCGTTGACGCCGCTGGTAAAGGTCAGCTTGGCTATGTTCAGCTTATCCTTCAGCAGCTCGTAGACGATCTTGATCATACCCTCCACGATCATAGTCTCCTTGGTGACGACCAGGCGGCAGTCGGGATAGGCAGTGGCCAGCTCCGTCTGGAAAGCAGGGCCCTTCATCTTGTTGGTGGGGGCGCCGTCCTTGATGCCCTGCTCTTCGTAAACCTTCAGGATGGCGGGCAGGAGGGGATCATCCTCCCGCAGGATCAGCGCATGGTCAAAATTCTTCAGGACCTCCCAGGCGGTCTTCTGGATCTCATTGCAGGGGAACACCATGTTGACGCCGGGTTCCACAGAATCCTCGACCTCGATGGTCAGGACGCCGGTATGCCTGTGCAGATACTGAGCTTCTCCCTTGAAGCCATAAAATCTATGGGCGTACTGCAGGTCCAGTGTGGTAATACTTCTCATAACAACTACCCCTCATATCCAAAATTTGCAGACGGTTTATAGTGGGTCTGCTTGGTTCACTTATTGAGATCACAGGCCGCCGGCTCGTGAGACAATCAGACATCAACCGTTCACATCCGCTTTGTTCTTGTACGCCGGACAGACACCGGAGAAGATGATGTCATGGCCGGTGAAATCGAAGCCATGGGTATCCCGGATGCGTGCCTCCAAATCCTCCATATACGGCATATCCACATCAAAAATGCGGCCGCACTTTTCACAGCGGACGTGATAGTGCTTATGGCTCCAATGCTCAAACCTGTCGGCGCCGTCGGGCACCTCGATTTTGCGGATCTTTCCCATTTCCGCCAGCCGGTTCAGATTCCGGTACACGGTTGCCCTGCTGATGTTCGGACGCTCCGCCGCGATGACATCGTAGACCTCATCCGCGGAAACATGCCCCGTCATACGGTTGACCGTCTCCAAAACCAGGGAACATTGAATGGCACAAATCTGACAAGATATGTCATTCCGTCCGGAATCGTGCTATAATAAAAAAGTGCTCCGCGCACAGCACACTTCTGGTTTTTTGATACGGGGGAATGTTCAATATGACAAGCAAGGAGATCATCGTCACACGGGACGGCGGACTCAAGGAACAAGACGCCGCCCTTTTCATCCGAAACGCCAATGAATACCAGAGCCAGATCCGCATCCGGCTCGGTGAAAAGAGCGTCAATGCCAAGAGCCTTCTGGGCGTCCTTTCCATGGGCGTCCGGCACGGCGCCGTACTGACGGTCACGGCGGAAGGGCCGGATGAGGAAGACGCGGTCAATGCCCTGCGGCGGTATTTTGAAGCGTAACGAAACGCGGACGATGGAACCTCCATCGTCCGCGTTTCTGTATGCCCGCGCAGGTATTTGGCCGCTGCTCCTGTCCTTCCTTACTTCACGACCTCGCCGCCGGGGGCGGAGTGGGCAGTGGCCCAGGCATGCTCGAAAGCAGCCCAGTCACGCTGCGGCAGCTTTTTGGTCCACTCCTCCAGATACTTCTTGTCGCTCCCGCTGGTCAGCCATTTGTAATCATGGCTGTTGGTAGCCTCCTGCATGTCGGCGTAGAACCAGTCGCCGGGCTCGCAGTCCGGCCAGGTAACCATCTTGCTCTGGGGCAGCAGGTGGTCCTTCTGGGGCTTGCGGTCCAGGGCACGGTTCACAATGACACAAGCCTGGGCACGGGTGATGTTGGTGTCGGGCTGGAACGTATCGTTGTCAAAGCCCTGGACCAGGCCGACCCGGGCGGCGGCCTCCACATAGCTTGTATACCAGGCGTCTTCGGGGACATCGGTGAAATAGCCCTTGTACTCCTCTTTGGTGGTCTCGAAGAAGCCCACCGCGATCTTGGCAAACTGGGCGCGGGTGATCTTTCCATAGGGCCGGAACAGGCCGTCCTGATAGCCGTCGATGATGCCCATGTTCGTCAGGGTGGAGATGGCGTTGTTGCACCACAGGTCGGAATCGCAGTCGGCGTAGCTGTTGGTCTGGCACCAGTATTTCTCCCGGGTCTCGTCCGTCAGCATGCGGAAGAAAATGGTGGCCACCTCCCCCCGGGTGATGGTGCCGTAGGGGCGCAGCATGCCGTCCTTGTAGCCGATGATATAGGAATAGTGGTCATCGGTATTCAGTACGGTGTCGGGCTTGCTTCCGCCGCCGCTGGAACCGCCGCCGCCGCTGGAACCGCCGCCGGTGTAGGTGTTGGTGTAATGGGCTACAGCCGCGCTGCCGCCCACGACGGTGCCGGAAGCGGTGCTGCCGGAAACCGTGCCCGCCATCAGCGCGTCATTGCCGGAAATGGCGGTCTTATAGTTGGCCGCGGCCTTCTCCGTGATCTGATACCCGGCGCCCGCGGGCAGGTTGTTGATGGCGATGCTCTCGCCGTTTTTCAGCGTAACCGTCTCGCCGCTCTTGATGGTGCCGGTCTTGGAGCCGGTGTAGGCGTAAGCGCCGTCAGCGCCGGTCAGGTTCACGGTGAAGGTGAATTCCTGCGCGGTGCTGCCGCCGTTCACGGTCTTGCTGATGACCAGCGCGCCCTCGCCCTCGGGCACATTGACCACCACGGCGGTATCGCCGCTCCCGGAGCCGGTGATGGTGCCGGTGCTGTTGAAATAGTTGGCGGTATAGCCGTGGGAGTCCGTCTCCAGCACCGTATATGCGGCACCCACCGGGAGGCCGGAGATGGCTTTGGTCTCTCCCGCCCGCAGCTCAAACGCCTGCTCCGCGTCGCCGGCCGTGACCAGGAAGGAGAATGTCTGGTTCTGGTCCGCCTGGCTGTCCAGCACGTATTTGGTCACATACAGCGTGCCGGTGGGCTCATTTTTGACCTCGTAGGACACAGCGGGCCTGGAGAAGTCCTCGGGCTGGACCTCCCTGCCGTTACTGTCCACAGGATACAGCGTAGCGCTCTTGTTGGTGAACAGAAATTCGCTGCCCGCCAGCTGCTCGCCGTTTTCATCCAGGCCGTCCTCGTCATATGTGCCGTATACGCCGACCTCCAGCTGGGGATTGGTCAGCCGGACCTTGTAGGTCAGCTGGACCTGCTCGAAGTTGGTGATGGGCACATTGATCTCCCACACGAAGCACTCGTCGGACTGGCCGTCCCGGCCATTCTCATAGTAGTGCAGGACGAATTCATATTCGTCCTCACCCAGCTTCTCTCCGAATCCGTAGGTCGTATCGTCGATTGGGACCTTCAGCAGCTCCACCGGATTGCCGGTTTCATCCTTGCCCCGGGTCAGGGTCAGGCTGTCAAAATCGTTGACGAAATCGAAGTCATAGGCGAAACGGTCCGTCGTGCCGTAGGTGCCCTTGCCAATGACATCCACAACTTCCGAGCCGCTGCTCACCAGATAGTAGATGTCGTTCTGGATCGCCTCGAAGCTGACTTCCTCGCCGCCGGCCAGGTAGTCCATAAAGCTGCTCGCCCAGGGGTAGCTGGCATCGGACTCGGCTGTCATGGCGTAGCAGTGATAGCCCTCCGCTCTTGCATCCTGATACACCTGATTGGTCAGATACAGGGCTTTGTCGATGGAGTTGGCGTAGGCTGTCTGCCAGTCCTCCTGCGGTGTGGCCTCCCCGACAGTTCCTTTATAGGGGTACTCATACTTGGTTCCCTGCGCTGCGACTTTCTCACCGATGTCATCAAACCAGGCATCCCAGTCCGCGGGGGCGTCATTGGTGTCGTACTTGGATTTCCAGTTGTCCGGTCCGGCCCAGTCTTTCCACGCATCCGCCCAGAATGTCCAGGCGGTGACAGTCGGCTCCGCGCCGTACATGTAGGTGATCGCGTCGCTGACGAAGATCAGATACTTGCGGCTGGCATCCACCTGAGTGTCGCTGTCCAGCATGGCCTTGCCGGCCAGCAGGCCCGCGTGGGTGTTCGTGCCGCTTTTGATCTCCTGCCGGATTGCTTCCTCGATTGCCTCATACTCTTTGGACAGGTCAAAGAACTTGCCTCCGTTGGCAACATGGGCCTCCTTGTTGAAGATGACCACGCCGACCTGAATTTTTGCGCTGGTAGCGTCCAGCCGTTCTTTCAGGCTGCTGAGCATCGCCAATGCCTGATCCTCCACATCGGCGCTGGTGGACTTATCCAGCACCAGCACCACATCACTGACCAGCTGTTCCTGGGCAGAAGGCAGGGACAGCGTCACATCGGAGGTATAATTGCCCTCGCCGTCTTTCACCAGATTCGTAGCCGTCTTGGATTTGGAGACATCCCACTCAGGAACGACCGGAGTAGGCTCCGGCTCAGGCAGAAGTCCATGGGCGGCTTTCAGGGCTTTCTGGTTCCGGATGGCCGCCAGGCCGTCTTTGCCAAAGCCGGTAAACTCATCAACATAGAGGCTGTCTTCATCATGCGCTTCCCAGCGGCTTCCCGCCGGATCGTCATACCAGCCGTCGATGGGATCGTCGCAATGGGCGGGCACGCCGTCCAGGCTCCAGTCTTCACCGACACGCCCGAACGTGATCGCCGCGCCAGCCTCGTTGTAAATGTCGTCGCCGGCGTCCGCCGCGTGGTTGTCATAGACGACCGCGTCGGAAGGGATGGTCAGTGCGCCCTTGTTCCAGATGCCGCCACCAGTGGTGTTGTACTGTACGCCATCCGTTTCCAGCGCCTTTCCGTTCCGAACAATGGTCAGGTCGGAGCCCTCAGCAAAGACGTAACTGGCATCGGCGGAATTGCAGCGCAGGCCCACGCCGTAGTTGTCAGCGATATTGACCGTTACATCTTCGCCGATGTTTGCGTTGCCGGTCAGCCGAAGCGCGGCAAAGCTGTCGGCTTTGAAGGCATTCCACGTATTCCCGGTCAGCGTCAGCTCTGTGGCGTATTTTCCGGTTCCGGTGGTGCTTGCGTCGAACGTTCCTTGGACGTGCAGGCCGGTATAACCATTGTTGAGCCCGTTAAAAACAGAATCTTGGAAAACCACATTGCCGGCGGAAAGGCCATGGCCCCGGTTGTTCAAATATTCGACCTTTGCGTTGATAGCCGTAAATTCTCCGCCATTGGAGCCATTGGCCGTGCAGTTCTGAACGGTAAATGTGGAGTTCTCAACATAGGTCGTGGGGCTGTTCACATATCCGCGGTTCGCACCGTCGATCAGGAATTCACTCTCTCCCGTAACAAAAATTCCCGTGTTCGCTGTGGAATCGAGCTGAATTCCCTGGCCGGGGACTCCTCCCGTGTTTTTTCCGTAAATACGGAATGCAGAGTGGTCTTCGACATTGAGCGAAACGCCGCCCTTCCCCGCATAGATCGCGCAGTTCGTTCCGCCGGCGGAGTCAAACGTAAAGGTCACAGCCGCTCCGTTCCTGGCGCTGATAGACCCGCCAAGGACCATTGTGACCCATCGTGCCGCTGCGCCATTATCGGCAGCGGGCGAATCTGCGTCAGTATGAATGTTCAGGTTCGCACCATCAAAGACCAGGTCACCGTCATACCTCCAGCCGTATACATTCAAATCCATGGTATGTCCACCGGTGAAGGTAAGTGATTTATAAAAAGTCTTTGTGACCTGTGCGTCCGTCAGCAGCTCGATGGTATCTCCGTCTTTGGCCTCCTTAATGGCCTCGTCCAGAGTTTCATACGCAGTTTCTCCGTTTTTTGCCTCATAGCCGTCCGCCAGAGCCGTGGCGGGCAGCAGGCCGAAAAGTATGACGCATGTCAGCAGGCCCGCTAACACTCTCCTCTTCATATTGCTGTTATCCTCCTTTATTTGATTCATTTATGTAAAGCACCGCTGTGGCCCTGCCCGGGAGTAAATGACAGCTTTCCAGAGATGTCCCGCCGGGCACTGCCGCCAGGTCCTCCGAGAGCCGCTCGCCGCCGGTTCCCGCCGCCCGGTCACGGCTGCCGCTCCGTGCTCCGCGCACTCGCGCGGCCGGATTTTTTTCAATCACACAACCCCCTCTCGTCCGCGGAACATCCAGAGCTTGTTTCAAGCCGGGGCCTCGGCTTGATTTTGCATAAAATTTCATTTTTTCTCCGAATAATTCCGCAGTGTCCGCTGCCGTTCCATTCCATTCCATCTTCCGGCAATTCCGGCTTCCTCCTTGTGGATTTCCATTTTCTGCATTTCTATTGTCTCACTTTAAATGTGCATTTTTTGTCATTTTTTGTATTTAAAGCGGTTAGTTTAACAATAAAAAGTGCAATAATACTATCATCCAAAAATCATAATCCGTCGAAACCGAGTGGAATTTGCAGCAAATTGAGGAAGGGCGTCCGCTTTTCTTTCATAATGTATAAAATTGTATATAATATGAATATTTTGCAGAAAAAATCAGAAAGACCGGCGGACGGCTCGAAAAGAGCCGTCCGCCGGTCTGCATATTATCCAAAACCAGTTTCCGCCGAGTGGGCGGAAACGAAAGGGCGTCTGTGCATATATACCGCAGATTTTTGAAGAAGCTGTAAACAATCATTTTGCATATTGTGAACTTTAGCACTCTCGCCTTGACAGTGCTAAAATCAGAGCTATAATAAAGCCGAACCTGAAGAACATATGTATGCGGTCCGGCAGTCCTTCACGGCGCCGGCCTTTTGAATCGAGGGAAAAACGATGAGCACGGAAAAATACACGCAAAAAACGCTGGAGGCCATCCGGGACGCCCAGGCCCTGGCGCAGGAAAAGCACAACCAATATCTGACGCCGGAGCACCTGCTGTACGCCCTGCTGTCCCAGGACGGCGGTCTTATCAGCTCCATTTTCAGTCGGATGGGCGTGGACTGCGGCGGATTGCTGACGGAGCTGGGCGCCAAAATCGACGAGCTCCCCAAGGTGTCCGGCGGCAGCGGGGAGGTCTACGCCTCGCCCGAAACCGGAAAAGTCCTCACTGTGGCGGAAAAGACGGCGGAAAAACTCCACGACGAATACATCTCCGTGGAGCATCTGATGCTGGGCATCTTCGCCGAGGGCTCCAGCGCCCTCAAGCAGCTTTTGCAGGATCATGGCATCACCCGCAGCCGGTTCAGCGAGGAGCTGTCCAAGGTAAAGTCCAATCCCGTCACCTCCGACAACCCGGAGGACACCTATGACGCCCTGAAAAAGTACGGCACCGACCTGGTGGAGCGGGCACGGAAGAAGGAGCTGGACCCGGTCATCGGCCGTGACAGCGAAATTCGGAACGTCATCCGCATCCTGTCCCGCAAAACGAAGAACAACCCGGTGCTGATCGGCGAGCCCGGCGTGGGCAAGACCGCCATCGCCGAGGGACTGGCCCAGCGCATCGTCCGGGGCGACGTGCCGGACAGTCTGAGGGACCGCACCATCTTCTCCCTGG
Organism: Oscillibacter valericigenes; assembly: GCF_021531435.1. Lineage (GTDB taxonomy): Bacteria > Bacillota > Clostridia > Oscillospirales > Oscillospiraceae > Oscillibacter > Oscillibacter valericigenes_B. Next base: position 20,005 of record NZ_JAFBIS010000006.1, read on the forward strand.
ACATGGGCGCCCTTATCGCCGGCGCCAAGTACCGGGGCGAGTTTGAGGAGCGCCTCAAGGCCGTCCTGGAGCAGGTGCGCAAATCCGAGGGCAAGATCATCCTGTTCATTGACGAGCTGCACACCATCGTGGGCGCAGGCAAAACGGAGGGCAGCATGGACGCCGGCAACCTGTTGAAACCCATGCTGGCCCGGGGCGAGCTCCACTGCATCGGCGCCACCACCCTGGACGAGTACCGCCAGTATATTGAAAAAGACGCCGCCCTGGAGCGCCGGTTCCAGCCGGTGCAGGTGGATGAGCCCACGGTGGAGGACACCATCTCCATCCTCCGTGGCCTGAAAGATCGCTATGAAATTTTCCACGGCGTCCGCATCCACGACAACGCCCTGGTGGCCGCCGCCACCCTCTCCAACCGCTATATCACTGACCGGTTCCTGCCGGACAAGGCCATCGACCTGGTGGACGAGGCCTGCGCCATGATCCGGACGGAGATCGACTCCATGCCCGCCTCTCTGGACGACCTGCGTCGGAAGATCATGCAGCAGGAAATTGAGGAGATGGCTCTGAAAAAAGAGGACGACCAGCTCTCCCGGGACCGTCTGGAAGAACTCAAGAAGGAGTTAGCTGACGAAAAAGAGCAGTTCAATGCCCTGAAATCCCGCTGGGAGGCGGAAAAGCACGGCGTGGACAAGGTCAAGGAACTGAAAGGCAAGCTGGAACAGCTCCAGGGGCAGATCGAGCAGGCCCAGTCCCGCCTGGAATACGAGAAGGCCGCCAAGCTGAAATACTCCGACCTGCCCGCCCTGGAAAAGGAACTGAAAGAGGCCGAGGCGCTGGCCGAGCAGCACGCCGGAGACAACACCATGGTCCACGACACGGTGACGGAGAACGAGATCGCCGACATCGTGGCCAAGTGGACGGGCATCCCCGTCAGCCGCCTGATGGAGGGCGAGCGGGAGAAGCTGCTGCACCTGGATGACGTCATCCACAAGCGGGTAGTGGGCCAGGACGAGGCCGTCCGGCTGGTGACAGAGGCCATCCAGCGCTCCCGGGCCGGCATCGCGGACCCCAACCGGCCCATCGGCAGTTTCCTGTTCCTGGGCCCCACCGGTGTAGGCAAGACGGAGCTTGCCAAATCCCTGGCGGAGTGTTTGTTTGACGACGAGCACAACCTGGTGCGCATCGACATGACGGAGTATATGGAGAAATTCTCCGTGTCCCGGCTCATCGGCGCGCCTCCGGGATACGTGGGCTACGACGAGGGCGGCCAGCTGACGGAGGCCGTCCGCCGCAAGCCGTACAGCGTCGTGCTGTTCGACGAGGTGGAGAAGGCCCACCCGGACGTGTTCAACATCCTGCTGCAGATTCTGGATGACGGCCGCATCACCGACTCCCAGGGCCGGACGGTGGACTTCAAGAACACCATCATCATCCTGACCTCCAACCTGGGCTCCCAGGAGCTGCTGGGCGGCATCCAGCCCGACGGCAGCATCTCCGACGACGCCCGGAACGGTGTCATGGCGGAGCTGCGGGCCTCCTTCCGGCCCGAATTCCTGAACCGGCTGGACGAGATCATCCTGTTCAAGCCCCTGACCAAGGAGAACCTGAAGGGCATCATCGACATCCTGATGCGGGGCCTGAAGCGGCGCCTGGCGGACAAGACGCTGAAGCTGGAGGTCACCGACGGTGCCAAGACGCTGCTCATCGACCGGGGCTTCGACCCGGTGTACGGCGCCCGGCCTCTGAAGCGGTATCTCCAGAGCAGCGCCGAGACGCTGATTGCAAAAGAAATTCTGCGGGGCGAGCTGCCCTCCGGCAGCACCCTGGTGCTGGACGCGGAAAACGGGGAACTGGTCTGCAAAAAGCAGTAACCTTTCAGCGCATATAAAAAAGGCCACCATGTCGACATGGTGGCCTTTTCTATTGCTCACAGGACCTCATTCAAATCGTTGACAGGAGGCAGGCAGCTCTGATTCCGGCACACATAGAACGTGGTCTTTCCATCCTTGAGCGGAAACTCCTTTGTGGGCCCGGACAGCAAACGTGCCACCGCGTCCGGCGGAACGGTGAATTTCTTCTCCTGCCCTGCCAACACGACCGTCACCTTGGGCGGTGGGCTCTCCCAGTCCAGCAGGGCCAGCAGGAACATGGCGTATCCGGCGGGATACTGCTCCGCGTCCGCCGCCAGGAAGTTAAGCTGGCGCTCCGCCTCCCGCTCATAACCACGGTCAGAGGTCAGCTGCGCCAAACGCACCAGGTTCCAGGCCATCATGGAGTTCCCGCTGGGGATCGCCCCGTCGCAGGTCTCCTTCGGGCGCAGGAGCAGCGTCTCACTGTCCGAGCCGTACAGGTAGAAGCCGCCGTTTTCCCCGTCCCGGAAAGAAGCAAGCACATCCCCGCACAGCCGCTCCGCCCGGTCCAGATGCTCCTGCTCCAGCGTCGCCTCATACAGCGCAAGCTGGGCATAGAGATAAGCGGCATAGTCATCCAAAAATCCCTTCGCGCCCCGCCGTCCGGCCCGGAAGCTGACAAACAGCCTCCCATTTTCCCACAGGTACTTCTGTATGAAGTCCTCCGCCCGTTTCGCGGCGGTCAGATACATGGCCTTCCCGCTAACGCGGTAAAGCCGGCACAGGGCGGCGGTCATCAGGGCGTTCCAGGAGGTCAGCACCTTATCATCCAGATGGAGCGCGCACCGCTTTTTGCGGTACTGGTAAACCTTTTCCAGAAGGCCGTCAAACGTGTTGTCCTGTGGTTCGCTGTTCAAAAGATTCGGGATGTTCTTCCCCTCAAAATTGCCCGTCCCGCTGATACCGAAGCGGCGGTTAAACGCCTCCCCGTCTGTCTGCCCCAGCAGTCCGGTGATCTCCTCCGGCGTAAAGAGGTAGTATTTGCCCTCTTCTCCGTCGCTGTCGGCGTCCTGGGCGCTGTAAAAGCCGCCCTCGGGCGACGTCATCTCCCGCAGGACATAGGCGGCGGTCTTTTCCGCGATCTCCAGATACAGCGTCTTTTTCGTCACGGCATACGCCTTGCAGTAAGCCAAAATCAGCAATGCGTTGTCGTACAGCATTTTCTCGAAGTGGGGGACCAGAAACCGCCCGTCCGTGGAATAGCGGCAGAAGCCGAAGCCGATGTGGTCGAACAGCCCGCCCCGGTACATCTGCACCAGCGTCCGCTCCGCCATCTCCAGACAGGCCGCGTCCCGGCGGCGCTCATAGTACGTCAGCAAAAACAGGAGATTGTGGGGCGTCGGAAACTTTGGCGCATCCCCGAAGCCGCCGTTTTTCCGGTCGTAGCTCTGCTTGTAAAGCAGTACGGCAGAATCCAGCAGTCCAGCGTCTGCCGTCCCGGGTTCTCCGCCGCCCTGCTCCAGCGCCGAAACAACAGCATCCGCCTGACGCAGCAGGGCCGTTCGGTCTGTCTCCCACTTTTCGTGGATGACGAGCAGCAGCTCCCGCAGGCCGGGTCTGCCGCCCCAGCCGCTTTTCGGGAAGTACGTCCCCGCGAAAAAGGGCTTCTGCTCCGCCGTCATAAAAATGCTGGTGGGCCAGCCGCCGCTGCCGGTAAAGGCCTGGCAGACGGCCATATAGATGCTGTCAATATCCGGCCGTTCCTCCCGGTCCACCTTGACGGACACAAAATAACGGTTCAGGATCTCCGCGATCTCCGCATCCTCAAAGCTCTCATGGGCCATCACATGGCACCAGTGGCAGGTACTGTATCCGATGCTCAGGAAAACCGGCTTGTCCTCTTCCCTTGCCCGCCGGAACGCCGCCTCGCCCCAGGGATACCAGTCCACCGGATTTTCGGCGTGCTGGAGCAGATAGGGACTGGTCTCATGCTGTAAATGGTTGGGCATACGGTCACCTCTTTGCCGTTTTGAATGGATTTGCTTCAAATGTGTGCATTCACTGTAACTAAGATGGCCCCGGGCAGAAAAAGTATGCGTCAAAACGGATGTCTGCACAAAAACCCCAAAAAAGATGGCAAACGGCTGAGATCGGGCCATCCTTTTCGGGGTTCCTCGCAGTGGGTCGTATTCGCTTTACTTCCCTTTTTTCTCCAGCTTCTTCTTGTTGCCCTTCTCATCCACAAAATAGGTGTTGTCCAAGTGCCCCTGCAAGCTCCCCAGCACGGAGTCGATATAGGCCCGGCGCAGAACGGCCCGCTCCTCCTTCTCCCACTCCGTCAGCCCCTCCGGGGTCTTGGCCTTCCGGGCCAGCTCGTTGATGCGGTCAATGCCTTTTTGATCCATGGTGTTCTCCTCTCAGACGTATCGTTTCAGTACGATGGCGGTGCGGCCCTTTTTTGTCACGCCGCCCACCTCTGTCAGTTCAAATTTTCCAAAGCCCCGGGCGGAGACCGTGTCTCCCGCCGCAAGCAGCTTGTCCGGCTTCGTACACTCCCGCCAGTTCACCTGCACCCGCCCGGAGGCGATGAGGTCGGCCGCCTTGCCCCGGGCCATGCGGAAGCCCGTGGAGGCCACCGCGTCCAGCCGCAGGGAGGAAACGGTGTCCCGCACCTCCTGGCACTGCACCTGGGGGATGTGGATATAGGCGGGGTCGATCTCCGTGACAGTCAGCTTTGCCCGTCCGGCGGAAGCCCAGCTTTGCAGCAGAAAGTCCGCCACGGTGTCCAGCACCAACAGATCGGCGCTGCCGGGGCCTACCAAAATATCCCCGACTTTCTCCCGGACGATGCCCATGCCCATGAGACTGCCCAAAAAATCCCGGTGGGTCAGCTTTTCCTCCTCCCGGAACGCGGCCCGCAGACAGCGAATAGGGCTCTGGCTCTCCGTGTCCCCGGGCTCCAGCCAGTCCGGTAGAAAGAGGAACAGGTTCCGCTCCGCGCCCTCATAGCCGCCAAGCCGCGCATACCCCGTCTCCGGGACGCCCGCCAGCCGCAGCAGGTCCAGCGTCATCATCTGCTGCTGGGGGCTTAAAAAATCCGTGGCGGCGGGGATGTTGCGGCTTTGGGCCTGCTCCGCCCGGTCCAGGACCTTTGCCAGCAGCAGGCGGTCATCGCCCACGGCGCCCACCCGGTCCAGCAGTTTCGATTTATCCATGGCGCAGCTCCTGGGTCCGTACCAAGGCGGCGTAGGCGCCGTTCTTTGCCATCAGCTCCTCATGGCTGCCCAGCTCCGCGATGCGGCCGTCCTCCACCACGGCGATGCGGTCGGCGTTTCGGACGGTGGACAGGCGGTGGGCAATGATGATGGTGGTCCGGCCCTGGGACAGCTTTTCAAAGGTCTCCTGCAGCTTGGCCTCCGTCACGCTGTCCAGCGCGGAGGTCGCCTCGTCCAGGATCAGCACAGGAGGATTTTTCAGGAAGATGCGGGCGATGGAAATGCGCTGCTTCTGGCCGCCGGAGAGCAGGGTGCCCCGCTCGCCCACATAGGTGTTGAAGCCGTCGGGCATCGCCACGATGTCGTCGTAAATTTCCGCCAACTTCGCCGCCTGAGCCACCTCCTCCTCGGTGGCGCCGGGGCGGCCGTAGCGGATGTTTTCCAGAATGCTTGCGGCAAACAGGAACACGTCCTGCTGCACCACGCCCACGTTCTGCCGCAGAGACTCCTGGGTCACCTGCCGCACGTCCTGGCCGTCGATGCGGATGGCGCCGCTGGTCACGTCGTAGAACCGGGGGATGAGCTGGCAGAGGGTGGATTTTCCGCCGCCGGAGGGCCCCACCACCGCCACTGTCTCGCCGGGGCGGATGTGCAGCTCCACATCGTGGAGCACCGCCAGGTCGTCCTGATAGGCAAAGCTGACGTGGTCCACGTCGATGCGGCCCTCCACCCGCTGGAGCACCTTAGCGTCCGGCGCGTCCTGCATGGCGGGCTCCGTCCGCATCAGCTCGATGAAGCGGCCCAGGCCCGCGGTGCCGTTGGCAAACAGCTCGGCGAAGGTGGACAGCTTCCGGACGGGGTTGACAAAGGTGGTGATATACAGGCTGAAGGTGATGAGGTCCACGGTGTCCATCTCGCCCCGCATAATGAACACGCCGCCGGCGGCGATGACCGCCACGGACAGGATGCACAGGAAGAACTCCATGGTGGCGTTGAACCGGCCCATGGCCTTGTGGAACTGGCGTTTGGAGGTCTTGAAGCTGTCGTTGGAATCCTCGAACTTCCGCAGCTCCGCCTGCTCATTGGCAAAGGCCTTGGCGGTGCGGATACCGGAGAGGCCGGACTCGATGTCGGCGTTGATGACGGCGGTCTTCTGCTTCACCCGGCGGGAGGCCTCCTGCATGGAGGCCCGGCACTTCCAGACCACCAGGAAGAAGATGGGCAGAATGACGGCAATGACCAGCGCCAGCCGCCACTGAATGGAGAACATAATGGCCAAAGCGCCCACAATGGTGACGCCGGATATAAAAATATCCTCCGGGCCGTGGTGGGCCAGCTCCGTGATGTCGAACAGGTCGGCGGTCAGGCGGCTCATAAGCTGGCCGGTGCGGTTGCGGTCAAAGTAGTCGAAACTCAGCTCCTGCATGTGGCGGAACAGGTCCCGCCGGATGTCCGCCTCCACCAGGATGCCGAAGGTATGGCCCCAGTAGCAGATGACGTAGGTCAGCAGCGCCCGCAGCAGAAAGGCCGCGAACACCACCGCCATCACCGCGAAGAAGGTCCGGTAGGCGCTCTTCGGCAGCAGCTCATACATGCACCAGCGGGAGATATACGGAAAAGCCAGGTCGATCACGGAGATCATCAGCGCACAGCCGAGGTCCATGATGAACAGCTTTTTGTGGGGTTTGAAATAAGACAGGAAAATCTGTAACGAAGATTTCTGCTGAAATTCCTTGGTCGTCATTGCGAATGCTCCTTGCTTTGTCAATTACAGTTGAATATCATACCATGTTTTTCAAATAAACGCAATGAAATATCCCCGGATACCAAGGTATCCGGGGATATTTTGTGTCAGTTGTTCGCCAGGTACTCGCCCTTCATGTAGCCGGTCGTCGTCGCGCCGCCCACAGCGGAGAAGGTGATCTTGTACCAGCCGTCGCCCGCGCTCTCCACGATCTTCACGGAGCCGCCGTTGGGGATCGTGGCCAGAATATCATAAGTCGTACCGGGGCCGGAGCGCACCCGGACGCCGTTGCCGCCGTTGATGACCTTGGCGGAGCCCGCTTTCAGGCCGCTGCCGGAGACGGGCGTTGTCCCGGTATCGCCGGTGGAAGGCGTCGTCGCCGCGGCGCTGCCGCTGACATTGCACCGGACGACGCACACGCCCTTCTTGCTGCCGTCGGACACCACGACGTTGATCGTACCCCGGGAGATGGCGGTGACCTTGCCATTGCCGTCCACAGCGGCAACGCCGTCGTCCTCACTGGCCCAGGTGTAGCTGCCGCTGCCGCCGGAGACCCTGATGGTAGCCGTCTCGCCCACATTCTTCAAGGTGAAGTCCGTGGTGCTCAGGGTCAGGCCGCTGGGCAGGGCCATGATCTTATCATAGTCCGTCTGGGCCGCCGGCATGTCCGGCGTCGTGGCGGCATTGGGGTCCTCCTCCGGCATGGTGCCGGGCTCCTCCCCGCTGTTTTCAGGCTCCGTGACGTCCGGTTTCTCCTCAGTCGGCGCCGGCTTCACCGGGGTCACTTCCTCTGTGGAGGGCTTGTCCGGTTCGCTGTCCTTGCCGAACTTCTCCTTGAGCTGGTCGCCGTACAGCAGATAGACCAGCAAGCCCGCCATGATCAGGATCAGCACGATCAGCGTGGGCGTGATGAGGCTGAACTGCCGGGTTCTGGACGCCCGGTGTCCGCCCCGGCTCCGGCGGAGCTTCTCACCCTCCCGCAGCGCCTCTTCTTCCTCACAGAAAGGACAATCTCTATATGTATCGGAGTATTTTTCCCCGCAGACGGGGCAGCGTTTCATTGCCATGGTAGACCTCCCGCTTGTTTCTGTCTATGCTTTACATAATATCGGCTTTTCTCTGCTCCGTCAAGTCCGGCGCGTCGAATTTTCCGGAAATCCGCACTTTATCGTCTCCCTTCCCTTGCTTTTGCCCTTCGGCGCTCTTATAATAATGCAAAAAGAGTTCCGTTTTGTGACATTTCTGCAAAATCTGGAGGAGACTGCCTATGAACACCATCCTCATCGGCATCGCCGGCGGCACCGGCTCCGGCAAGACTACCCTGACCCGGCATTTGAAGGAGCATTTCGGCGACCATGTCACCGTCATCGGCCACGACAGCTATTATAAGCGTCAGGAGGGCAGGACCTATGAGGAGCGGGCCAAGGTGAACTATGACCACCCCAGCGCCTTTGACACGGACCTGCTCATCCAGCACCTGAAAGAGCTGAAGGCGGGACACGCCATCCAGTGCCCGGTATACTCCTACGTGGAGCACAACCGCACCGATGAGACAGTGACAGTGCGGCCCAACAAGGTCATCATCGTGGAGGGCATTCTGATTTTCCAGAACCCCACCCTGCGGGACATGTTCGACATCAAAATTTTCGTGGAGACCGACGCCGACGTCCGCATCCTCCGCCGCGCCCTGCGGGACGTGGAGGAGCGGGGGCGGACGCTGCAGTCAGTGGTAGACCAGTACCTCACCACAGTGAAGCCCATGCATGAGCAGTACGTGGAGCCCTCCCGGAAGTACGCGGACATCGTGGTGCTGGAGGGCGGCCACAACCTGGTGGCCCTGGAGATGATCATGCAGCGCATCCAAAACCATATCGACGAAGCATGAAAAACGCCGGAGGCTGTGCCTCCGGCATTTTTTGTGCGGAAATCGTTATACGCCGGCAAAGCCGAACACCACGCCCACCACGGCGGACAGGCCAATGAACACGATGGGATGGAGGTTTTTCGTGGGCTTCACCCAGTTGGTCAGCACCAGCAGCACCGCCGCCAGGATCAGCCCCCGCAGGTTCAGCAGGCTCCCGCCTGTCATCTCGAAGCTGTTCAGCAGGGAGCCGTCGGCGGAGGCCACCCGGATGCAGGTCAGCACCTCCAGGATCACAGACACGCAGGCGGCGCCGATCAGTCCGGTGGACGCGGGCCGCAGGCCGTAAAAGGCGTTGTTGACATACTTGCTGTCCCGGAACTTTTTCAGCATGACCGCAATGATCAGGATGATGATGATAGAGGGCGCCACCTCGCTGAGCGTGGCCAGAATAGCGCCGGGGACGCCGCCCACGGTAAAGCCCACATAGGTCGCCATATTGATACCGATGGGGCCGGGGGTGGATTCGGACACCGCCAGCATGTTCATCAGCTCCGTCTGGGTGTACCAGCCGGTGGTCTCGCCGATGTTGGTCAGGAAGGGCAAGGTCGCCATGCCGCCGCCGATGGCGAACAGGCCGGTCTTGAAAAACTCCCAGCAGAGCCGCAGATACGTCGCCATCATACTGCCTTCACCTCCAGATTCTTCAGAACGATGCCCGCCACCGCCGCGGCGATCACATACCACACCGGGGAGAGGTCCAGGAAAATGCCTCCCGCCAGCACCAGCAGGAAGATCACGCAGGTCCGCTTATCCACAACGGACTTCTTCCACAGCTTCCGCACAGCGTTGAAGATCAGCACGCATACACAGACCTGGATACCGGCGAAGGCGTTCTGCACCCAGGTCAGATGGGCGAAGTTGGTGATGAGCCCGGCGAGGATGGAGATAATGACCAGGGACGGGAACACCACGCCCAGCGTGGCAGCGATGCCGCCGGCCACCCCCATGTACTTCTGCCCGATAAAGGTGGCGGTATTCACCGCGATGATGCCCGGCGTACACTGGCCGATGGCAAAGTAATCCGTCAGTTCCTCCTCGGTGGCCCAGTGCTTGTTCTCCACCACCTCCCGCTGCAGAATGGGCAGCATGGCGTAGCCGCCGCCGAAGGTCATGGCGCCCATTTTCGCAAAGGTCCAGAACAATTCCAAAAGTTTCTTCAAAACATTCACTCCTATCGCTTCGTTCCAAGCGCCTCATTCCACGTAGCCGTACATGCCCCGGACGGAGACCTCGCCGGAGCGGACGGTCTTTTCCGCGCCGTCCGCCCGCCGCACCACCAGACCAAACTCCGGGTCGACGCCCACGGCGGTGACAGTCTCCCGCCCGGCCGGGGAGATGAGCTGCACAGTCCTGCCCAAATTCACGCAGTCCCTGCGGTACTCCGCCAGATACTCCGTCAGATTCCCGGCTTTCAGCCCGTCATACAGGCTGTCCAGCTCCCCGATCAGCGCCGCCGCCAGAGCGGGCCGGGACACAGGGCGTCCCAGCTCCATGGCGAGGGAAGTCGCCATGGCCGCCACATCCGGGGAAAAGTCCTCCGCCGTGTGCAGCACATTGATGCCGATGCCCAGCACCAGGTATTGGAGCCTTCCCGTCTCCGCCTCCACGGACAGCTCGGTCAGGATGCCGCAGAGCTTTTTATGGCCCAGCACCGGGTCGTTGGGCCACTTCAATCCGGGCCGGACGCCGCAGACCTGCTCCACCGCCCGGCACACCGCCACGCCCGCCAGCGCCGTCACCGGCATCAACCGCTCCGTGGGCAGGTCGGGCCGCAGGAGGGCCGTCAGATAAATGCCCTTATCCCGGGGAGACTGGAAGGCGCGGTCCATCCGCCCCCGGCCCGCCGTCTGGCAGTTGGCCACTACCACCGTGCCGTCCGCCGCGCCCTCCAGGGCGATCTGCTTGGCGTAGGTGTTGGTGGAGTCGACCTCGTCAAAGCACCGAAGCTCCCGGCCCACTGATGCCGTCGGCCGCAGAAGGGGCCGGATCTCCGCCTCCGTCAGGGCGTCGGGCGTTCCGTTCAGCCGGTAGCCCATGCCGGTGCGGGCCTCAATGTCATAGCCGTCCTTCCGCAGGGCATCCACCGCCTTCCAAACGGCGGTGCGGCTCAGTCCCAGCCGGCGGCTCAACTCCTCGCCGGAGAGGAACGCGCCCCCGCTGGCCCGCAGAAGCGCCAAAACCGTATCACGGCTCATATCCGTCTCCCCTTTCCTCTGAAATCGGAAACCAGTGTACCACGTTCTCCCATAAATGTAAACCGCCCGGTTCCGAAGAACCGGGCGATTATGGAAAACAGGATCTATCAGGCTTTCGCCGTGACCTTCTTGATGCCGAACAACACAGCGACGGTCAGCACCGCGCCGATCAGCAGGCAGATGACCGCGTTCTGCACAAAACCGGCAATGATGTAGTTGACAAAGCTGATGGCAGCCACGGTGACGGCATAGGGCAGCTGGGTCTTCACATGGTCAATGTGGTCGCACTGAGCGCCTGCAGAAGCCATGATGGTAGTATCGGAGATGGGAGAGCAGTGGTCGCCGCAGACAGCGCCGGCCAGACAGGCGGACATGCCGATGACCAGCAGTTCGCTGCCAGTGGGGAAGATCGCCGCCACGATGGGAATGAGAATGCTGAACGTACCCCAGGAAGTGCCGGAGGAGAAGGCCAGAATGCAGGCTGCCACGAAAATAACGGCGGGCAGCATGCTGTACAGAGAGGAAGCTGCGCCGGTCATAACGGTCTCAAAGAAGGCATCCGCTCCCAAACTGCCGATCATATTCTTCAGAGCAACGGCCAGCGTCAGGATGGTGATGGGGGGAACCATGGCGACGAAGCCCTTGGGGATGCATTCCATCGCGTCCTGGAAGGTGATGACCCGGCGGCACAGGAAGTAGATCATCGTGAAAGCCAGAGCGATAATACCGCCCCAGGGCAGGCCCACAAAGCAATCGGTGTTGCTGAAAGCCGCGAACAGGTCGCCGGCGCACTCGGTGCCGCCCCAAATGTCAACGCCGAAGAAACCGCCGACATAGATCATACCCACAAAGCAGGCAACGATCAGAACCACCACGGGCAGCAGCAGGTCGATCACCTTGCTGCGGGGATTGGACACATTCTCTTCCGAGCCGGAGAGTGCGCCCAGATCACCCGTGAGCTGGGCATTCATCTCGCGCAGCTGCATGGGGCCGTAATCAAACTTCATGAAAGCCAGCGCCACCACGAATACCAGGGTCAGCAGAGAGTAGAAGTTATAGGGGATCGCGCGGATAAACAGCTCGATGCCGGTATAACCCACATCCAGATCAGCAGTAGCCACAGCCATAGCAGCAGCCCAGGAGGAGATGGGGGCGATCATGCAGATGGGAGCGGCGGTGGCGTCGATCAGATAGGCCAGCTTAGCGCGGGAGATCTTGTGGCCGTCTGTGACGGGCTTCATCACGGAGCCCACCGTCAGGCAATTGAAATAGTCGTCAATGAAGATCAGAACACCCAGAGCGAACGTGGCCAGCATAGCGCCGGTCTTGCTCTTGATGTTTTTCTCGGCCCAGCGGCCAAAAGCGGCGCTGGCGCCGCTGGCATTGACCATGGCCACGATGATGCCCAGCAGCACCAGGAACAGGAAGATGCCGGCATTGCCGGAAATGGAATCGATCAGTCCGGCGTTCAGGACCGTGTCCAGGGTTGTGATGGGGGCAAAATCACAGACGAACAGGCCGCCCACGATCACGCCCAGGAACAATGACAGGTAAGCCTGCTTGGTGATCAGCGCCAGGATGATCGCCACGAAGGGCGGGATCAGCGCCCAGAATGTGCCATACATACTGGGAGCCGCGGCCTCATCGCCGGCGGCGAAGGCGGTGACGGTCATGGCGCTGCATACCAGCAGTACCACCGCCAGAAGGGGCAGCAGCCGTCTTCTCAGGTTTCTCATGTTTTCTCTCTCCTAACAAAAAATGAAGTCATGACTTCTGCCATGACTTCATACGGCGATCAGCGTATGGACCCACGACAGCGCTCCGCCTCCCTGAGGAGACGACAGTCCGGAGGATCTTCTCCCTCGGCCCGGCCCCGTGCTCTCCAGGCAGAAAGCTCCGAAACCTCGGCGAAAGCCCCTTTTGTCCATCCCGGTGCCTGTCCCTGTGGGATGGACGACTCTTGACTTTCGCGCCTCTATCATGCTTAGCGGTTCTATTATATAGGAGTTTTGGGAAAAGTCAATGAACTTTTCCAAATTTCCCTGTCTTTCTCTGAAAAACAAAAGGAGCGCCGCAAAAGCGGCGCCCCTTCCGGTAAAGCTCAATACTGGCCCAGGTTGGCAGAGGCGTCGGAGTTGGCGCTCTTGCCGAAGTGGAAGTCGTTGCCGGGCAGGATGGCGTTGAGGATGATGCCGGCGATGGCGGCGATGGCCAGAGAGGTCAGGGTAATGGAGGCGCCGCCCACCTGGAAGGTCAGGCCGCCGGTAAAGCCCAGGCCGCAGACCAGAATAACAGCGGCGATGATGAGGTTGCGGCTGTTGGTGAAGTCCACCTGGTTCTCCACCACGTTCCGCACGCCGATGGCGGAGATCATGCCGTAGAGGATGAAGCTGACGCCGCCGATGATGGCCGCGGGGATGGAGTTGATGAAAGCGGCGAACCAGGGGCTGAAGGACAGCACCAGAGCATAGACAGCAGCCAGCCGGATGACCCGGGGATCATGGACCTTGGACAGCACCAGCACGCCGGTGTTCTCGCCATAGGTGGTGTTGGCGGGGCCGCCGAACAGGGCGGACAGGGAGGTTGCGATGCCGTCGCCGATGAGGGTCCGGTGCAGGCCGGGGTCCTCGATGAAGTTCTCGCCCACGGTGGCGGAGATGGCGGACATATCGCCGATGTGCTCCATCATGGAGGCGATGGCGATGGGCGCCATCACCAGGATGGCGGAGATGTCGAACTTGGCGATGCTGCCGCCGAAGTCAGTGAAGAAGGGCTGCAGGCCCACGATAGCCACGCCCTCCATGGTGGAGAAGTCCACCTTGCCGGCGATGAGGGCCACGATATACGAACCCACCACACCCAGCAGGATGGGGATGATCTTGATCATGCCCTTGCCCCAGATGTTGGCCACGATGATGATGGCCATAGCCACCAGGGCCAGCCACCAGCAGGTGGAGGCGTTGGACACGGCGGAGGGGGCCAGATTCAGGCCGATGAGGATGATGATGGGGCCGGTGACCACAGGGGGCAGGTAGTGCATGACGCGATGGACGCCCACCGCCTTGATGATGGCAGCCAGCACCACATACAGCAGGCCCGCCGCCACAATGCCGCCGCAGGCATACTGCAGCTTTTCGGAGGCGTCCATGGCGGCGTAAATGCCCTGGTCCATAGCGCCCATGGCGGCGAAGCCGCCCAGGAAGGCGAAGGAGGAGCCCAGGAAGGCGGGGACCTTCATCTTCGTGCAGACATGGAAGAACAGGGTGCCGATACCGGCGAAGAACAGGGTGGTCTGGATGCTGAGGGGCAGGCCGTAGCTCTGGACCAGGATGGGCACCAGAACGGTGGCGCCGAACATGGCGAACATGTGCTGCAGGCCCAGGATCAGCATCTTGGGGATACCCAGCGTCCGAGCGTCCCGGATGGGCTGCTGACCGATGTTGGATTTTTTCTCGTTCATTTCTGATCTCCTCTCTTTTGATACGCACACAGGCAAAAAAAATACCGGCACCAATAGCCGGTCAAACATAGGGAAAATAAGAAAAAGAGGAAACTGCCGCCAGATGCTTTCCAAACGCCGGATACAGCATATGCAGTCCCTCCCTTCGTTATTTTCGCTTATTATACAGAAAGGTACGACGTATTGCAAGGTTTCTTTTCCATGAGTTGGCGATAAAAAATCCGTCGGAAATTGTCAAAAATGACGGTGGAATCTTTTTCCACCGTCATTTCAGCAATTTTTCGATCTGGGATTCCCCATACACCGGGATACCGTGGGCCGCCAGCAGCTCCGCCGTCACGCCGTCTCCCGCCGTCAGGGTGCCGGAAAAGGTGCCGTCGTAGACCTGGCCCCGGCCGCAGGAGGGACTGCGCTCTTTCAGCACCGCCGCCTCACAGCCAAGGAGTTTACATAACTTCAACGTCTCCTCCGCGCCCCTGAGGTACTGCTCTGTCACATCGCCGCTCCGGGTCACCACCCGGCCTCCCCGCCGCTCCGCTGGCGGGCGGGGCGTGGGCAGACCGCCCAGCTGCTCCGGGCAGACGGGCACCAGAGTGTGGCGCTCCGCCAGCAATGCCGCCAGCGGGTGGGCCTTGGACGCGCCGTCATACCGGCAGCAAGCCCCCAGCAGGCAGGCGGAGATCAGAATTTTCATCCTTTTCCGCCTTTCTGGAACGCCCGGCGCTCCTTTTGCAGCTCCGCGTACAGCATCACGCCGTTCCAGCCCCGGTTGTGAGGCGTCAGCACAGCTTTCAGGCAGTCCGGCCCGGCCCCTGCCTGGGACAGGGCGGGCAGCAGCGTATCCAGCTGCTTCTCCAGGCCGCACAGCACGATCATCCGGCCCCCCAGGGTGCCCCCGGCGTAGTCGGCCATGGGGCCGGGAGCGGTATCCTGCCCCGCCATCACCGCCAGGGGCTTGTTATAGTCCTTCCGGGCCACAGGCACCAGCTCCACGCCAAGCGGCCCGACCGCCGTCTCCAGGGCCAGCACGCTCAGCAAAGAGTCAAAGCCGAACAGCAGAAGTTTTCCACTCATAAAACGTCCTCCTTCCCGTCCAGCACCGCCAGCACCAGCTTTTCTCCCTCGTATTTCAGTTTCAGGGAGAAAAAGGGCCGTGCCGTGTCCAGCAGCCGCAGGAATATCTTGTCTCCTTCCCACAGGGGCAGGGACAGCAGCTCCGCCTTTTTGATCCACGCCAGCTCCCCCTCGTCGCAGGGATGGGACTCCCCCGTCCAGCCGGTGGCGGTAAACAGGTGCATGTACTCCGTGGGATACTGGTCGGACACAAAAGTCACCAGCCCCCGGTAACGGTAGTCCGTCAGGGTCAGGCCCGTCTCCTCGAAGGTCTCCCGCAGGACGCAGTCCTCCGGGCTCTCCCCCTCCTCGAACTTGCCGCCCACGCCGATCCACTTGTCGTGGTTCATATCGTTTTTCTTTTTCACCCGGTGGAGCATCAGGTACTGGTCTCCCCGCTCCAGGTAACACAGGGTAGAGTTGATCACAGAGCCTCTCCCTCCTCTTTTTGTATCATTATACCCGTATCCCGCCCAAAAGAAAAGCCCCGGTTTCGGAGCTTTTCTTTTGGGCTCAGCCGCGGGACCGCAGCGCCTTTAAAAGCTGGATCATCAGCATGGAGCCCGCGGACAACCCCACGACGGCGCCCAGCAGTCCGGCGGACAGCCGGGCAACTTTAAAAAGCGGCTCCAGCGCGGGAACCAGCAGCACCGCCGTCAGCAGGGCCGCGCCCGAGGCAAAAGCCCCCAGCAGCCAGCGGTTGTTCCAAAACCGCTTCGTCAGCAGCACGGGCCGCTGGGATTTGCAGTTGAAGCCATGGAACAGGCGGGAAAGGCACAGCGTTGCAAAGGCCATGGTACTGCCCGCCGCCTCGCTGTGCCCCAGTCCGATGCGGAACGCAATTACAGTGGCGGCGGCGATGACCAGCCCCTCCACGCCCACATTCGTAAGAAAATCCCGGGTCAGGATCCCCTCGTTCCGGGGCCGGGGCCGCTCTTTCATCACTTCGTCGGTATGGGGCTCCAGCCCCAGGGCGATGGCGGGCAGGGAATCCGTCAATAGGTTGATAAACAGCAGGTGCACCGCCTCAAAGGGCACCGGCAGGCCCATGAGGGAGGCATACAGCACCGCCAGAATGCCCGCCGTGTTGCCGGACAGCAGAAACTGGATGGCCTTTTTGATGTTGGCGTAGACGTTCCGGCCGTTTTTCACCGCTTGGACGATGGTGGCGAAGTTGTCGTCTGTCAGCACCATCCCGGCGGCGTCCTTTGCCACCTCCGTGCCGGTGACGCCCATGGCAACACCGATGTCCGCCTGCTTCAGGGCCGGGGCGTCGTTGACGCCGTCTCCCGTCATCGCCACCAGGTCCCCCCGCTCCTGCCATGCCCGGACGATGCGAATTTTATGCTCCGGCGTCACCCGGGCGTACACGCTGACATGCGGAACGAACTCCCGCAGCTCCTCATCACGCATTCCGTCCAGAACAGCGCCCTCCACCGCCTGCGTACCCTCTCGCAGAATCCCGATCTCCTTCGCGATGGCGGAGGCGGTGACCTTGTGGTCTCCGGTGATCATAACGGGCCGGATACCGGCGGCAACGCACGATGCCACCGCCTGCTTCGACTCCTCCCGGGGCGGGTCCATCATGGCGATGAGCCCCAGGAAGTCCAGGCCGTTTTCGTCCTCCGGGCTGACGGATTCCCGGTCAATGCGGCGGCAGGCAAAGGCCAGCACCCGCAGCCCCGCCTCGGAAAACTGCTCATTGACTTGTTCCACCGCCGTCCGCTCCTCCGCGGAGATGACGCACCTGTCCAGCAGTACATCCACGGCACCCTTAGTGAACATCAGCCGCCCGCCGGCCATCTGGTGGACGGTGCTCATGAGCTTCCGTTCGGAGTCAAAGGGGAGCTCCGTCAGCCGGGGCCAGCGGGAGCGGGTGGTCTCCTCGTCAAAGCCGTGTTCCTCTCCCAGCCGCACCAGGGCGGTCTCCGTGGGGTCGCCCACCTCGCCGCTGTCGTCCACCGTGGCGTCACTGCACAGCAGCGCCGCCCGGAGCAGAGGCTCCTGGATGGGGTCGGAAAAATCCGCGTCCGCCGCGCTGATGACCCGCCCGGCGGCATACAGCTTCCGCACCGTCATTTTGTTCTGGGTCAGGGTGCCGGTCTTGTCGGAGCAGATGACGGACACGCTGCCCAGCCCCTCCACCGCCTGGAGCTTTCGGATAATGGCATTCTCTTTCGCCATCTTCTGGGTGCCGAAGGACAGCACGATGGTCACAATGGAGCTCAAGGCCTCCGGGATGGCCGCCACCGCCAGAGCCACGGTGAACAGGAACGCATGCATGGGGTCCTCCCGCCGTATCAGCACGCTGACAGCGAATAAAACGGCACAAATTATCAATATAATGGCAGAAAGGTGGTGCCCGAACCGGTCCAGGCTGACTTGCAGCGGTGTCTTTTTCTCCTCTGTGCTCTTGAGCAGTGCGGCGATCCTGCCTATTTCCGTGTCCATGCCGGTATCGGTCACCAGGAATTTTGCCCGGCCGTAGGTGACAAAGCTGCCGGAGAACACCATGTTTTTCCTGTCGCCCAGGGGCACCTCTCCTGTCAGCTCCCCCGTCTCTTTCTCCACCGGGAGGCTCTCGCCGGTAAGGGTGCTTTCATCGCATTTTACTCTGGCGCACTCCAACAGGCGGCCGTCGGCACAGACGGAATCCCCCGCCTCCAGCACCACCACATCGCCGGGCACCACTTCCCGACCCGGGATCTGGACCACATGGCCATCCCGCTCCACCTTGGCGGTGGAGGCGGACATACGCTTCAAGCTGTCCAGGGACGCGGCGGCCTTCACCGTCTGGACGGTGCCGAGGACCGCGTTCATGGTGATGACCGCCAAAATCACGATGGCGCTCTCCCCGTCTCCCAAAAAGGCGGACACTGCCGCCGCCAGAATCAGGATGACCACTAAAAAATCCCGGAACTGCTCCAGAAACACCCGAAAAACACGTTTCTTCCCCCCGGCCTGGAGCTCGTTGGGGCCGCAGGTTTCCAGCCGCTGACCCGCCTCCGCTGCCGTCAGTCCTCCCTCCCGGCAGCCCAGCTCACGGAACAGCTCCATCCGGCTTTTCTCCCAGGTACGCTTCTTCATCTCGTCCTTCCTTTCCGGCAAGGCGCAAAAAGGCGAGGCCTTTGCATCCATGCCTAACAGCATTGTTGCAAAAGTCTCGCCATTTCAATCCGAAGCGGGGAAATTTTCCCGGCCTGACGCCGCGGATGCACGGAAACCGTGCCAGCTACTCCCTTTTCTTGTGGGTATCTTATGCCCTTCCGAACCGGAAATCAAGGGTTTTGCCCGTTCAGGTTTTGTAAAGCTTACTCCCCCATCACCTGGAACACGATGTCCCGCACCCGGTTTTTAGTATCGCACTCCACCAGGGTCAGATTCTGCCAAGGGCCGATGGTGATTTTGCCGGACACAAAGGGAATGGTGATAAAGGGGGACAGCAGCGCCGCCTTGATGTGGGAGGAACCGTTGTCGTCGTGCCAGGTCTCATGGTGCCAGTAGGGTACCACCCGGCCCTTCTCGTCCAGGTAGGGGGAGAACACGTCCAGCGCCGCCTTCAGGTCGTGGTTCACCATGCCCGGCTCGAACTCCAGGGTGGTCAGGCCCGCCACGCCGCCGGTGGTGAACCCGGTGACGGTGCCGGCGGAAATGCCGTATTGTTTGCAGGCCTCCGATACCGCGTGCTGGAAGTCCTCCGTCACGTCGATCATGCCCATGTGGGCCTTGGTGTGGTAGGTTTTCGTCTCCGTATAAACTGCCATGAAACTGGCCTCCTTTGCCGTTTTTCGCATTGTAACACATTTCCGCCCGTGGTACAATGGCTTTGAAACGAGGTGAGCGCATGAACGAGGCCATTGTCACCGTGGATCTCCACGGCAAAACCACCTATCAGGCCCAGGTGACCATCGACGCCCTGCTGCGCCGGACGAGGGCGGGGACCTACCGCATCCGGCTCATCCACGGCAGTCACGGCGGCACGGCCCTGCGGGACTTCATCCGCTCCGCATACAGCCGCCATCCGAAAGTCAAGCGGCTCATCCTCTCCCCCGACGGCGGCGCCACGGAGCTGGTGCTGCGGGAATATGTTTAGGAGGCTTTTCCATGCGTATCGCACTCATTCAGATGACGGTAACGGCGGATAAGGCGGGCAATCTCCAAACCGCCTGCGAAAAGCTGCGGGAAGCCGCCGCCCACGGCGCGGACATCGCCGTCCTGCCGGAGATGTTCTGCTGTCCCTATCAAAACGACTGCTTCTGCTCCTACGGTGAGGCGGAAAACGGCCCCGCCCAGGCAGCCCTATCCGCCCTGGCGGCGGAGCTCGGCATTTACATCGTGGGCGGCTCCCTCCCGGAGCTGGCGGAGGGAAACGTCTATAATACCAGTTACGTTTACGGTCGGCGAGGCGAGCTGCTGGCAAAACACCGCAAGGCCCACCTGTTCGACATCGACGTGGCGGGCGGCCAGCGGTTCCGGGAATCAGACACCCTTTCCCCGGGAAACGCCGTCACCACCTTTGAGACGGAATTCGGCACCATGGGCCTTTGCATCTGCTTCGACCTGCGGTTCGAGGAGCTGGCCCGGTGCATGTGCCTCCGGGGTGCCAAGGTCATTTTCGTCCCCGCCGCTTTCAACATGACCACCGGCCCCGCCCACTGGGAGCTGCTGTTCCGCCAGCGGGCTGTGGATAACCAGTGCTTCACCGTGGGCGTCTCCCCCGCCCGTGATGAATCCGCGGGCTATGTGGCCTACGGCAATTCCATCGCCGTAGACCCCTGGGGCACGGTTCTGTGCCGGGCCGGGGCGGAGGAAACTACCCTGTACGCCGACTTAGCGCTCTCCCGGCTGGATGACGTCCGCCGGCAGCTCCCCATCCTCTCCGCCCGCCGGACAGACCTGTATGAGGTGCGGGAGAAATGAGCGGGCCGCTATTCGCGGTGTTCATTGACATCGTCCGGCAAATCCCTGCAGGAAAGGTCGCCACCTACGGCCAGGTGGCTCGGCTGGCCGGAATGCCCCGGTGCGCCCGGACAGTGGGCTACGCCATGGCAGCCTGCCGGGACGCTTCCGTCCCCTGCCACCGGGTGGTGGACCGCTTCGGCGGCACCAAAAGCTGCTTCGACACCCATGCCCCAGGCACCCAGCGGGCGCTGCTGGAAGCGGAGGGCGTGGTCTTCACGCCGGAGGGCAGGGCGGACCTGAAGCGCTGCCAGTGGCAGCCATAACGCTAAAAAATCAGGAGACGGCTTTTGCCGTCTCCTGATTTTCGTTCGTATGTATATTCTTTTCCGCATTTTCCAGCGCGGTCAGGTACTCCTCCAGACAAAGGCCGCTGTCTTGTATGGCCTTGGAGGTTTCCCTGCCCACGTAGCGGTAGTGCCACGGCTCGTAGCCGATGCCGGTGACGGCACTTTTATCCGACGGATAGCGGAGGATAAAACCATATTCCCAGCAGTGCTCCATCAGCCATTTCTGCTCCGCCGTCTGTTCCTGCTTCCGGTCCAGCACCTGGTAACTGGACGCCACCAGGTCCACCGCCAGGCCGGTCTGGTGCTCGCTGGTACCGGGTACCGCCACCCAGCGGCCCGCCTCCCGGATGGCGGCCTCCTTGCTGTAACCGGCGGCCCGGAGCCGGGCGATCTTGTTGTTGTACAGCCGGGTCTGGGTCTCGGAAGAACGGTAAGCGGAGCAGACCAGGGGCCGCAGCCCCGCCTTCCGGCAGTCTGACAGCATGGCCGTCAAATCGTCATAGATCCGGGCGTCCACCTGCAAGCCGTTGGGCAGCTTTTTCAGTTCCACCGTATAGTCCTCCGGCAGCTTGTTCCAGGGATTCACCAGCAGAAGCTGCCAGTCCTGCTCCGCCTGAACAGGCGTTGTTTGTACGGTACCCGCCTGTGTCGCCGGGGCCCCATCCGCCGCATATGTAGCAGGGCTCATAAGCATCAGCGCCGTCAGCAAAGCGGCGGCGCACCGCGCAACATTCATCGTGATTCCTTTCCGGCCCGCCGGGCCTTTGATAGCTTGTCTCCATCATACACCCGCGGCATCAAAAAAGGAGTAACAATTTGTAAACAAAATCAGCCGGCCCAAAATGGGCCGGCTGAAGATTTTCGGGCAATCAGATCTTCACGATCTTGCCGGTCTTCCACGCCTCGGTGGTAGCATAGCCGATGATGGTGGACTTGGTGCCGTCATACACGGTGGTGCCGGGCTGCTTGCCATCCAGCGCGCAATTGACGAACTCCTCCATCTCGGTGAGGTAGGACTCGGCGAACCGCTCGGGGAAGGAGCCCACGCACTCGGTGCAGGCGCCGTTGACATTGTAGACCATGGCCTGGTTCTTCTCAGGCACGGCGGAGATGCGGATGGTGCCCTCGGTGCCCACGATCTCGGTCTCCACATGGTAGCCATAGGGAGCGGTGCGGCCCACATGGACCATGCCCATGGCGCCGTTCTCAAACTTGTACACGGCCACGCCGGTCTCGTCGTCACCGGCCTCCTTGAACTCGGGGTGCTTGAAGGTGGCGCCCATGGCGTAGACCTCGGTGGCCTCGCAGCCCAGGAACCAGCGCATCAGGTCGATGTCGTGAATGGCCATGTCCAGGAAGATGCCGCCGGAGGTCTTGGCAAAGCGGATGGCGCCGTCCACGAACGCCTCGGGGTCGATGCCGGTGGCCTTCACCAGGTAGGGCGTGCCGATGGCGCCCGCCTCGATCTTCTGCTTGGCATAGGCGTAGGACTTGTCATAGCGGCGCATGAAGCCCAGCATGAAGGTCAGGTCGGGGTGGCGCTCCACGGCGGCCTCAGCCTGCTTGCACTGGGCCACGTCCACGCCCAGGGGCTTCTCGGAGAACACGTGCTTGCCGGCGTCCAGAGCGGCCTCGATCTGCCAGCAGTGCTCGGAAGAAGTGGTGACGATGACCACGGCGTCGATGTCAGCCTTGGCCAGCATCTCCCGGTAGTCGCTGTAAACGTCCGTGATGCCCAGCTCCTGCTTGGCGTACTCCAGCTCCGCGGGCACGATGGAGCAGGCGGCAGCCAGCTCCGCGTTGGGGATCTTGTAGGCGATGTTCTGTGCGTGGACCTTGCCCAGGCGACCCAGGCCCACAATGCCGATGCGCAGTTTCTTCATGATCTTTCCTCCATGTTCAGCGCGGCGCTCCGCGCAAATTTCCGGTAGTTTACCAGTCGCAGCAGTAAAACTGGCGTCCGATAAAATGTGTTAAACGATTTTATCGACCTCATATTGCCATAATTGTGCCCGGCCTGTCAACAGGCCGGGCACAGAAAAATGCGAAATTATTTCGCGGCGGCCAGACGGCGGCGCTTGGCCTCCATCTGAGCACGGATGACGTCCATCAGAACGGCCAGGATGATGACCAGGCCCAGGACGATATTCTGGACAGCGGAGTCGATGGACAGCAGGGTGAAACCATTCCGCAGAACGGAAATGATCAGGCAGCCCAGCATGGTGCCGAACATGGTGCCCTTGCCGCCGGTGAAGGAGGCGCCGCCGATGATGCAGGCCGCGATAGCGTCCGTATCATAGGGCTGGGTGGCGTTGGCGCCGTTGCAGATACCGGAACGGCCCACGGAGACGATACCGGCCAAGGCAGCCATGATACCGGACATGGTGTAGCAGAAGGTCAGCACGTTGGCGGTATTGATACCGGACAGACGGGTGGCCTCCATGTTGCCGCCGGCGCAGTAAATGGAGCGGCCCAGAGCGGTCTTGCTCAGGAAGATGTGCATGACCACATACAGAACGATGACCACGATGAAGCTGACGGGGAAGCCGCCGATGGTGGTCAGGCCCAGCCACTGGACAGAGGCGGGGAAGACATTGATCATCTGGCTGCCCGTGACCAGCAGTGCAAGGCCCCACAGCACGTTCTTCATGCCCAGGGTGGACACGAATGGATGAGGCAGATGCAGGCGGGTCAGCAGCGTGCCGTTGATGAAGCCGACCACACCGCCGGCCACGATGCCAATGATCATCAGGACGATGCCGCTGCTCATACCGGCCTTGGCCAGAGCACCCATCAGGCAGGCGCAGAACACCGCGTTGGCGCCCACGGACAGGTCAATGCCGGCGGTGATCAGGCACAGAAGCATACCGACCGCCAGGAAGGCGTTGAACGCGGTCTGCTTCAGAATGCTCATCAGGTTCGAATAGCTGTAAAAGTTCTTATTGGAGATCGCCAGGAACAGGCACATGATCACCAGTGCCAGGATGGTGCCCAGCTGAAAGCCGGAGCCCTTCTTTTTCTTAGTCATCTAAACTTCCTCCCCATGCCGCTTTCATGATGTCTTCCTGATTGAAATGCTTGCTGTCACGGTCGATCGTGGCCATGACCTTGCCGCCCCGCATGACGACCACGCGGTCGCTCATGCCCAGGACCTCCGGCATTTCAGAGGAGATCATGATGACGCATTTTCCAGCCTTGACCAGGCTGTTCATAACATTGTAGACCTCGACCTTGGCGCCCACGTCGATACCGCGGGTGGGCTCGTCGAAGATGTAGATATCGGCGTCGGTGTTGATCCATTTGCCGATAACGACCTTCTGCTGGTTACCGCCGGACAGCTGTCCGACGATCTCGTCAATGGAAGGCGTCTTGATCCGCAGGGACTCGATGTGGCCCTGGCCGGTCTCTTCGATGCGCTTCTCGTTGAGGAAGACTCCGTCACTGTGCTTTTTGAAGCTGGACATGATGAGGTTGGTGCGGATGCTCTCGCCCAGCACCAGGCCGGAGCCCTTGCGGTCCTCGGTCAGCAGGGCGATGCCCGCCGCGATAGCCTGCTTGGGGCTCTTGATCTTGGTCTCCTTGCCCTTGATGTAGATCTTGCCGCCGTCAATGGGGTCAGCGCCGAAGATCGCGCGGACCGTCTCGGTGCGGCCGGCGCCCACCAGACCGCTCATGCCCAGGATCTGGCCGCCGTAGGCCTCGAAGCTGACGCCGTTGAGAACGCCGCCGATAGACAGGTCCTCGACCTTCAGCATGCACTCACCCTTGACGCCGAACTCCTTGGGGAACTGGTTCTCCAGAGTACGGCCCACCATGGCAGTGATAAGGGAGTCGTTGGTCCAGTCCTTGATGTCGCGGGTCTCGATGTACTCGCCGTCGCGGATGACCGTCACGCGGTCGCACAGCTCAAACAGCTCCTCCAGCTTATGGGAGACGAACAGGATGCCGATACCCCGGGCCTTCAGCTCCCGGCAGGTCTTCATCAGCTGCTCGACCTCTTTTTCGCCCAGAGAGGAAGTCGGCTCGTCCATGATGATCATTTTCGCGTCGATCAGAACGGCCTTCGCGATCTCGATCATCTGCTGAACGCCCATGCCCAGGGTGCCCGCCGCCTTGCGGGGGTCCACATCCTGGCCCAGGGACTTCATGACCTCCTCGGCCTTCTTATGCATGGTGTCATAGTCCAGCAGAGCGCCCTTTTTCAGCCACTTGTTGATAAAAATGTTGTCCGTCACGCTCAGCAGCTTTTCAATGTTCAGCTCCTGATACACGCAGGCAATGCCCGCGGCAGCGGACTCGTTGGGGTTTTTAAAGACCTTCTTTTCGCCGTTGACGTAGATCTCACCCTCATCGGCCATATGAACGCCGGTGAGGACCTTGATCAGTGTGGATTTACCTGCGCCGTTCTCACCGATCAGGCCGTGAATCTCGCCCGGCTTAACAGCAAGCTGCATATTTTTCAACGCAACTACGCCTGGAAATCGCTTCGTAATATTTTTTAGCTCAACTACGTATTCGCCCACCTGAATATCACCTCAATTTCTCCCGGTTCGGGGACGCGCGCCGTCAAAGCAGCGCGCGGTGAAAGCCCGCCGCAGCCGCGGGCTGATGCTCAAAAACGGGCTGCCGCCCGTCATATTCGGTCTGCAGCCGAAAAATGGAAATTCAGCGAGGGAAAAAGGCCCCGCCCCAGTTCCACCGGGACGGGGCCCCACCCTTGCTTCAAGTCAACTGTTTCTAAGTGCTGGAATTAGGCCAGATAGCCCTGCAGCAGCTCCAGACGGGCCTGGGCGCTGTCGGGATCAACGATGGAAGCCTTCGCCTCGATGAAGCTGTCCAGCTTCTCGCCCTGCAGTGCGCGGACCACGGCGTCGACAGACTGGTAGCCCATGTCATAACCGGCCTGGCAGACAGACATGGTCTCTTCACCGGCCAGGATGGACTTGCAGGCGGACTGGATGCCGTCGAAGCCCAGGAACACGGTGTTCTTATAAGCCTCGTTGCCAGCGGCGGCACGGGCGGCGGCCATGGCCATATCGTCGTTGTTGGCGCAGATCACGGCGATGCCCTCGGGATGGTTCTGCATGATAGCCTCCATGCAGGTAACAGCCTGGTCAGCCACGGCGTTTGCGTACTGGATCTCATCGTACAGGAAGGTGCCGCCAGCGGCCTCGATGCCGGCAGCGTAGCCCTTCATACGGGCCTCGTTGGTGGAGTCGCCCTGAACGCCGGCGATCTCAATGCACTTGATCTCTTCCCAGCCGCGCTCCTTGGCCAGCTTGGCAGCAGCCTCGCCGCCCAGCTTGCCGGCGTCCTCGTTGCTGGTGCCGACGAAGGACAGGACCTCGGGAGCGGTGATGTTGGTGTCGACGGCCACGATGGGCTTGGTCTGACCCTTGATCATGTTGGCGACCATGTCGGCCTGCAGGGGAGCGATGACATAACCGTCGATGTCAGCGTTGTTCATGTCGGTCTCGATCATGTTCTGCTGCTCATCGTAAGCGGTCTCGGAGGTAGCGCCCTTGATCTCGACCTTGACATTGGGATGATCAGCCATGTAAGCCTCAGCACCGGCAACAACATAGCCCCAATACTCGGAGGAGGTGGTCTTCAGGATAACGGAGATGTTATACTCCTGCTCGCCGGAGGCGGCGGGCTCCTCGGTCTTCGCGGGTTCCTCAGTCTTGGCGGGGGCCTCGGTCTTGCTGCCGCCGCAAGCGGCCAGAGACAGGGCCATAGCCAGAGCAAGGATCATGGCAAGGTACTTTTTCATTTCTTCTTTTCTCCTTTTCGACTAATTTCCGGATGCCGTGGGACCCTCCTCTTCCGCGCTGGGAAGAAAACGATTACTGCCACCCGGTGAATTCATTTTATCCTAACATAAATTCTATAACTTCGTCAATAGAATGCACAAATTCTGTGCGTTTTTCAAGAATTATTTATTTACTTTTTGGTTAAAATAGAAAATTTGTGTCTTGAAATTTCTCCTTTGTTCCCCTTTTCTCTTTCAAAATTTTACTTAAATTTTACTTTTTTCCCGCGGCTCCCAGTTTCACGCCCTCTCTTTGAAAAAACGCGTTCTTTCCCATGGTTTGTATCTTTCCGTCATATCCATAAAAAAACGGGAAAGGGCTTTGGCTAAATCGGAAAAAATCAAAATCAGAGCAGAAAAACCGTTGATTTTTACCGAAAACGATGATACTTTTTATAAGAGCGAAAACGATTGCGCCCGCAGTGTGGTTTTTCCATTTCTGTGAACGCACACAGAACTGTGCGGCTCTGCCGCGGAGCTCTGTTCCGCTTTCTGGACACTATTATTTTTAAGGAGGACTTTTTTATGTTTGATCCCAAAAACGTCTCCCTGGGCATTGCTCCCATCGGCTGGTGCAACGACGATATGCCGGAGCTGGGCGGTGAGAACACCTTCCAGCAGATCGTCAGCGAGATGGCGCTGGCCGGCTTCACCGGCTGCGAGATTGGCAACAAGTACCCCAAGGATCCCGCCGAGCTGAAGAAGGCCCTGGACCTGCGCGGCATGCGCATCGCCAGCCGCTGGTATTCTTCCTTCATCCTGACCCGTCCCATCGAGGAGGAGATCGCCGACTTCACCGCCAACCTGGACTTCCTGGCCGCCGTGGGTGCCAACTGCATCAACGTCAGCGAGCAGAGCTATTCCATCCAGGGCCAGATGGACACCCCCGTCCTCACCGGCGGCCACAAGCACGTGATGAACGACGAGGAGTGGGACCGCTTCTGCGCCGGTCTGAACACCCTGGGCAAGATCGCCGTGGAGCGGGGCTTCAAGCTGTGCTTCCATCACCACATGGGCACTGTGGTCCAGACCTCCGAGGAGACCGACCGCATGATGGCCAACACCGATCCCCGCTATGTCTTCCTGTGCTATGACACCGGCCACTTCACCTTCGCCGGCGAGGATCCCCTGGCCATGCTGAAGAAGTATGTGGACCGCGTGGGCCATGTCCATCTGAAGGACATGCGTCTGCCCGTGGTCGAGGAGGCCCGCAAGAACAACTGGAGCTTCCTGCAGGCTGTCCGCAACGGCGCCTTCACCGTCCCCGGCGACGGCGACGTGGACTTCGACCCCGTGTTCAAGGTGCTGTCTGACGCCGGCTACCAGGGCTGGCTGTTGGTGGAGGCCGAGCAGGATCCCGCCAAGGCCAATCCTCTCGAGTACGCCATGAAGGGCCGCAAGTACATCCGCGAGCACACCGGCCTGTAAGCTTTCAAAGGGGAGCAGGCTCCCCCCTTGAGAATCCCCTGCACCGTCGCGGCATGACGATTCCCGGATACTTCGTATCCGCCAATCGTGCCGCTTCCTCGAAACAGCCTCGCTTCATCCGCCGCTGGCGGCGCTTCGGCTGTTTCCACCAGTGACGTCGGTCACTGGTGAACGCCGCCCCTGGCGGCTGGGTCAAGGTATTTTCGCCACGCGCATGTCGCGGCGAAAATGATTTCATTTACTTTTTTAACGCAATTCTAAAATAGGAGATGTTTCCGATGACCTATTTTAATAAGAACGCCGAGCTGAAAAACGGCTACAACACTTATATCGACGCCGATACCGACGATATGGGCACCCAGATGGACGTGGGCCTGCTGCTGATGGAGGACGGCGACGTCTTCACCTTTGACGAGGCTGACAAGGAGATCGCGGTCCTGCTGTTCTCCGGCAAGGTCACCTATGAGTGGGACGGCAAGAAAGTCGAAGCCGACCGGCCCGACTGCTTCCACCACGAGGCCTACTGCCTGCTGGCCGGCAAGGGCACGAAGATCACCTTGACTGCCCACGCCCACAGCGAGCTGTACATTCAGAAGACCCTGAACGACAAGCCCTATGAGGCCGTCATGTACACCCCTGAGACCGTGCAGACTGAGTATAAAGGCTCCAATGGCGAGCTGATGGGCTGCATGGAGCGGGAGATCAAGACCTTCTTCGACCTGGACAACGCTCCTTTCTCCAACATGGTCCTGGGCGAGGTCCTGAACCATCCCGGCAAGTGGTCCTCCTATCCCCCTCACCATCATCCTCAGCCTGAGGTCTATTTCTACCGCTTCGACTATCCCGACGGCTTCGGCGCGGGCTTTGCCAACGGTGAGATCTTCAAGACCGGTCACAACGGCCTGGCTGTCATCAACAACGGCTTCCACTCCCAGACCGCCGCGCCCGGCTATGCCATGTGCTACGCCTGGGGCATCCGCCATCTGGAGGGCGATCCCTGGGACAAGACCCGCATCGACGACCCCGAGCACGCCTGGCTGTGGAAGGCCAACGCCAATGACCACATCTATCCCAATCATTGACAGGAGGTAAGATCCCCATGAAAACCGTACGTTTGACCATGGCCCAGGCCCTGGTCCGGTTCCTGGAGAACCAGTACATCGAAGTGGACGGCGTACAGAACCGCTTCGTCCGCGGTGTGTTCATCATCCCCGGCCACGGCAACGTGGTGGGCCTCGGCCAGGCGCTGACCCAGGAGGCTAAGCACCTGGAAGTCTGGCACGGCCAGAACGAGCAGGGCATGGCCCAGGCTGCCGTGGCCTTCGCCAAGCAGATGAAGCGCAAGCAGATCTGCGTCGCCACCTCTTCCGTGGGCCCCGGCGCCGCCAACATGGTCACCGCCTGCGGCACCGCCACCGCCAACAACATCCCCCTGCTGGTGCTGCCCGGCGACGTGTATGCCTGCCGCCAGCCCGACCCCGTTCTGCAGCAGGTGGAGCAGACCCACAACCTGTCCATCTCCACCAACGACGCTTTCAAGGCCGTCTGCCGCTACTGGGACCGCGTCGTCCGTCCCGAGCAGCTGATGAGCGCCATGCTCTCCGCCTTCCGGGTGCTGACCGACCCCGCCAACACCGGCGCCGTCTGCGTTGCCATGCCCCAGGACGTAGAGGGCGAGGCCTATGACTATCCCGAGACCTTCTTCAAGAAGCGCGTGTGGCGTCTGGAGCGCCGCCCCGCCACCGAAGCCGCTCTGAACGACGCTGCCGAGGCCATCAAGAAGGCCAAGCGCCCCATGCTGATCTGCGGCGGCGGCGTCCGCTACTCCGAGGCGCACGAGGAGTTCCGCGCCTTCGCCGAGGCCACCGGCATTCCCTTCGCCGAGACCCAGGCGGGCAAGAGCGCCATCGAGTGGACCCATCCCCTGAACCTGGGCGGCGTGGGCGTCACCGGCTGCTCCGCTGCCAACGACATCGCCAAGAAGGCGGACCTGGTCATCGGCGTCGGCACCCGCTACACCGACTTTACCACCGCCTCCAAGTGGCTGTTCAAAGACAGCTGCAAGTTCGTCAACATCAACGTCTCCGAGTTCCAGGCCCTGAAGATGGAAGCTATCCCCGTGGTGGCTGACGCCAAGGACACCCTGCCCCGCCTGCTTGCCAAGCTGGACGGCTATAAGGCCCCCTACACCACCGAGGTGACCGCCGCCCGCGAGAAGTGGCAGAAGGAGCTGGACCGTCTGGACAGCATCGTCTTCGAGGACAAGAAGTCCTGGAAGCCCATCATCAACGACGCCAACGCCGACTCCGCCAAGCGGTTCGCCAAGGATCTGAACGCCGGCCTGTGCCAGACAACCGTTCTGGGCGCCATCAACCACATGATGAGCGAGGGCGACGTGGCCATCGGCGCCGCCGGCTCTCTGCCCGGCGACATGCAGCGCATGTGGCGTCCCACCGGCATCGACTGCTACAACATGGAGTACGGCTACTCCACCATGGGCTATGAGGTCGCCGGCGCTCTGGGCGTGAAGCTGGCCATCGGCGACAAGCGCGAGGTCTACGCCATGTGCGGCGACGGCAGCTTCAACATGCTGCACGGCGAGCTGGTGACCGCCGTCATGGAGCACAAGAAGATCAACATCTGCCTGTTCGACAACGCCTCCTTCGGCTGCATCAACAATCTGCAGGTGGGCCACGGCAACAAGACCCTGTGCACCGAGCTGCGCTTCCGCAATAAGGACGGCCTGTGCGGTGACTTCCTGAACATCGATTACGCAAAGGTGGCCGAGGGCTACGGGTGCAAGACCTACTCCATCCGCACCATGGAGGAGTTGGTCGCCGCTTTCGAGGACGCCAAGAAGGTCAAGAACGTCCCCGTTCTGTTCGACATCAAGGTCCTGCCCAAGACCATGACCGACGGCTACGGTTCCTGGTGGCGCGTGGGTGACACCGAGGTGTCCGAGCGCCAGGAGAATCTGGACGCCTACGCTAACCATCTGGAGCATGTGAAGGACGCCCGCAAGTATTGATTCTCGAGGGGGAGCAGGCTCCCCCTCGACCTCCCCCACCACCAGTCTGCGGACTGGTGAACGCCGCCCCCGGCGGCTGGGTCAAGGTATTTTCGCCACGTACACGCCGCGGCGAAAATGATTTCATTTTCTTCTTTTGCCTCCAGCAAAAGAACTGGGGAAACCCATGGTTTCCCCTAGCCCCCTTCCATAGGGCGGTATCCTAAATGTACAAATCCTACCACTTTATAAAAGAAAAGGAAGGTAAATAAACATGGATAAGGTTCTGAAAATCGGTATCATCGGCTGCGGCGCTATCGGCCGCGATCACTGCCGCCGCATCATCGAGACCGTCCCCGGCGCTACCGTCGTGGCTGTCTCCGACTATGTGGCCGCCGCCGCTGACGACACCGCTGCCAAGTATGGCATCCGCTCCTTCGGCAACGACTGCGACGGCATGATCAAGGACCCCGAGGTCGAGGCCGTTGTCATCACCTCCATCGACCCCACCCATCACGACTACGTCATGAAGACCCTGGCCGAGGAGAAGTGGTGCTTCTGCGAGAAGCCCCTGAGCCAGAACGCCAAGGACTGCGAGGACATCATCAACCGCGAGCTGGAGATCGGCAAGCGCCTGGTGCAGGTGGGCTTCATGCGTCACTATGACCGCGGCTACGCCGAGATGAAGCGCATCATCGACTCCGGTGAGCTGGGCGCTCCCCTGCTGATCAAGGCCTGCCACCGCAACGTCTCCCAGGGCCCGGGCTTCAAGACCGAGAACGGCGTCACCAACGTGGCCATCCACGAGCTGGACATCTGCCGCTGGCTGCTGGACGACGAGTACGAGGACGTGCAGTGCGTCAAGGTCCGTCAGTCTGCCAACTCCGACAAGGGCTATGACAACCCCCAGGTCATGCTGATGCGCACCAAGAAGGGCTGCTTCATCGACGTGGAGGTCCAGGTCGCCGATGGCTATGGCTATGACATCCAGTGCGAGGTCGTCTGCGAGAACGGCACCGTCAAGCTGCCCGATCCCTACGCTGTTGTCCGCCGCTCCCGTCCCGCCGGCTGGGATTCCGTGCAGCCCGCCGAGTCCATGCCCATCATGACCGACTGGAAAGAGCGCTTCATCGAGGCCTACGACATCGAGTTCTGCAAGTGGGTCGAGTCCGTCAACGCCGGCAAGCTGACCGGTCCCTCCGCCTGGGACGGCTATGTTGCCTGCGTCGCCGGTGACGCTCTGAACGCTTCCCGTGGCACCTCTCAGTTCCTGAAGGTGGAGACCATGGAGAAGCCGGAGATGTACAAGTAATCTCTCCAATTAAAAATGGAGGACCACACTGTGGTCCTCCATTTTTTATCTTTCTTGTTGTCACTCGATTTCAATATGCACCGACTCATGGAACTCCGGCTCTACCAGGCCGGGGATGTCCACCGCGTCGGTGAACCGGACGTCATCCGTATACTCCCGCAGCAGGGAGATGATGGCGGGGTGCGGCCGCTCATCGGGCCGCCGGGCCGCCACGCTGACAACCGCCGTCTTGGGGCGCATCATATCCACCATCTTCCGGGTGGTGGAGGACAGGCAGGCATGGTGGGGCACCTTCAGAATATCGCAGGGGGCAAGGGTGTCGTTGTCCCACACCACGGCGTAGGCGTCGCCGCCCAGAACGATGTCCTTCCCATGGTAATGCAGCCGCTGGCGCAGGCTGGAGACATTCATGCACTTGCCCCAGTGCATCAGGGCGTAACGGTCCCGCACGCCCCGGAAGGCGGCGTCGTAGACCTCCTTCTGCCGGGGGTACAGGGCCGGCTCGCCGCAGACGATCTCCAGGGTCAGGTCATCCGTCGGCCGGAGGACTTCCAGCTTGTCGCCGGGCAGCTCCACCAGCTCCCGCACCCGGCCGGGATGCTCCCGCAGGGCGGTGGCATAGATGTTCACGCACCGCAGCAGGTTCCGGGCCGCCTTGGGGAATTCCATGTCCTTATCCGGCTCCAGGTCCCGGCTGTCCGCCGGAGGAATGTAGGTGGCAATGAGCTTGTCCACCGTCACCGCCTCCAGCACCCGGCCAAGGCCGCCGATATGGTCCCGGTGAAAGTGGGTCAGGATGACCATGTCCAGATGGGTGATCCCCTGCTTTTTCAGGAAATCCCCGGCGTAGATCCGCTGGGACCGGGGGTCCAGTTCCGCCGAATGGTCATCCCGAATCAGGCTGTCGTGTCCGCAGTCCACCAGCGCGGCAAACCGCTGGACGCCGTTTTCCATATCTCGAATCAGGGTAGAGTCTCCGTTGCCAACGTTGATAAAATCCAGTACCAGCATACTTGTTCCCCCTGCGTTTGTTTTTTACAGGATACCACAATTGGTTGCACCTCCGCAACGAAAACAGTCCCGTGTGCTTTACAAATTTTTACTTCAAATTTTGACAAACTGACGAAGAAGCCGGGAGCGTTTCCGCTCCCGGCCCATTTGCTTTTTACAGTTTCCGCAGGGCATCCACCAGCGCGGTCTTGCCCTCGGTTTTGGCGTCCTTCATCTTGATGACACGGGCGGGGCTTCCCGCTACCACGGCGTTCTCCGGCACATCCTCAATGACCACCGCTCCGGCGGCCACCACGGAATTCTTGCCGATGTGGACGCCCTCGATGACCACGGCGTTGGCGCCCACCAGCACGCCGTCCTCCACGATGACGGGGGTGGCGGAGGCGGGCTCCACCACGCCGGCCAGCACAGCGCCGGCACCGATGTGGCAGTGGTCGCCCACGGTGGCCCGACCGCCCAGCACGACGCCCATGTCGATCATGGTGCCCTTGCCGATGACGGCGCCGATGTTGATGACGGCGCCCATCATAATGACGGCGCCCTCGCCGATCGTGACCTTCTCCCGGATGATGGCGCCGGGCTCGATACGGGCCTTGATGTTCTTCATGTCCAGCAGGGGCACGCCGGAGTTGCGGCGGTCGTTCTCCACCACGCAGTCAGTGATCTTGTCCGCGTTGGCCTCCAGAATAGGCTGGAGCTCGTTCCAGTCGGCGAACACGATGAAGCTGTTGTTTCCGCCAAAGACCTTGGCGGAGCCGAAATCCACGGGGGCGGTGGTGTTGACATAGACCTTTACCGGGGTCTTTTTCTCAGAATTGGCGATATAATCAATGATCTCCTGGGCGTTCATAATATTCCTACTCTTTCACATAAAATCAAGGTTTCTGCTGTTCAGAAAGTCTTTTGCGGGGAAAGCAGTTATTCATTAAAGTTCTTTTTGATTCTTTTTCTTTCAAGAAAAAGAGTCTCCAAATAAGATTTTTTGCAGGTCATAGACCCCGTTGGTTTTTCCCGGCAGCAGCCGGGCCATGTGCAGGGCGCCGTTCACAAAGATCTGGCGGCTGGCGGCTCGGTGGGTGAATTCCAGCTCCTCGTCGGGGCCGAAGAAGTGGACGGTGTGGGTGCCCGCCACGGTGCCGCCCCGCAGGGCATGAACGCCGATCTCGTCCTTCCCCCGCTTGCCGCAGTTCCCCTCCCGGCCATACACCGGGGTCAGGGCGTGGGCGGGGTCGATGGCCTCCAGCAGCAGCTTTGCGGTGCCGCTGGGTGCGTCGGCCTTCTGGTTGTGGTGGGTCTCGGTGAGTTCGATGTCAAAATCCGGCTTCAGCACGCCGGAGACCACCTCCAGCGCCCGGTACAGCACCGCGATGCCCAGAGAAAAATTGGCGCTCCACAGCACGGGGGCATAGGCGCCCAGGCTCTCCAGCTCCCCCTTTTGGGCGGGGGAGTAGCCGGTGGTGCCGGACAGCAGGGGCGTGCCGGTACGTTTCACATAAGCGCAGACGGCAGGCAGTGCCTCGGGCCGGGAGAAGTCGATGACCACGTCGGCCACTTTCCCGAAACCGGCCAGCTTTCCCAGGTCATCGTGACCGAAAGCGGCCACAATCTCGTCGCCGCCCGCCTGGGCAGTGGCTTCTATCAGCCTGCCCATTTTTCCCCGGCCGATCAGCAGAAATCTCACAGCAGGCCCGCCTCCTTCAAGCTGGCCCGGAGGATGGCCTGGTGCTCCTCGCTCATCTCACACAGGGGCAGCCGCATGGGGCCGACGTTCAGGCCCATCATGTTCATGGCGCTCTTGACGGGGATGGGGTTGACCTCGATAAACAGGTCGTTCATCAGCTTTAAGTACTTCAGGTGATTTTTCAGCGCCTGTGCCCGGTTGCCGCCCAGGTAATCCGCCACGATTTGGTGGCACATGGCGGGCATCACGTTGGCGTAGACGGAGATGACGCCGCTGCCGCCGATGCTCATGAGGGGCAGGGTGATGTCGTCATTGCCGGAGTACAGGGCGAAGTCCGGCCCGATGCAGTGGGCGATCTTCATGGCATAGGACATATCGCCGCTGGCCTCCTTGATGCCGGTGATATTGGGGTGCCGGCTCAGCTTCTCCACCACGGAAACCGGAATGGAACAGCCGGTGCGTCCGGGGACGTTATACAGCAGGCAGGGGATATGCACCGCGTCGGCGGTCTCCGCGAAGTGGCGGTACATGCCCTCGGGGTTGGCCTTGTTGTAGTAGGGGGAGATCAGCAGCAGGGCGTCGGCGCCCATGTCTTGATACAGAACGCTCTTTTCCAGCTGGGTAGACGTGCAGTTGGAGCCGCTGCCCACGATGACGGGCACCCGGCCGTTCACGACCTTGATGGTGTGCTCCACCACGGAGGCATCCTCCTCATGGCTCATGGTGGGATATTCGCCGGTGGTGCCCAGAGTCAGGATACCGTCGGTGCCCTCCGCGATCTGCCGCTCCAGCAGCTCGGTCAGGACCTCAAAATTGACGCTGCCGTCCTCGTGGAACGGGGTGATCATGGCAACGATGGAACCCTTGATGTTTTCAAACTTCATGTTGTGTGCCCTCCATACTTTCTTTCTTGGATAGGGTCTCTATCCCCCAAAGGTCTGACCGCTTTTTCGGACAGGCCAAAAATAAAAAGTCGGTAGAGGCACGCTCCTACCGACAGTACATGCACGCCCGATGGCGTCAGGCTCTGTAAGCGGATAGCGCACCTGCGGCCCGTGCCGCAGACAGTCCCGCGGGTATTCCCCCCGGCCCCACTCGCCGCCTGCGCCCAGGCGGAAAGTTCGGCGGATTTGCCCTCCCCACGTTCTCAGCCTGCCGGCTCCCGTGGGTCCATCGCATCCGCGCCTCTATCTCATTTTTGGCTATCATATCACCAACTGCTCCCGGTTGCAATAGAAATTTCCCAAAAAATCTACTTCTTTCCGCCCCGTTGTGTTATAGTAAATGCCAGAAACTTACCTCAGGAGGTCCCTCTATGTCTCAAACCGTCGTGAACCACCGCCGGGCCCTGCACCGCATCCCGGAACTGGACAGCCAACTGCCCGAAACCGCGGCCTATGTCCGGTCCGTGCTGGAGCCCCTGGGCTGCGCCCTGTCCAGCCCCATCCCCGGCAGCGTCTGCGCGTATTTTGACGCCGGGAAACCGGAAACCGTGGCCTTTCGTGCGGACATGGACGCCCTGCCGGTAACGGAGATCACGGGCCTGCCCTACGCCTCCGCCCATCCCGGAAAAATGCACGCCTGCGGTCACGACGGCCACACCGCCATGGCGCTGGCTCTGGCGGAATATGTGTCCGCCCACCGCTCCGAACTGCCCCGGAACGTGCTGTTCCTGTTCCAGCCCGCCGAGGAGACCACCGGCGGCGCCAAGGGGCTGTGCGAAAGCGGCATTCTGGAAGCCCATCACGTCACCCGTGTCTTCGGCCTGCACCTGTGGCCGAACCTGCCCGCCGGGCAGGTGTTCACCCGCCCCGGCCCCCTCATGGCCCGATCCAATGAGGTCACAGTGACCGTCACCGGAAAAAGCGTTCACCTCTCCCGGGCCAGTCAGGGCCGGGACGCCCTGACGGCGGGCGCCGAGTACCTCCGCCGGGCCTACGCCATGGTAGACACCCTGCCCCCGGAGGAACCCCGGGCGTTTCTGTTCGGCAAAATGACCTCCGGCACCGTCCGCAACGCCGTCAGCGGGAAAACGGTGCTGGAGGGGAGCCTCAGGACCTACCGGGAGGAGACGTACCGTTTTTGCAAGGAGCAGCTGGAGGCCATCGGCCAGGACCTTGCCGCCGGGACCGGCTGCGGCGTGGAGGTCTATCTCAACGAGGGCTACCCGGCGGTCTGGAACCATGAGGGGCTGTATGAAACGGTCTGTGATGCCCTCGGCCCCGACGCTCCCTCCCTGCTGGACGCTCCCGCCCTGGCGGCGGAGGACTTCTCCTTCTACCAGCGGGCCGTGCCCGGGGTGTTCTTCTTCCTGGGCGTCGGGCAGACGCCGGAGCTCCACGCGCCGGACTTCTGCTTCGACGACGAAACGGTCCTGCCGAAGGGCGTGGAATTTTTGAAAGAGCTGCTTTTCATGGCGTAAAAAAGGGCTGCCGTCCTGCGGGACGGCAGCCCTTTGGCGCTTACAGCGTCTTGATGAACTTTTCGACCCGGTCCAGGCCCTCTTTCAAATCCTCGTCGGAGTAGCAGTAGCTCAGGCGCATATAGCCCTCGCAGTCGAAGTAGCAGCCGGGGATCAGCCCCACCAGGCCCTCCTTCAGCATCTTCTCGCAGAAGGTCAGGGAGTCCATCCCAAACTTCTTGATGTTGATGAACATGTAGAAGGCGCCCTCCGGCTCCTGGACCTCCAGGCCCATGTCGGTGAGCCGCTTATACACATAGTCCCGGCGCTTGCGGAAGATCTCCACCATGCCGCTGGTGTCGCTCTCCAGCGCCGCCACGCAGGCGGGCTGGACAAAGGAGGGCGCGGAGACCACCATGTACTGGTGGAAGATCTGCATCCGGTCCCGGATGGGGGCGTCCGCCAGGCAGTAGCCCAGGCGCCAGCCGGTCATGGCATAGGGCTTGGAGAAGCTGTTGATGACGATGATGCGGTCCCGCATATCCTGATACTCGGAGAAGCTGTGGTAATCCTCCGTATAGACCAGAGTGCGGTACACATCGTCGCACAGGACGAAGATGGGCTTATCCACCAGGATGTCGTGGATGGCGTCCAGGGTCTCCTTGGTGTAGATACAGCCGGTGGGGTTGTTGGGAGAGGTCAGGATAATGGCCTTGGTCTTTTCATTGATGGCGGCCTTCAGCGCCTCCGGGTCCACCTGGAAGTGGTTGTCCTCGGTGGGCAGGTTCACCGGCACGCCCCGGCACAGCCGGGTGATGGAAGCGTACAGGCTGAAAGAGGGCGTGGGGATGATGACCTCATCGCCGGGATTCAGCACGGTGGCAAGCGCGATATGCAGGCTCTCCGTGGCGCCGATGGTCAGGATGATCTCCTCGGGGTCATAGTGCAGGCCGTGGGCCTTTTCCTCAAATTTGGAGATAGCCTCCAGCATATAAGGATAGCCGTTGCCGGGAGGATAGTGGGTATCGTTGGCGTCCAGCGCGGCCTTGGCGGCCTCCTTCACCACGTCCGGGGTATTCTGGTCCGGCTCGCCGATGGTCAGGGCACAGGCGCCGGGGGTATCCCGCACCAGGAAGGTAAACCGGCGGATACCGGACAGTTCCTCACCGAGCACGGCGTTATTCAGCTTCAATTCCATGCGTTTCACGCTCCTAAGTTTGAATAAAATCAGTATAGGCGTGAAAAAAGAGGATGTCAATGCGGATTTTGCCAAAAAAGGCGGCCCTTCCTTTCGGAAAGGCCGTCTTTTGAGGATGGGATTCAGGCGTTGGCCGCAATGTCCGCCAGTTCTTCCGGCGGGGTCTCCCCGTTGAACCAGAAGCCGGTGGCGGTGACGATGCCATTCACCGGGAAGGACGCCGTCTCCAGCACGTAGGTGTACCAGATGTGGTCGCCCTTGTCCATCAGCACCGCCCGGGGCGTATCCGCCGCGTTGAAGTCCAGATACCCGAGGCCGTGCTCCATGCGGACGTAATAGTGGGTGTTGCCGTCGATGACGGCGGTGCGGATCTCGGCGATGGTGCCGTTATCCACCTGCTGCTCCCCGATCAGGGAGCTCTCCCCCGCCGCGATCAGCCCGGCGTGGGCCAGAGCCTGGCGGTAGGCCGCCTCGCACTCCGCCACGGTGCCGCCGGTCTCCACCAGCTGATACTGCTGGACGTTGACCATGGCGTACATCTTCACCAGGCCGTCGGCGCCCTTCAGGGCCATGAAGTAGGTGGGCTGGTCGGCGATATTCAGCAGCAGCGGGAAGGTGGCCTCATAGCGCATCTGCTGCACCTGGCTCTGGGCGGAGTCCATGGCAGAGGTCTCCGTGGCGCCGGCGCAGGGGTAGAAGTGGGTCTCCTTGGTCCGCTGGTTGGTGAGGATGAAGCCGATGTTGGACTGGTCGGAGGTGACGGAGGTGACGCCGGTGTACATGTACACGTCGTCGTTGATGGCGATATAGTTGTAGCCGTCCGTGGTCAGCGTCACATCCCGCTGGCCGAACAGGGAGTTGATGAAGCCGTTGTGGTACATCCCATAGTAGTCGTACTGGTCCATGATGATCCTGGAGGAGTACACCCGGTCCACCCAGGAGGGCACCTGCTCGTAATACTCGCTCTCGCCGGTGACGGCGTTGACCAGCACGGCGCCCTTGATGTCCGTGCCGCCGAAGAGTCCGATGGTCTTGACGATGCGGGAGCAGACCCAGTAGGGCGTGCCCTCCTCGTCGATCTCAAACACCGGCTCGTCGAACATCATGGTGGGATAGTGGAACCGCAGATAGCGGTACAGGTTCCGGCCGAAATGCTCCGCCGTGGTGTACTTCATCCCCTGGTTCAGCCGGACCACCTCCGCCTCCTGGGTCACCATGTCGATGACGATATAGGCGGGCAGGCCGTTGGTGCGGTTGGTGAACCACT
Source organism: Oscillibacter valericigenes (assembly GCF_021531435.1). Taxonomy (GTDB): domain Bacteria; phylum Bacillota; class Clostridia; order Oscillospirales; family Oscillospiraceae; genus Oscillibacter; species Oscillibacter valericigenes_B. The sequence continues at coordinate 59,872 of NZ_JAFBIS010000006.1, forward strand.
TGATGATGTCGCCGTAGGCCAGGGAGGTGACCCGCACGGGGCGGCCCTGGTAGTTGATCTGGGTGTAGGAGGGCAAAATCTCGAACTGGGACACCATGTCGGACAATTCGCCCAGCTTCCGGCTGCCCAGGCGGGCGGCGGAGTCGGCGTCCAGCATGGGGATCTGGTCGTAGCTGATCTCCTCCACCTCGGCGGTGAAGTCGCCGCTCTCGATGGGCAGCAGCTGGCTGTACGCCCCCGCCCGCAGCACCACCCAAGAGCTGATGGCGCCGATGGCGATGGCGGCGATCAGGGCGATGAACGCCAGGAAGGGGATGGTGCACTGCTTCTTGACAAAGTGGACATACCCCTTGACACCCTCCCCCTGGAAGCCAGAGGTCACCACGGCGCAGACGCAGTACACCGCGCACAGCAGGAAGGCAAAGACGTAAAACTCCTCGGCGTGGAGGTTGATGGCCGGCAGCTCCACATAGAAATACGCCAGGCCGAACACCAGCGTCACCGCCAGGTTGATGAGGGTCCGGGTAAAGGCGTTGCCGATGGCCTTCCGGGGCTTGCGGGGCCGCTTGGGCGGCGGTGTGTAGTTCTGGCCGGTCTCACCGGCGGCCGGATTGAAGCCGCCGAACGCGCCGCCGTCAAAGCCGCCGAAATTGAATGAAAACGGCATGAAATATGCTCCCTTCTTCAGATGGTCTTTCTATTTGTTAAAATTCAAATTAACGATGATATTTATGATACACGAAAAGTATGAACAAATCAAGTTTCCCCCTGCGTTGAAAAATTTATCCCCACTCACCTCGCCGCTTTCTTTTTCCTTCTCTCCATGATACAATATAGAAAACGCTCCCGCCACGTACAGAAAGGAGATGCCATGAAGCTCACACCGCTGGAACGCCGAAAGGTTCGGCTGCTTCTGATACTTCTGGGCCTACTCCTGTTTTTGGCGACAGTACTTTCCCTCCGCGAGCATCATACGGAGGAGCCGCAGTGGGATACCTTGCCCTATGTAGAAGTAAACGGTGTCAAGTACCTACCCTCCTCCCACGGCGTAGTTTTTGATGAATGCCCGACGGGTTTTGTCTATGGCGGAGATACGAAACTGGACGGTCAGAATACTCCCTACTATGTCAATCCGGCAGTGCCTGAATGGGTCTACCTCTATCAGACGTGCTACAATCAATGGACACGAGAGTATTATCCGGCCTACGTCCGCTATGTGGAGGAGACCCTGCGTGGACTGGAGTTGCTGCGGTGCAACGGGCAGCTGTATGCCCGCCTACTGGATATAGATTACCTGCTCCTTGATTCAGCCTATCAGCGGGACGCAGCGCTGGTGAAACGGTTTGACGACGCGGATACCCGCTATGGCTGGCGGTTCGAGGGTGCGGCTCCGGCAGGCTTCTCTCCGCTGGACGTCACGGTATTTGACGGCTATGACACCATCCCATCCTCGGAGCTGGGCGTCAATTCCCTTGGGAAAAGGCAGGTCTGGCGTTCCTCCGCCGAGCCGGACGTGCTGCTGGTGGGGGACTCTTGGTACACCCACACGTCTCAGGAAAGCGGTCAAACACGGCACGACGGCTTTCAGGTATATATCCGCTTTGATTTTCAAAATTGACACAAACAGTCCCCTGCCGCAGCGCGGCAGGGGACTGTTTCTTATTTCGTGACGCAGAGCTTGTCATCCTCCACGGTGAGGCGGGCGGTGTCGCCCTCCTTGAGGGTGCCGTCCAGCATCTTTTCCGCCACGGCGTCCTCCACCTTGCTCTGGATGGCCCGGCGCAGGGGACGGGCGCCGTATTTGGGGTCGAAGCCCTCCTTGGCAAGCTCGGCCACGGCCTCATCGCTGGCGTCCAGGTGGATGCCCATGGTCTCCATCCGGGCGGAGACGGTCCGCAGCATCCGGCGGGCCACCTCGCGGATATCATCCTCGCTCAGGGCGCGGAACACGATGATGTCGTCGATGCGGTTCAGGAACTCGGGGCGGAAGGTCTGGCGCAGCTCGCCCATGACGGTCTCCTTCGCCCGCTCGAAGGCCTTTTCCGCGTCGGGATCATGGTGCTCCTCGGCGGAGAAGCCCAGCTTCGCCCCGGCGGCGGTCAGCGCCTTGGCGCCGATGTTGCTGGTCATGACGATGACCGTGTTCTTAAAGTCCACGGTGCGGCCCTGGGAATCGGTAATGCGGCCGTCGTCCAGAATCTGCAGCAGGATGTTCCACACATCCTCGTGGGCCTTTTCGATCTCGTCGAACAGCACCACGGAGTAGGGCTTGCGGCGGACCTTCTCAGTGAGCTGGCCACCCTCCTCATGGCCCACATAGCCGGGAGGAGAACCGATGAGGCGGGACACCGTGTGCCGCTCCATGTACTCGGACATGTCGATGCGGATCATGGCGTTCTCGTCGCCGAACATGGCCTCGGCCAGGGACTTGCACAGCTCGGTCTTGCCTACGCCGGTGGGTCCCAGGAAGAGGAAGGAGCCGATGGGCCGCTTGGGGTCTTTCAATCCCACACGGCCACGGCGGATGGCACGGGCCACAGCCTTGACAGCCTCGTCCTGGCCCACGACCCGCTCATGGAGGGTATCCTCCATGTGCAGCAGGCGCTGGCCCTCGTCCTCGGTAAGCCGGGTGACGGGGATGCCGGTCCAGCCGGACACCACGGCGGCGATGTCCTCCGCGGTGACGGGCCGGTGCTGGGTATTGTTTTTGCGGCGCTTGTCCCGCTCCATCTCCACCTGGTCCTGATAGTTCTTCTCAATGTCACGGAGCTGGGCTGCGGTCTCGTAATCCTGCCGCTGGATGGCGGCTTCCTTATCCTTGGCCAGCGCCGCGATCTTCTCCTCCAGGCTCTTCAGCTCGGGAGAAATTTCCTCCGTCTCCATGCGGACACGGGACGCGGCCTCGTCCATCAGGTCGATGGCCTTGTCGGGCAGGAAGCGGTCGTTGATATACCGGGCGGACAGGGACACGGCGGCCTCCAGGGCCTCGTCGGTAATGGTCAGCTTGTGGTGCTGCTCATATTTCTCCCGCAGGCCCTTCAAAATCTCCAGAGAGGCCTCCTGTGTCGGCTCGCCCACCGTCACCGGCTGGAACCGGCGCTCCAGGGCGGCGTCCTTTTCGATATACTTGCGGTACTCGTTCAGAGTGGTGGCGCCGATGACCCGAATTTCGCCCCGGCCCAGGGCGGGCTTGATGATGTTGGCGGCGTCCACGGCGCCCTCGGCGGAGCCGGCACCCACGATGGTGTGCAGCTCGTCGATGAACAGAATGACGTCGCCGGACTTCTTGACCTCCTCCAGGGCCTTCTTGATGCGCTCCTCGAACTCGCCCCGGTACTTGGTGCCCGCCACCATGCCGGAGAGGTCCAGGGACAAAATCTTCTTGTCCAGCAGGTCGTCGGGCACGTCGCCCATGACGATCTTCCGGGCCAGGCCCTCGGCGATGGCGGTCTTGCCCACGCCGGGCTCACCGATGAGGCAGGGGTTGTTCTTGCTCCGGCGGGACAAAATCTGGATGACCCGCTGAATTTCAGCGTCCCGCCCAATCACAGGGTCCAGCTTGCCCGCCCGGGCGTCGGCGGTGAGGTCCCGGGTGAACTCCTTCAGGGTCTTGTTCTTCCCGCTGTCCTCCTTGGCGGCGGCAGCGGCGGCCTTGGCTTGACTGGCCTGGCCCCGGGGCGTCTCGTTCAGCTTCTGCATAAGGGCGGTGTACAGGTGCTTGGCGTCCACACCGGCGGTGCGCAGGATGCGGACGGCCATGTTGTTGCCCTCCCGCAGGATGCCCGCCAGCAGATGCTCAGTGCCGATATAGTTGTAGCCGCCCCGGACGGAATCCTCCATGGCGATCTCCACCACCCGCTTTGCACGGGGGGTGAGGCCCTGGGCGGGGTTGCTGCCGGGCAGCCCCGCTCCCACGCTCTTCTTGATGATCTCCACGATCATGTCGTCGGTCAGGCCAGCCTCGGTGAGGACCTCATGGGCCGTGCCCTCTTCCTCCCGGATCAGGCCCAGCAGCAGGTGCTCGGTGCCAACGTATCCGTGGCCCAGCTCCCCCGCCGCCTCCTGGGAAAGCCGCAGGGCTTCCTCTGCCCTGGGCGTGAATTTATTTTCATTCATAGTTGTTTACCTTCCTTTCGTTGAGGAAAGTCCTGTTTACTTGCTTTCCTTTTTGTGGTCGGCCTCCAGCTGGTGGATCTGGTCCCGCAGCTCGGCGGCCCGCTCAAAGTTCTCCTGGTGAACAGCCTTCTTCATCTCCATTTTCAGGGCGTTCATCTGGCGCATGTAGGCGAAGCGGCTCTGCTCCTCCTGGTTCACCAGGTCGTCGGCCTTCTGCTGCTCCTGCTCCACGGGAGACGCGCACAGGGCGGGCATCTCGCTGAAGAAGTCGTCAAAGGGGTCCTCCAGCATCCAGTTCCGCCGGCCCATCAGGGTAGGCACGGGAGAGAAGAAATCGTCAAAGAAACTGTTTCCGAAGAGGCTGTTCCCGAAGAAGTTCTGCATCATCCGCTGACTGTGGGCGGCGATCTTCTGGGTGTAGCCCAGCTTCTCGGCGCACTCGGAGCAAAGGTGCTTCTCGGTGACCTGGCCGTTGATGTTGCTTTGATAAACAAAGGTAACTTCATTCTTACCGCAATTCTCGCATTTCATAAATAACACCCTCCAATATATAGAAAAAATTTTTGTGAACTGGTTTTGTGCGGTCCCGGTCTTACACCTGCAAGATCAGAACCTGCTTCATAATATCCGCCCGCACGCTGTCCCGGTTCTCCCGGGGCACGGCCCCCAGGGCCTTGTCGCCCACGGCGGCCAGCAGCGCCCGGCCGACGTCCTCGCTCAGCGCCCCGGAGTGCACCAGGTTGCTGAGGATGGCCCGTGCCGACGGCAGGTCCACCCGGTCGCCCAGGGAATTGATGACATGCATCAAAAGCGTCTGCCGGTCCACCTGGACCCGTGTGATGCGGATATATCCATTTCCGCCCCGGCGGCTCTCCACGATGTAGCCCCGCTCCGGGGAAAAGCGGGTACTCATCACGTAGTTGATCTGGCTGGGTACGCAGTTGAAGCGCTGGGCCAGGTCGTTGCGCTGGACCTCCAGCACACCGTTCTCCGCCTCATCCAGGCTCTCCTGAAGGAAGCTGGCGATCAAATCCGAAATACCCACTTGGTGACCATCCCTTTCTGACGAACGTCATTGTCTATTTGACTTTGACTTTCTTTAACCTTTTGTTCTGACGCTAGTATAACACTCCGCCGCAAAATGTCAATAGGTATTTTTGACTTTCTTTGACCATTTTTGAAAACAAATTGTGAACGGCGTTTTTCTCATCTCCGCTAATTTTTTAACGGGATATGCTTGCTTTTTCAAAATTGTATGGTAAAATGAGAATCACAAATCTTATGGAGGTGCTTCCCATGGCTTACAAAATCACTTCTGCCTGCGTGAGCTGTGGCTCCTGCGCGGACGTTTGCCCCGCCGGTGCTATCAGCCAGGGTGATGACCAGTACGTCATCGACGCTGCCGCTTGCCTGGACTGCGGTTCCTGCAGCGACACCTGCCCCAACGGCGCCATCGTCCCCGAGGAATAATCTAAAAGGGATACATAAAAGTCCCGCAGGCCTGCGCCTGCGGGATTTTTTGTGTTCAGGCCCGGGGCGCCGCATCCCTCCATCTTGCGCTCCCGGCGCCTTTCCGGTATAATCATATCATCTTTTTTCCGGGAGGCGGCTTATGGAACACTGGGAAGCGCTCTGCCATGGCGGTTACCGCTTCGTCTATGACGACGCCCTCTTCCGCCCCGGCACGGACACGTTCCTGCTCTCCTCCCTGCCCCGGCTGAAGCCCGGCCTCCGGGCCGTTGACCTGGGCTGCGGCACGGGCCTGCTGGGTCTGCTTTTGCTGCAGAGGCAGCCGGACATTGCCGTCACCAGCATTGACATTCAGCCCGCCGCCATCCGCCTGGCGGAAAGGGCGGCGGCGGAAAACGGGCTGGCGGACCGCCTTATTTTCCAAACCGCCGACCTGCGGGACGCAAAAAGCCTGTTTCCCACCGGCGGGTTTGACCTTGCGGTCTGCAACCCGCCCTATTACCCGCCCGCCAGCGGCGCCCTGTCCGGCGACGGTGCCCGGCGCACCGCCCGCAGTGAAGTGGCCTGCACCCTGGAGGACGTTTGCCGCGCCGCGTCGTATCTGCTCCGCTGGGGCGGCAGCTTCTGTCTGGTCCACAAACCGGAACGGCTGACAGATCTACTCTGCGCCCTGCGGGAAAGCGGCCTGGAACCGAAGCGGCTGCGGTTCGTCTGCAAGACCGCGGGCAGCGCCCCCTCCCTGGTGCTGGCGGAGGCCCGTCGGGGTGGCAGGCCGGGCCTTACCATCGAACCGTCTCTGATTTTACAGACAGCGGACGGCGCTCCCACCGCCGAGGTGGACGCCATCTATTTCAGACAACAGGAGGACACGCCATGAGCGGCACGCTCTATCTGGTCGCCACCCCCATCGGCAACCTGGGGGACTTCTCCCCCCGGGCCGTGGAGACGCTGGAGGCCGTGGACTTTATTGCGGCGGAGGACACCCGTGTGTCCGTGAAGCTGCTGAACCACTTTAATATCAAAAAGCCCCTGGTCAGCTACCATGAGCACAACCACGTCACCGCCGGGCAGTCGATCCTTGCCCGCCTGCTGGCAGGGGAGTCCTGCGCCCTGGTGACGGACGCCGGGACCCCCGCCATCTCCGACCCCGGCGAGGACCTGGTGCGGCTGTGCGCCGAAAACGGCGTGGAGGTATTGTCCATCCCCGGCTGCTGCGCGGCGGTAAACGCCCTGGCGGTCAGCGGGCTGCCCACCGGGCGGTTCACCTTCGAGGGCTTCCTGACGGTCAACAAGAAAAGCCGCCGGGAACGGCTGGACAGCCTGAAAGTCGAGGAGCGCACCATGATCTTCCATGAGGCCCCCCACAAGCTGCGGACGACGCTGGAGGACCTGTGCGCCGCCTTCGGCCCGGAGCGGCGGGTGGCGCTGTGCCGGGAGCTGACAAAGCTCCATGAGGAGACCGTCCGCACCACCCTGGGCGAAGCTGTGACGTATTACGCCGGGAACACCCCCAAGGGGGAATACGTGCTGGTAGTGGCCGGTGCGGAGCCGGCGGAGGCCCCGGCTGTCACCCTGGAGGACGCCGTGGCCCAGGTGCTGGCCTTAAAGGAACAGGGCATGCGCCTGAAGGACGCCGCCAAAGAGGTAGCAGAGCACACCGGGCTCTCCAAAAACGATCTCTACGCCGCCGCGCTGGAGCAATGACATCAAAAAAACACGCCTCTGTGGTACCTGACCACAGAGGCGTTACGTTTTATTCTGCCTTATCTATTTGAGCGTGGCAGCACTCACAGGCTTTTGAGCTCCTTCAGACACTTGGGACATACGTTCTTCCCCTTGAACACCGTAATGTCCTTGGTGGCATCGCAGAAAATGCAGCTGGGCTTGTATTTTTTCAGAATGACGGACGAGCCCTCAACATAGATTTCCAGTGCATCCTTTTCCGCAATATCCAGCGTGCGGCGCATCTCAATGGGAAGCACGATACGCCCAAGCTCATCGACTTTCCTCACAATACCGGTAGATTTCACAGCGATTCCCCTTTCCTGTATTTCCCTCTGGCTTTTCTAAACATACCACATTCCGTCAGAATATGTCAATTCAAATCCTAAAATTTAAGATTTCGTTCATAAATGTCGAAAAAGGAGGTTTTTCTATGGCTATGGCCTGGGTTTGGACAGGAATGGTGGTGCTTTCCCTGGTGTTCGGCCTGCTCACCGGGAGCCTGGACGCCGTGGCAAACGCCGCCCTGGAAGGGGCCCGCTCCGCCATTGACCTGAGCATCTCCATGGCGGGCGTCCTGTGCCTCTGGAGCGGCGTGATGGAGGTCATGAGCGCCTGCGGCCTGTCCGCCTCCCTGTCCCGGACCTTCCGCCCTCTGCTGCGGCGGCTGCTGCCGAACGCCTGCCGGGACGAGGAGACCCTGGCGGCCATTTCCGCCAACGTCTCCGCCAATCTGCTGGGCCTCGGCAACGCGGCCACGCCCCTGGGCATCCGGGCCGCCCAGCGGATGTCCCGGGGCTGCGGCGGCACCGCCAGCGACGAGCTGTGCCTGCTGGTGGTGCTGAACACCGCCTCCATCCAGCTCATCCCCGCCACCATTGCCTCCGTCCGTGCCGCCGCCGGGTGCCGGACGCCCTTCGACATCCTGCCCGCCGTGTGGCTGGCATCGGTGCTGTCGGTGGCGGCGGGGCTGACCGCCGCCCGGCTGCTGTCCCGGGCGGGGAGGAGCCGGCCATGAGCCTCAGCTCCCTGGTCATTCCCGTCCTGCTGGCGGGTGTGGCATCATTCGGCCTGGGCAAGCGGGTGGATGTATACGGCGCCCTGACCCACGGCGCGGAAGCGGGTCTGACGGTGCTGCTGCGGGTCATTCCCGCTCTGGTGGGGCTGCTGACAGCGGTGAGCATGTTCCGGGCCTCCGGAGCCATGGAGTGGCTCTCCGGCCTGTTCGCCCCGCTGCTGGAGCGCATCGGCATCCCGCCGGAGACCGCGCCGCTGATGCTGGTGCGCCCGGTATCCGGCAACGGCGCCCTGGCGGTGGCCAGCGACCTGATGTACACCTACGGCCCGGACAGCTATGTGGGCCGGGTGGCGGCGGTGATGCTGGGCAGCACGGAGACCACCTTTTACACCATTGCCGTCTATTTCGGCTCCGCCGGCATCCACAAGACCCGCCACACCATCCCCGCAGCCCTGGCCGCGGACCTGACGGGCTTTATTGCCTCCGCCCTGGCGGTGCGCATTTTTTTCGGAACATAAAAATCGGGTGGGGATGCTCCCCACCCGATTTTGTCTCTCAGCCCGCAAACACATACGGCTCACTGATGTCCACCGAACCGTACCACCGGCCGAATTCGCCGTCCACCAGGAACCGGACCTCGTCCACCGTGTCCAAAGAACACAGGGACCGCGCCAGGGAATCCGCCGCCGTCTGGAGGTCCGCCTCCGGCGCCAGCGTCTCCAGCTGGGACGAGGACAGGTTCACATAGCACACGTCCTCCTCCAGCCACACGGACCGCACCCGGAAGCCCTCCGGCAGCACGGCGGACAGCTTCTTGCTCTCCGGCCCGTTCTCCAGCGCCCGGGCCACGGCAAACACCTGGGTATCGCCCTCGTACAGCTCCAGCGTCCGCTCCTCGGGGGCCAGTACGCCGTTTTCATCCAGGAAGTACAGCACGGCCTGCACCGTGCCCACCACATCCTCCTCCGGCAGCAGCAGCACATCCCGGGAGACAAAGGTCTGTTTGTTCCGGTAGGCTAGCTCCTGCCCCCGGACGGTGATCTTCACGGAGCTGATCTCCGGCACCTGGGTCAGCGTCATCGTCACGGCGTAATCCGCCAGGGTCAGCGCCACACCGGACAGGCTGCCGTAGGACGCGGACACATCCACCAGCGCCCGGCCGCCCGATACCTCTAAAGAGAGCAGGCTGGTGCCCATCGGAACGGCGCTCTTCAGCGCCCCGTCCAGCGGCCCCTGCAAAAGGGCCTCCATCAGGCCCTTCGCCGTCTCCTCCGGATCGGCATTCTCCAGCTCCGGCAGGTATGCCTTTTCCGCCTGCAGGGCGCCGCCGCCCATTTCCGGTTCCGCCCGCAGGAAGTACAGGTCATAGCCCTCCGCTTCCTCCTCGGTCTTCTGGGCGCAGCCCAACGCCAAAAGCAGCAAAGCGGCGCTCAAAAGGAGACACATCCACCGTTTCATACCGCGTCTCCTCCTTTCGCAACAGGCCAGTGGACAGTGAACACCGCGCCGCCCTCAGGCCGGTTGGCGGCCTCTACCGTGCCGCCCCGCCGCTTCACCGTGTCGCTGACGATGGACAGGCCCAGGCCCGTGCCGCCAGCGGCCCGGGAGCGGGCCTTGTCCACCCGGTAAAACCGTTCGAAAATGCGGGGCAGGTCGGCCTCCGGGATGCCGCTCCCGTTGTCCGCCACGGACAATACCACCTGTCCCTGCTCCAGCTCCAGGGAGACCTGGACCGCGCCGCCCGCGGGGGTATACTTTACCGCGTTGTCCACCAGGTTGTAGATGACCTGGTGAAGCTCATCCCGGGAGGACAGCACCGTGCAGCCCTCCGCCGCGTCGTAGGTCAGGTCCACGCCCTTTTCCTGGGCCACCAGGCCCATCATCCGCAGCACCTGCTCCAGCACCGGCAGCACATCCACCACGGAGGCCGCGTCCAGCACGCTGTTGTCCAGCCGGGTCAGGCGCAGCAGGTCCTCCGTGATGCGGCTGAGCCGCTCCGCCTCCCGTCCGATGTCGGACACGAATTCCCGGGTGGTGTCCGGGTCGATGTTGTCGGTCTGCAAAATGGAATCCGTCAGCAGCCGGATGGCCGCCAGCGGCGTTTTCAGCTCATGGGAGGCGTCGGACACGAACCGGCGCCGGGCATTTTCGATGGTCTGGAGCCGGTCGGTCAGGCTGTTGAACTCCTCGCCGATCTGGGCGATCTCGTCCCGGCCCCTGATCTCCGCCCGGTGGCTGTACGCGCCCTCCCGCACCTGGCGGATGGCCGTGAGCAGCTGGCCGATCTTCTTCGTCAGCGCCCGGGACAGCACCAGGCTCAGCAGCAATACCACCACGCCGATGACGGCACTGAGCCGCAGCAGGTTCCCCTGGAGGCCCTCCAGCAGCGCCGCCTGTTCCGTGTCGTACTCGTAGGCGTACACCGCGCCGATGATCTGGTTCTGGTACAGCACCGGCGAGGACGCCCGGCTGCGGAAGGCGCCGTTTTTGTAGATGCAGGAAAAGGTGTCGTTTCCCGTCAGCGCCTGGACGATCTCCGTGTACAGGGCGTACCGTCCCACGGCGCTGCCGGTCTCACGGGTGTCATACAGCACCTTTCCCGCGCTGTCCGTCACCAGGATACGGGAAAGGCCCGTCTCCTCCACCACCGCCATGGCCGCCGCCACGTTCTCCTCGTTCAGCTTGTCCAGGCCGGACAGGGAGTAGACCATGACGGACACGCTGCCCTGCATGGTGGCCTCCTTGGAGCGGAACACCATGTTCTCGGACACCAGCAGCGGGTAGGTGTTCAGCAGGATCAGCACCGCCGCGATGATGAGGATGTAGCTCAGGCCGAATTTGGCCTGAAGGCTGCCCCACAGCCTTGGCTTATCCTTTGAAATAGTACCCCACTCCCCACTTGGTCATAATGTGGTCCGGCTCCGCCGGGTTCTTCTCCAGTTTTTCCCGCAGGCGGCGGATGTGGACGTCCACCGTCCGGTAGTCTCCGGCGTAGGAATAGCCCCACACCACGTTCATCAGGTTCTCCCGGCTGTACACCCGCCGGGGATTGCGCATCAGAAGCTCGATGAGGTCGTACTCCTTGGCGGTGAGCTCCACGGTCTCCCCGTCCCGGATGGCCACCCGCTCCTCGGTGTTCAACGACAGGTCCCCCACCGTCAGCACGGCGCCCCGGCTCCGCTGGACGCCGGCGGCCCGGCGCAGCAGCGCCCGGACCCGGGCCTTCAGCTCCAGGATGTTGAAGGGCTTGGTCAGGTAGTCGTCCGCGCCGCACTCAAAGCCCATCAGCTTGTCCGCGTCCTCGCTCTTGGCCGTCAGCATGATGATGGGCACATTGGAAAACTCCCGGATGCGCATGCACGCTTCCAGGCCGTCCACCTCCGGCATCATCACATCCAGAATGAGCAGGTCGAACTTGTCGTTCCGGGCCAGCTCCACGGCGGCGGCGCCGTCGTAGGCGCACTCCACCTGATAGCCCTCGTTCTCCAGATTGAATTTGATGCCCTTCACCAATGTCCGCTCGTCGTCTACCACCAAAATTTTCATTTCGTATCCTCCACTGTGATGCGGCCCTCCAGGGCGGCGAATTTGCCCTCCCCGATACCGGACACCTCCATGATCTCCTCCACGCTGTCAAAGCCGCCGTGGGCCTCCCGGTAGGCCACGATGCGGCCCGCCAGCTCCGCGCCGATGCCCGGCAGCGTTGCCAGCTCCTCCGCGGTGGCCGTGTTCAGGTCCAGGGGCGACAGGTCCGGCAAAATCTCCTCCTGGGGCACCTGCACCTCCGTCTCCACCGGCGGGGCCGTCTGCCGGTCATGGACAAACAGTCCCAGCAGGATGCACAGAAACAGGCCGGTCAACCCCAGAAGCAGCCATTCTGTTTTCGTGATTTTTCCAGCTTCCATCCCTGTTGAACTCCCGCGGATTATTTGTTATACTATATGTATCTGTCGAAACCCGGCATGATTTGGCCGGTATCCATAGCCCATTTGGGCGTACTCTGAAGTGATTATATCATACTTTACGGGAGATGCACATGAAAACAAAACGCTTTTTCTCTGTTTTTTTGCTGGTGGCCCTGGTGATGAGCCTGTGGGCCGTGCCCTTTGCCTCCGCCGACGGCACGGACGGCCCCGTCCTGCCGGAGGACCCGGACATCCTGGCGAAAGCCGCCCTGCTGGTGGACGCCAACACCGGCGAGGTGGTCTACGCCAAAAACGAGCATCAGGAGCTGTACCCCGCCAGCCTGACGAAGATCATGACCGCGCTTTTGACCCTGGAGGCCGTTGACGCGGGCAAACTGACCATGGACCAACCCCTGACCGCCACCGCCACGGCGCTGAGCGGCCTGTCCTCCGACGGCAGCTCCGCCGGCATCAAGGTGGGCGAGACCATGCCGGTCCGGGACCTGCTGTACTGCATGCTGGTGGTCTCCGCAAACGAGGCCTGCGATGTTCTGGCGGAGGCTGTCTCCGGCTCTGTCAACGCCTTTGTGTCCGCCATGAACGACAAGGCGGCGGAGCTTGGCTGTGAAAACACCCATTTCGCGAATCCCAACGGCCTCCACGACCCCCAGCACTACACCTCCGCCTGGGATATGTACCTTATCACGAAGGCCGCCATGGAATACCCCGACTTTATGACCATCTGCGACACGGCCGCCACCACCATCCCCGCCACGAACATGAGCGGCGAGCGGAACCTGTATACCACCAACCACCTGCTGTCCAACTGGCGGGTCATCGGCTACCGGAACACCGAGGCCCACGGCATCAAGACTGGCTCCACCGACGCGGCGGGCCACTGTCTGGTGTCCTCCGCCACCCGGGGCAGCCTCAGCTTCATCAGCGTCATCCTGGGCGCCGACCGGGTGGAGGAAAACGGCGTGGGCAACATCCGCAGCTTCTCCGAGACCACCCGGATGTTCAACTACGGCTTTGACAACTTTACTTACAAGACCATCATCGACCCCGACGAGCCCATCCAGGAGGTACCCGTCACCCTCTCCAAGCTGGACCACGTCACCGTCCATCCCGCCAGGGAAATAGAAGTTCTGATGCCCAACGGCCTGAACGCGGAGGACCTGGAGCGGAAGGTCACCCTCTACGACGACCCGGTGGAAGCCCCCGTCTCTACCGGCGATGTCCTGGGCACCCTGGAGCTGAGCTATGACGGCAAGGTCTACGCCACAGTGAACCTGCTGGCCATGCACGATGTGGAGGCCGACCGCCTGATGACCCTCTGGCGGGATGTGAAGGATTTCTTCTCCAAAACCTCCGTCCGGGTTGCTATCATCGTGCTGGTGGTGCTGCTGGTGGTCTTCCTGGTGTGGAAGCTGCTGCTGAGCCGCCGGCGCTACCGCTACGGCCGCAGCGTGGGGTACAGCCGCCGCCGCAATTACCGGGGCCGCCGGAGATAAACGAAAAAAGCTGAGACTGCTTTGCAGTCTCAGCTTTTTTATCACAGGTACTTCACCAGCTCCTCCAGGGGCTTGCGGTCGCTGTGGAGCCGGGCGGGATGGGCGCCCTCCGCCGGGTAGCCCAGGGTCAGCAGGGCGGTGATGCCCAGGCCGGCCATCTCCGGGAATGCCTCTTTCAGCTTCTCCGGGTCGAACATGCCGACATAGGTGGTGCCAAGGCCCAGGTCCGCCGCCTGGAGCATCATCTGGGTGGCTACGATGGCGGCGTCGATCTCGCCGTGATCCTTGCCGTCGTGCTCCCGGTGCCAGGACACCGCCGGGTCATAGGCCACCGCCAGGATGACCGGGGGGTGGAAGTGGGAGCCCATGCACGCGTCCGCCTTCTCCAGGGCCTCGGGGCTCTGGAGAACGAAGATGCGCTGGGGCTGGTTGTTGTGGGCGGTGGGGGCGTTGCGGCCGCTCTCCAGAATGAGGGCCAGCTTCTCCGCCTCCACGGGGCGGTCACTGTATTTGCGCAGGGAATAGCGCTCTGCCGACAGCTTTGCAAAATCCATGGAAAAATCTCCTTTTTCTCTTTTGATACCCGGATTTTAGCACACTTCCCTCCATTCCGCAATCCCCTTTTCAGCGCCGGGTCATGCCTCCCATGCCGCCGTTCACACCGCCGCCCATACCGCCGGCGACGCCGCCCCCCATGCTGTCGCTCAGACCATTGCTCTGCCAGCCGTCCTCCCGGAGCAGCTCGGCGCAGCGGCGGCGGCGCTGGATGTCGTAGAATTCGATGAACTTCAGGGAGTAGTAATCGCTGACGATATAGCGGTCCCTGGCCTCCTGGTAGATGGTGAGGTAGTCGTTCCCCACGTCGAACAAGATGCCCTCCCAGGACACCGTGTTCTGGGTCCCCACCAGGAAGGTCGCCACCACGTAGCTGCCCTCATAGCGGGACAGCAGGGCCTTCCAGGAGCCCAGGTATGCCTCGCCCACGGAGGTAGGGGCCTGGATGACCTCCATGGGCAGGTCGTTCTGCATATCCGACAGCTCCGGCGGCGTGACTACCGCCGGGCTGGTCATCCCGGTGGTGTTCCGGCCCGGTTCCGTCCCCACCATGACGGGGGCCCGCCGCTGGCCGGAGGGCGTGATCTCCGTGCTCCAATCCTTTGTCCGGGGATTCCCCGGCGTATACATATCCTGATAATGTACCATATCGACACCTCTCAAGTCTTGTAATAAGCATTCGTCGGATTATAGAAGCAATGATCGCCGATGCGCGTCTGCCAGTATCCCACATCCGACGGGAAGAAGGATCTGCAAGTGGGGCCGAAAGGATTGTAAAACCACAGGGATTCGGCCACATCCGGCAGCCGGTTCCCCGCGATGGCCCAGTCAGCAATGTCAAAATGTATCTGTTCGGGACGCATATTGTAAATATTCTGGGGGTTGTAGGCCCCGCCCTCCGTCTCGCTGGCGCAGACGAACTGATACGGCTGGAAGATGATGTTGCGGATGCTGCCCTGGCCCACCCGGGCGTACTCGCCGCCCTTGGCGTGGACCCGGTTCATCACCACGCCCGCCACCGCCTTCATGCCGTTCTCTCCCTCTCCGCCGGCTTCGCACTGGATCAGGCGCGCCAACAGCTCCCGGTCAGAAAAAGCCATTGTGATCGCCTCACTTCCTTTGCTGTGCCAGTATATGAAAAACGGCGGACGCCTGTGAAAGGCGTTCGCCGTCCTGTGTTTTACGGTTTGGTCTGATTCAGTTCCTTCTGTTCCTCGATGACCTGGCGGAACATCTCCTCCGTCAGTTCAATGGACCGCTCCAGAGTGTACTGCTTGGCGTGCTCGGCGTATTTCAGTTCCATCTCCTGCCGCTCCCGGGGGTGTTCGATCCACCAGTCGATGCGCTCCGCCAGGGCGCCGCTGTCCCCGCCGGGAAACAGGCTCCGCTCGTCCAGGGCAAACTGGGAGGTGGCGGACCGGGGCGCCACGGCGATGACGGGCACCAGGCCGCAGGCAAAGGCCTCCGTACAGCTCATGCCCTCGATCTCCGCGTCGGAGGTGTGGACGTACAGGTCCGCCATATGGAGGATGTCCAGCAACCGCTCCGGCTCATAAAAGCCCATGACCACAGGGTTAGGCAGCTTCTCCGCCATCTGGCGGTACTTCTTCTCCAGCGGCCCCTTGCCCGCCAGGATGACCTGGATTTCTTTTGCGTGGCGGCACCTGGCGGCGGCCTCGATCAGCACGTCCTGCCGCTTCTCTCCGGCGTACCGGCCCACCATCAGCACGTTGAAATAGCCCTGCATCCAGTCCTCCTTGGGCAGCTTTCCGTAGGTGTACTGGGGGCTGATGCCGTTGGAGATGACATGAAGCTGGGAAGTATATCCATGCTGGCGGAGCTGGTCCGCGATCATCTTGCTGGGGCAGTGGATATGTCCGAACCGGTTAAAAAAGGTATCCCGGAACTTTTCATATACAAAATCGTTGGCCCGCTTGCTGTTGCCCATGTGGAAAGTGAACGTGATGTTTTCCGGCTGGCAGTGGAAAGCCGCCGTATGGGGGATGCCCAGCCGCTCCACATGCTTCAATCCCATCACCGCCAGGGGCGAGGGCATCATAAAGTGTACCACGTCGGCCCAGGCCGCCGCCTTCTCAAAGACATGCTTGTTAGGGATGGCCAGCCGCATGCCCTGGCTGGTGACCAGATGTTCCACCACCGGGGGAAATTTCATCTGCCGCACCGCGTACTTGTAATCGGCGGGCTTGCCGGTGGCGATCACCCGCACCTCGTTGCCGTGTTCCTTCAGCGCCGCGGCGAAACGCCGGCCGCTGATGGTCGTGCCGTTGTTGGCATCGTCAAACTGGTCGATGACCAACACGATCTTCATGCCTTCGCCTCCGCCATGGCCTTTTCCAGATTCCGGGCGAACTGGTCCGGGCAGGAGGTGGGCTTAAAGCCGCAGTGGATGCCCTTGAGCCGCTTGATGGCCTCCTCAGCGGGCATTCCCTTCACCAGGGAGGCGATGCCCTGGAGGTTGCCGCTGCACCCGCCCAGGACCTGCAGCTCCCGGATGATGCCCTGGTCGTCCACCTCTACCCGCATTTCCTGGGAGCAGACGCCCCGGGGCCGGAAAGTATATGTCATCGTTGATCTCCTCTTTCGTATTTAATAGCAGTTTTCAGCATACCATACCCCCTCCAAAAAGGCAACCCCGCCGGGAAAAACCGCTTCCCCTCTTGACAATAACGATATTCGATAATATACTGTTTCCAGAAATAACGATATTCGATATAAGGGAGGGCACTTCATGGCCCGGGAGAAATTTCAGACTTTGACGGAGCAGATGTTCTACATCCTGCTGTGCCTGCGGCGGGAGCAGTGCGGCGCGGACATCATGGCACGGGTGGCGGAGCTGACCTGTGGCCGGGTATCCGTGGGCCCCGGCACGCTGTATAACCTGCTGGAGAGCTTTGTCCAGGTGGGCTACATCATCGAGACAAAGGTGGAGGGCCGGAAGCGGAGCTACCGCATCACAGAGGCGGGTCAAAAGGCCCTGGAGGACGAATACCGCCGCCTGCGAACGCTGGCAGCGGACTACGAAGCGCAGACAGGAGGTACGGACGCATGAAAAACACGAAACGGGAATGGATGCCCCTGTACAGCTATTTGGACCGGACCGCCATCACCGCCCATCTCTCAGACATGGCCGCCCAGGGCTGGATGCTGGAAAATATCGGCGGGTGGAGCTGGCGCTACCGCCGGGCGGAGCCGAAGAAGCTGCGGTTCGCCCTCGTCTTTTTCCCCGCCTCCCAGTTTGACCCACAGCCCACGGAGGGGCTGGAGACCTACCGGGACTACTGCGCCGCCGCTGGCTGGCACCTGGCGGCAGAGTCCGCCCAGGTACAGATTTTTTACACCGAGGAGGAAGCCGCCGTCCCCATTGAGACGGACCCGGCGGTGGAGCTCGCCAATATCCGGCGGTGCGTGAAGCGGGGCTTTGTCGGCAGCTATTGGGTGCTGCTGGCCCTGTCCCTGTTCCAAATCCTTTTTCAGTGCTATCAAATCTGGACGGACCCCGTGGACACCCTGTCCAGCACCGCCAGCCTCTCCGCCGTTTTGAACTGGCTGCCTCTGGACGTGCTCATCGTCGCGGAGCTGACCCGATACTACCGCTGGCTGCGGAAAGCCCGGACAGCGGCGGAGGCAGGCTCCCCCCTGCCGGACCTGCGGAGCATGCGGTGGCTGAATATCCTGGTGATGGTGTGGTCCTGCGTCATCGTCCTGTGGCTGCTGGCCTCCTATTGGAGTTCCCGGGGCATGTTCCTGCTGATGGCGGGGATGCTCCTCTACATGGGTCTCATTCTCCTGCTGTCCTTCGCCGCCAAGGATGCCATGAAGCGCCTGAAAGCCCCCCGCTGGGCAAACATTGCCGTCACCTACGGCATCATCATCGCCCTGACCGTGGGCGGCATGGCGGGCGTGATGGCCCTGGTTTTCCGCAATTCCGGCTCCGGCTGGCTGGAGGACCACCCGCCGGCGGAGACCTACGAATACCATGGCTGGACCTGGTCGGTCTACCATGACGACATCCCCCTGCGCATTGAGGACCTGACGGAGACGGACTATGACCGCTGGTCCACCGAGGCCCGCGTGAACAGTTCCTTCCTGCTGACCCAAGGGATCTACTCCCAGCGCCCCCGGATGGATGAGTCCAGGGACCTGCCCGACCTGGAATACGAGACCGTCACCGTAAAGGCCGGGTTCCTCTATGATTTGTGCAAAAAGGACTTCCTCTCCTGGGTGGAGCGGCACAACAAGGAGCTCCCCCGGGAGAATTGGGACGAATACCGCCTCATCGACGCCCCCGCCTGGGACACGGACGAGGTCTACCGGCTCTACTATGCCGGAGAGCCCTCCAACCAATTCCTGGTCTGCTGGCCGGACCGCATGGCGGAGGTGCAGTTCGACTGGGACTGGACCGTCACGGAGGACATGATGTCCACCGCCGCCGAAGCCCTGAGAGGAGGCGACTGAGCCATGCTGCGCAAGAAACGGGAGTACATTCTTTACTCCTTCTACGACCGCACCGGCATGGAAAGCCATCTGGAGCAGATGGCCGCCAGGGGCTGGATGGTGGAGAAAATGGGCCGCTTTTTCTGGACCTACCACCGGGCAAAGCCGAAGGCGGTGCACTTCTCTGTCATCTACTTCGCCCCCGCCTCAGAGTTCGACTGCGGCCCCGGTGAGGAACAGCAGACCTTCCAGGACTACTGCGCCGAAGCGGGCTGGACGCTGGCTGCCAGCTGGTCCCAGATGCTGATTTTCTCCAGCGAAGCGGAAGCCCCCACCCCCATCGAGACCGACGCCGCGGTGCAGGTGGAGGCCGTCCACCGGGCCATGAAGAAAAACTTTCTCATCAGCTACGGCATCCTGCTGGCGCTGTCCCTGTTCCAGCTGATTCGGGAGCTGCCGGACTTCTGGCGCCATCCAACGGACAGCCTGGCCAATCCCGGCTTCCTGAGTACGCTGGCCCTCTGGCCCCTGGTGAGCCTGCTCTGTGCGGTGGAAATTGCCTCCTACTTCCTCTGGCGCCGTAAAGCCCGGCGAATCGCGGACGAGGAAGGCCGCTTCACTCCCACCCAGGACCACCGGCGTCTGCGGCTGACCTTTGAGCTGCTGTCGGACGCCTGTCTGCTCTCCCTGTTCTTTTCTGTCAGCCCCCGGATAGCCCTTCTTCTGGTCATCGTCCTTGTGGTTGTCGTTGCTTTGCAAGGGCTGCTGGCGGGGCTGCGGTATCTCCTACGGCGCACCGGCTGGACCACGGAGGTCAACCGTCTCGTGACGCAAATTCTCAGCTTCCTGGTGGCTCTGGCGATCATTCTGGGTGTAAACCGGGGCGCCGTTCGTCTGGTACAGGACGAGCCGTGGCGGGAGACCTACACCTGGCAGGGCGGCGAGTACGACGTCCATCCCATTGACCTGCCCCTGACGCTGGAAGACCTGACGGGCGAAAGCTACGAACACGTCTCACGGGACCTGATAGAGACCCGGACATATTTTCTCTCCCGTCTGAACTGCCGGGAGGTCGTCGGCCAGCCGCAGGTCACGCTGAGCTACACCGTCACGGACATCCGCCGCCCCTGGCTGCGGGACACGGTCATCCAGGACTACCTGGAAAATACCGACCTGGTGGGCTACATCAGCACCCACAAGCTCACGATCCACCGGAGCTGGGAGCCGGAGGACCCCACCGCCTGGGGCGCCGACGCCGCCTACCGCCGGTACTTTGGCAGCGAGCATGCTCCCTCCGGTGATTTCCTTCTCCTCTACGGCGACCGTATCGTGGAGTTCGAGCCAAATCGGGAGCTCACCGACGCCCAGCGGGCCGTTGTGGGAAAAAAGCTGGCGCCCCATACATGAAAAAGGAGAGGCTTCCGCCTCTCCTTTTTTGATATGCACTTAGATGGTCAATCCCCGGCCGTTCTTCTGCTCCAGCACCAGCCGGTCGGCGATCATGGCGATGAACTCCGAGTTGGTGGGCTTGCCCTTGGTGTTGCTGACCGTGTAGCCAAAATACTTCTGCAGCGTCTCCAGGTCGCCCCGGTCCCAGGCCACCTCGATTGCGTGGCGGATAGCCCGCTCCACCCGGGAGGGCGTGGTGCCGAACCGCTTGGCCACCGCCGGATACAGCACCTTCGTCACGGCGTTGATGACCTCCATATCGTCCACGGCGATCATAATGGCCTCCCGCAGATACTGGTAGCCCTTGATATGGGCGGGCACGCCGATTTCATGGATGACGGAGGTGACCAGGTTTTTTAATGCCGCGGTCCGCTCCTCCGGCGTGGTGGGCTGGTCAAACACATTTCTCATCTGGTCCAGCAGTGTTCCGATCTCACAGGGCTTGGGCATGAAATAGCTGACACCCAGCGCCATGGCGTCGCTCACCACCCGGTCGGTGCAGAAAGCGGAGGTGATGACCACCTTCGGCAGAGGCCCCTGCTCCTGCGCCTGCCGCAGCAGCGTCAGGCCGTCCATTCCGGGAAGCATCAAGTCCAGCACCAGCAGATCAGGTCTGCGCTGTGTTAAAACCGACAGCGCTTCCGCGCCGTCCCCCACAGAACCCACCACTGTAAATTCTTCTGATCTCTCTATCTCTTCCCGCAGCATGGTGCGGAATTCTTCGTTAGCATCAGCCAGTAAAACAGTTTTCCTTTTGTCCATGTTACCCTGCCTTTCCGTATTTTCCGCATTGTGACGGATTCGTGACCCTTCACATCCGCTTTCCTATAAATTAGCATAAATTTACAGTTTTTTCAATATGGGACTGTAAATAAATCCCAAGAATCCTTCGACACTTTTCAAACGAATCGTCTGTTTTTTATCATTTTTGGAACTTTTTCGGTCAATTACTGCAGATTCATCGGCGGGAATGCCGACAGCTTGGCGTTGAGCTTCCGGTAGATGCGCTCCCGCATCCAGGGCTCCGAGGACACCGCCGGCGCGTCCGCCAGGGCGAACCAGCCCACCCGGCTGTTCTCCTCCGGCCGGCACCGTACCGGCGACGCCGGATCGCCCTCCAGAAGATAGGTCACGTTCAGGTGCAGATGGCTGGGCACATAGACGCCCCGCTTTTCGTGGCCGTCCACCGTCAGGATCTCCACAGAGTAGACCCGCTCCGATACAGGCCGCACAGCCTCCAGTCCGCTCTCTTCCCGCGTCTCCCGCAGCGCCACGGCCAGCAGGTCCCGCTCTCCGTCGGCGTGGCCGCCCAGCCACGCCCAGGAGTCGTAGAGGTTGTGATAGGCCAGCAGCACCCGCTGCCGGTCGGGGCTGACCACCCAGGCAGACGATGTCAGGTGGGCCGACAGATTTTCCCGGCCATACAGCTCCTCGCCGCTTTTCAGCCGCCGCAGGATCTCCGCCCGGTCCCGCTCCTCTTGCTCGTTCCAGGGCTGATACCGCTCCAGCTCCTCCATCAGCTCCATCACAGCTGCCTCCTTTCGGCACGGGTCATTTATTTCTTAATTTGATTATATATAGTATCCGCACATTTGTCCACAAAAAGGAGCGGGCGGAGGTTTCTCCGCCCGTTCCTTTTTGCGATTTATGATGCTTTCAGCATAGTTTCGATGGAAATTCCATATCCTTTAGTCGGATCGTTCAATAAAACGTGAGTCACGGCGCCCACCAGCTTCCCGTTCTGCAAAATGGGGCTGCCGCTCATTCCCTGCACGATGCCGCCCGTGGCTTCAATCAGTTCCGGGTCGGTGACGGAGAGTACCATATCCCGTCCGTCCCTGGAATTCGGCACGGTTTTCAAAATTTCAACGGTGTACTCCCGCACCTCGTCCCCCCGGATGTTGGAGCGGATGACGGCCGCGCCGGTCTCCGGCTCGCCTGTGGGCACCGCCTGGGCCTGGGCCGGGGCGTAGTCCCCATCCAGCGTGCCGAACACGCCGCTGGCGGTGTTGGCGTACAGGTCTCCCAAATCGCCTGTCAGATCAAAGTCGCCCCGCAGCTCCCCGGCGGAGCCCGCCTCGCCCTTTTTCACCGCTTTGACCGTAGAGGGCAGGATGGAGCCATTGGAAAACGGCATGAGCTGGGCGGTGTCCACATCGGTGATGCCGTGGCCCAGAGCGCCGAAGGTGGCGGTGGCCGGGTCATAATAGGTCATGGTGCCGATGCCCGCCATGCTGTCCCGGATCCAGGCGCCGATGCAGTAGACGCCCTGGTCATTCCGCTCCGGCTCCACGGACAGCGTCACGCTGTTCCCGTTCCGCCGCACCTCCAGCTCCGCGGTGCCGCCGCAGGTCTGCAGAAGGGACTGAAACTGCTCCGAGGAGGTGACGGTGCTGCCGCCGCACTGGATGATGACGTCTCCGGTCCGCAGCCCGCAGGTCCTGGCCGGGGTGCCGCCGTCGGAGAGCTTGACCACCACTACGCCCTTGGAAAACAGCTTGATGCCCACGGTGTGCCCCACCGGGACCAGCATCCTGGGCGTCACTTCAGCGGCCATGGCCACACTTGCGGAGCACGCCAGAAGCGCGGCGAGGCAGGCTGTTCCAAACCGCAGGAGCCGTTTCGCCATTTGCGATGTTCCATACAATCCGAAAAACACTCCTTTCTGAAAAAAAATGACAAACTGCCGGATGTTCCGGCATGATTATCTTCTGCGAAACGGCGGCGGACACACCCAGCAAAATGCGGCAGCGCCGCCATGGTTCCCATTGCCTTTGCCGTGATACGGGAAAAAATAAAAGACCCGCAGGCAAAAGCCTGCGGGTCTTTCCAGTTTTTACAATCAGTCGCGCTTGTTGAAAATTTTGAAAATATCATCGAAGGGGTCGCTCTCCTCCTCGGGCTTGGGCACGTCCTCTTCCTTCAAGGGCTGGGGCGCGGGTGCGGAAGCAGCCGTCTCCGCCGCCTGGGCCGCGGCCCTGGGCGCGGGCGTTTCGCCGGGAGCCTTGTCAAAGCCGGTGGCGATGACCGTCACGCGGATCTCGTCGTCCAGCGTCTCGTCGAAGGTGGCGCCAAAGATGGTGAGGGCGTCGGGATGGACAGCCTGCTGCACCAGGCTGGCGGCCTGCTCGACCTCCTCCAGGCCGATGTCCATGGAACCGGTGACGTTGATGAGCACGCCCTTGGCGCCCTCGATGGAGGTCTCCAGCAGGGGGCTGGAAATGGCCATCTTGGCGGCCTCCTCGGCCTTGCCCTTGCCGGCGGCCCGGCCAACGCCCATGTGGGCCATGCCCGCGTTCTTCATAATGGCGGTGACGTCGGCAAAGTCCAGGTTGATGAAGCCGGTGTCCCGGATCAGGTCGGAGATGGACTGCACCGCCTGGCGCAGCACATCGTCGGCAATTTCAAACGCGTTGGCAAAGGTGATCTTCTGGTCGGTGGCGTGCTTGAGGCGCTCGTTGGGGATGATGACGAGAGAGTCCACCTTTCCCTCCAGCTCGGCGATGCCCGCCTCGGCCTGCTGCATCCTGCGGCGGCCCTCAAAGCCGAAGGGCTTGGTCACGACAGCAACCGTCAGGATGTCCATTTCCTTAGCGATCTCCGCCACGATGGGTGCGCCGCCGGTGCCGGTGCCGCCGCCCATGCCGGCGGTGATGAACACCATGTCAGTGTTCTCCAGCGCCTTCGCGATCTGGTTGCGGCTCTCCTCGGCGGACTTGCGGCCCACCTCAGGGTCGGAGCCGGCGCCCTGGCCGTGGGTCAGCTTCTCGCCGATCTGAATTTTATATGTAGCGCTGGACACGTTCAGGGCCTGTTTGTCGGTATTCACCGCCACGAAGTCCACACCCTTCGTGCCGGAGCGGACCATGCGGTTGACCACGTTGTTGCCGCCGCCGCCAACGCCGATGACTTTGATATTAACAACGGTATCGGGACCGGTTTCCAATCCAAATGCCATAGTGGTGCCTCCTGCTATCATTTGTATGATACCGCGCGCTTTGCCGCAATATCCTGTATTCTATAAGGATTTAGTTTATACTAATTTTCAATAAAACAATAAAATTGTTTTATTGGGCCGCATTTGCGGCCCAGCGGCAAAGCCGCTGAAAATGCCGTTCAATACTATTCTTTGCCGCTAAAGGCGGCATGGCGTATTATTATATAATACGCCATGATAAAAATATTTTTCAATATTTTTATCAAAGATTAGTATTATTGTATGACACTTTTTTCTCCCGGTCAAGTGCCCCGTTGTGATTTCGTCTGAATTTTCGAAAAAAACAGGGATGCACCTGTTTTTCCCGCCGTGTCAGCGGGTATCCTGGATAAAGTAAGTACGCCCGTCCTCCCGGCGCATATCAAAGGTGCCTTTCATATTGTCCTGGATCCTGCCGCTGTCCAGGGCGGCGTTCAGCATTTTCAGCTTGTAGGCGTAATCATCCCCATACAGCATTTCCACCGCAAAGCGTCCGGCGTAGTCCATGGCAATGCAGGCGGGGTCGTCCAGGCGGATGCCGTCCACCTCATCCAGCATTCCCGCGTCCTCCAGCGCCGCCAGCAGAGACAGCAGGCTCTCCTGCTGGTCCGCGAGCTCCGTGGCCAGGGCGATCCTGGTGCCCACGGAGGGCGCCAGCAGCATACAGCCGGAAATGATGCCGCAGTCCGTGGCTTCTCCGGCCGCCCGCTGCTCCACGATCTTCCCGCCGGGGCTGATGTACCAGGCATAGCCGTCCTGGATGACCGCCAGGGCGGTGCCGCACTCCTCCACCTCGATCAAAAGGGTGTCCGGCAGCTTGCGGTTGATGCGGATATGCTCGATATACGGCAGGGCCTCCACGATGTTGCTTGCCACGGTATTCTTGTTCAAAAGGTAGAGGTTGTCGCCGGCCGCCACTCCCGCGGCCTCCCGGACCTGCTGCTCCGTATAGCGCTGCTGCCCGGTGACGGCCACGGTGTCCACCCGGAAAAACAGCGTCAGCGCGGCGATGATGGCGCCGCAGATCACCAAAACAGACAGCAGCTTATAGAGGACACCAAAGTGCCCTCTCCGCCGCCGGTTGGATTTTCTGCGTCTTGCCATGGTGTGTTCTCCTACTCTTCTGTCTCTATCCGGGCGATGTCCGCCCCCAGGTCCCGCAGGTCGCCCACGATGTCCTGATAGCCCCGGTCGATGTGTCCGATCTCGGAAACATGGGTCTGGCCCTCCGCCGCCAGCGCCGCCACGCACAGCGCCGCCCCGCCCCGGAGGTCGGTACACCGGAGGTTCGTGCCGTGGAGGGTCTCCGTCCCGGTGACCACCGCCACCCGTCCGGCCACCCGGATGTCCGCCCCCATGCGGGTCAGCTCATCCACATGGCGGTAGCGGTTCTCAAAAATATTCTCCTCAAAGACCGTGGTCCCCCGGCTCCGCAGCAGCGCCGCCATCAAAACGGCCTGGGCGTCGGTGGGGAAACCCGGGTAGGGCGCCGTCCGGACAGGCCGGACCGCTTTCGGCCGTCCCCGGCAGGCGCAGGCGATGCCCTCCGCCGATCTCCGGACGTCGCAGCCCGCCTCCCGCAGCACGGCGGTGACGGTGGACAAGTGCTGTTCCCTGGCCCCCCGGAGGAAGCCCTCTCCCCCGGCGGAGGCCACCGCGCACAGGTATGTCGCGGCGGCGATGCGGTCCGGCATCACGGTGTAGGCGCAGCCGTGGAGCTGCCGCCCGCCCTCAATTGTAATGGCGGAGGTCCCCGCGCCGGACACTTTGCCGCCGCAGGCATTCAAAAAGTCCTGGAGGTCGCCGATCTCCGGCTCCCGGGCGGCGTTGCAGATGGTGGTGACGCCCTCGGCGCCGCAGGCCGCCAGCATCAGGTTCTCCGTGGCCCCCACGGAGGGCAGGCTCAGCACCAGCTCACGGCCCTGCAGCCGGGCCGCCCTGCAGTGGAGCAGGCCGCCGGAGTCGTCGATCTCCGCGCCCAGCTCCCGCAGGCCATTGAGATGCAGGTCGATGGGCCGGGGCCCCAGCTCACAGCCGCCGGGGTAGCTCAGCTCCGCCTGCCCGCACCGGGCCAGAATAGCCCCCAGGAAAATGGCGGAGGAGCGCATTTCCCGCATGAGCGTATCAGAGATGGCGCAGCCGTTCAGTCCGGCGGTGTCCACCAGCAGACTGGCGCCCTCCCACCGGGCCTGACACCCCAGAGACTGCAGGATGCGGACCGAGGCGTCCACGTCCCGGAGCCGGGGGCAGTTCCGCACTTCCACCTGTCCGGCGGTCAGCAGGGTGGCCGCCAGGATGGGCAGCACGCTGTTCTTTGCCCCCTGGATGGCGACCTCGCCCCGCAGCGGCCTGCCGCCGCGAATCAAAAGCTGGCTCATATCCTTCCCCTCCATACCCAAAATGGTCTCACCGTCCCATCCTATGGGCAAAGGGGAAAAGTGGTTACTTTGTGATATTCAGGATCACCTGGTAGATGCGTTCCGTGGCGTCCCGGATGCCCAGGGAAGCCATGGCCTTTTCCATTCCCGCTCTCCTGGCGCCGTCGTGGAGGATGCCGCAGACCGCCTGAAACAGCGCCTGGCCGGAGCTATCCTTTTCCAGCAGCACCGCCGCGCCGCCGGCCTCCTCCAGCGCCCGGGCGTTTTTCTCCTGATGGTTGTTGGTCACGTAGGGGGACGGCACGATGAGGGCGGGCACGCCCAGGGCTGTCAGCTCGCTGATGGTGGAGGCACCGGCCCGGCAGATGACCAGATCCGCCGCCCGCATGACGGGGGCCATATCGTAGATGTACTCCCGCACCTGCAAAGACGGGTGCCGCTCCAGCTCCACGCCTTTTTCCTTCAGCAATGCCATGATCTGCGGGTATCCGCTCTTTCCGGCGCCGTGGATGTGGTGGAAGGGCTCCTTTGCCGCCTCCAGGGCCAGGAAGTCCGCCATCTGGCGGTTCATGCCGGAGGCCCCCAGGGACCCCCAGAAGGACACGATGAGGGGCCGGCCGTCGTCCACGCCCAGCTTTCGTTTGGCCTCCTCCTTCGTCAGTGCGAAGAAATCCCCCCGGACCGGCGTGCCGGTGACCAGCACCTTGTCCGGGTGCTTGTAATGCCGGCGGCAGGACTCGAAGCCCACCATGATGCGGTCCGCGAAGGGCTCCAGCATCTCGGTGGTCAGGCCCGGCACCATGTTGGACTCATGGACCGCCGTGGGGATGCCCATTTTCGCCGCGGCCTTCACCACGGGAAAGCTGGCGTAGCCCCCGGTGCCCACCACCACGTCAGGCCGAAACTCCTTCAAAATGGCCCGTGCCTCCCGGGGGGAGCGGACCAGATTGCACAGGGACACCAGGTTGTGTTTGATCTCTTTTGGCTTCAAAGAGCGGTGGAAACTGGAAATGTGGACGGTGCGAAAGGCATAGCCCGCCTTGGGCACCAAATCCTTTTCCAACCCCCGCTCCGCGCCTACGAATAAAAATTCCGTCTCCGGGTCCTTTTCGTGCATGAGCTGTGCCAGCGCGATGGCGGGATTCACATGCCCCGCCGTGCCGCCGCAGGTAAAGATGACCCGGTTTAATTTCTTTTCCATCCTATCAACTCCATTTCTTTTGCCAGAGGCAAAAGAAATCATTCAAATCATTTTTGTCAGGACACCCTCCAGAGGGGCCTCTCTTGCCCCTGCGGGGCAATTCACCTTCTGCGCCTGACAAAAATTCCCCGACCCAGCCGCCCAGGACGGCGTTCACCAGTCCGCAGACTGGTGGGGGGAATCTACTGCGCAGCCGTTAGCAGCTCTGCTGCTTTACGGATGGGGCGTCCCTCTTGCGGGCAAAGGGGGCCTGCTCCCCCTTGAAAGCCTACCCCGCCTTTGTCGGCTTCATTTGCCGTGATACTGACAAAACGATCCCCATTTCCGCCAGCTGGATCAGCAGCGCCGTGCCGCCGTAGCTGAAAAACGGCAGGGAGATGCCCGTGGTGGGCAGCAAGCCCGTCACCACGCCGATGTTCAGAAACACCTGCATGGCGATCAGGGTGGTGACGCCCACCACCAGCAGACAGCCGAAGCGGTCCCGGGTGTGGAGGGCGATCCAGTAGCCCCGCAGGATCAGCGCCGCGAACAGCAGCATGATGATGGATGCGCCGATAAGCCCCAATTCCTCGCAGATGATGGCGAAGATAAAGTCGTTGTGCTCCTCCGGCAGATAGAGGAACTTCTGGCGGCTCTTGCCCAGGCCCACGCCCAGCAAACCGCCGGAGCCGATGGAGATCAGGCTCTGGGAGAGCTGGTAGCCGTCGCCCCGGGCGTCGATAAAGGGATCCTGCCACATGGCGATCCGGGACTGGCCGTATTTGATGACGCCGCTGAGCATCAGGGCCGCCACGCCGCCCACAAAGCCCACCGCCGCGCCCACCCAGGCCCAGCGGATGCCGCCCACCAGCATCAGCGCGGCGCCGGTGCCCAAAATCAGCACTGTGCCGGACAGGTGGGGCTCCAGCATCATCAGCACCGCCAGCACGCCCAGGATCAGCAAATAGGGGAGGATACCGTAACGGGTGGTGCGCATCTTGTCTTTTTTCTTGGAGATGGTGTCGGAAAAATACAGTACCACCGCCATTTTTGCGATCTCAGAGGGCTGAAATTGAAGCGATGTTCCGGGGAAGCCCAGCCAGCGCCGCGCATTGTTGCGCACAATGCCGATGCCGGGGATCGCCACCAGGATCAAAAGAATGACGGAGACATACAACAGCGGCTTTGCGAACTTTCGAAACCACTGGTAATTGATCTTGCTGATCAAGAACATGGCCGCCACACCCATCACCGCGAAAATCCCCTGCTTGCGGAAGTAGAAGGTAGGGTCGTTGTTCTTCGTCTCATAATAGGCGGAGGGAAAACTGGCGGACAGCAGCATGACAAGCCCGATGGCTGTCAACAGCAGCACCAGAAGGCAGAAAGTCAGGTCGATGGGCCCCTTGGCCAGTTCCCGGCTCTCCTGCTCCTTTTCCTTTCTCAGCCGCTGCCGCTCCTGCCGCTCCAGCGCTTCCTCCCGGCTCATGGGCCGGCGGCGCTGCTTCTGCTGCGTCAAATCCTCCACCTCCTTTCCCACAAAAGCTCCGCTTTTGCGGGAGCCCTGGAATTTCACTCAAATCGCCCGAACTGAATTCGGTCGATTTCAAGATTTTGCCCTTCGGACAAAATACTTGACGCGCTAATGCGCGGTTCGCGCTTTGCGCTCACTTAATATCTTCCCAGCACGCCCAAATACGCCAGCACGCAGAACGCCGCGGTCATGCCGGAAAACACGCCCACCAGCTTGTTTTCACTCCAGCCGGACAGCTCCAGGTGGTGGTGCAGAGGCGCCATCTTGAAAAAGCGCTTGCCGTGGGTGGCCTTGAAATAGGCCACCTGGATGATGTCGCTCATGGTCTCCGCAATATAGATGATGCCCACAGGGATCAAAATCAGGGGCATATCCATGGCAAAGCCCAGGGCCGCCACAGCGCCGCCGAGAAAGAGGCTTCCGGTATCGCCCATGAACACCTTGGCGGGATGGTGGTTGTAGACGAAGAACGCCGCCAGGCCGCCGGCCAGAGCCGCCGGAAACAGCGCCAGGGTGGTCATATGCCACAGCAGGGCCGTCACGGTAAAGAACACCATGACCACGAAGGTCACGCTGGCAGCCAGGCCGTCGATGCCGTCGGTCAGGTTCACCGCGTTGACGGCGCCCACGATGACGAAGGCCGCGAAAATCAGGTACACCACCCAGTTCACCGTGAAGGACACCTGGAGGAACGGCACATACAGGTCGTTGGTCAGCAGTCCCTCATACCGCATCAGGCACAGAAACACCACGGCGGCCAGCAGCTGCAGCAGGAATTTCTGCTTGGCGGTCAGGCCCTCGTTCTGGTGCTGGCGCACCTTGCGGTAGTCATCCACAAAGCCGATCAGTCCGAAGCACAGGGAGAACAGGTAGACATAGAGATGGGCAAACTCCCCCTGCAGCATCTGTCCCCAGCCCAGCAAAAATACCACCACGCCGGCACCCAGGATGAACATGATACCGCCCATGGTGGGGGTGCCGGCTTTCCCGGCGTGCCACTTGGGGCCGTCCTCCCGGATCTCCTGTCCGGCTTTCAGCTTCCGCAGCTCCGCCAGCACGAACCGGCCGATAAACAGCGTCAATAAAAAGCTGACCGGCGCGGCAGCCCATGTCAAAATCGCCATCAGATCCATTTCTTCTCTCTCCTTCCGCCGATCCTCCCGGCGTTTTCCCTTCTTTTGTGCAGTGGATTCCGGCGGGTCATTTCCCGGCGTTCAGATAGTCCGCCACGATCTCCCGTTCATCCATGTGGTGCTTCACATGATTGACTTCCTGGTACGTCTCATGGCCCTTGCCGCAGAGGACGATGACATCCCCCGGTTGGGCGTGATCCAAGCAGAAGTGAATGGCCTCGATCCGGTCCTCCACCACGACGTAAGGGGTGTCGCTGCCCGCAAAGCCCGGCAGAATATCGGCAATGATGTCGGCAGGCACCTCCGTCCGGGGGTTGTCGGTGGTGACCACGGCAAAGTCCGCGATCTCCGCCGCCACTCTGCCCATCTTGGGCCGCTTCGTCTTATCCCGGTCGCCGCCGCAGCCGAACAGGGCGATGGTGCGCCCCTTGGCAAATCCCTTTACCGATGTCAGCACATTTTCCAGACCGTCGGGGCTGTGGGCGTAGTCGATGAGGATGGTGTAGTCCTTTCCCGGCGTCGGCACGACCTCTACCCGGCCCTTCACATGGGGCACAGCGGCCAGAACTTCGGCGCTCTTTTCCAGGGAAATTCCCAGAGCCAGAGCCGCGCCCAGCACATCCAGGGTATTATATACCATAAATCCGCCGGGGATATTCACCCGGATGGGTACTTTTTCGTTCTCTGTCACCGCGGTAAAGGCGATATGGTCGGCTCCCAGACTGACATTCTCGGCCCGCAGGCCGCTCTCCGCCTTTTCGCTGTACGTCATCACCTTGCAGGTCGCATGTTCCATCAGCCGTCCGGTCCAGGGGTCATCGGCGTTCACCACGCCGGTGTCACAGTTTTGGAACAGGATGGCCTTGGCGTCACAGTAGGCCTCCATGGTCTTGTGGAAGTCCAGGTGGTCCTGGGTCAGGTTCGTAAAGATGCCCACGGCGTAATGGATGCCGTACACCCGGTCCAGATACAGGGCGTGGGAGGACGCCTCCATCACCACATGGGTGCAGCCGCCAGCGCGCATCTGGGCCAGCAGGCCTTGCAGCTCAAAGGATTCCGGAGTGGTGCGCTCCGTGGGGAGGACCTCCTGGCCGATCATGTTCTGGTTGGTTCCGATGAGTCCCACCTTGGCCCCCAGGGCCTGCTCCAGGATTGCCTTGAGCAGGTAGGTGGTGGTGGTCTTGCCGTTGGTGCCGGTGACCGCCACCATGGTCATATCGTCGGCGGGATGGCCGTAGAAGTTGGCGCCCACCACCGCCAGGGCACGGCGGGAATCTGCCACCCGGACATAGGGCACCCCCTCCCGGGGCGTCTTTTCGCACAGCACCGCCGCCGCGCCGGCCTCCATGGCCTTTCCGATAAAATCGTGGCCGTCCACGGCGAAGCCGGGCATTGCGACAAACAAATCGCCGGGCCGGGTCTGGCGGGAGTCATAGCTCACATGGGAAATCTCCAGTTCCAGGTCCGCTGTGGCTTCCAGAACGGTCAGTCCCTGTAAAAGTTCCTTTAACTTCATAGAAAACAGCCTCTTTTCCGCAAAATCAGCGGCTACTACCGCCTGCCGGTATTATATACAGGCAGTTTTGCGGTTTATATGGAAAAATGTGTTCAATACCTTGCAATTCCTGCTCAGTCGGCGCTGG
Source organism: Oscillibacter valericigenes (assembly GCF_021531435.1). Lineage (GTDB taxonomy): Bacteria > Bacillota > Clostridia > Oscillospirales > Oscillospiraceae > Oscillibacter > Oscillibacter valericigenes_B. The sequence continues at coordinate 91,917 of NZ_JAFBIS010000006.1, forward strand.
TGGACTGGCTGCCGAACTGGACGGTCACCACGCTGCCCGCTTTCAGCTCCGTGCCGGCCTCCTTATCCTGGGAGATGGCGAACACATTGCCGGAGGTGGCCGACGTGGCGCCCGCCACCTTCATGATGAGGCCCGCGTCGGTCAGGGCCTGGTTAGCCTGGGCCGCGGTCTTGCCCAGCACGTTAGGCACGGTGCTGGGCGCGTCGGATTTCTCCGCGCCCAGATAGAGGATGATGATCGCGTTGTTGGGCACGATGGCGCCGCCCGCGGGGGTCTGGTCAGTGACGGTCTCACCGCTGCCTACGGTCTTGCAGGCAAAACCCGCGCCCTCCAGCACAGCCTTGGCGTCTGCCGCGGTCTTGCCCACCACATTAGGCACGGCGGCGTCGGCCCCCGCCATCTCCTCGGCGGTGTAGTCCGGCTCGATGCCCAGGTACGGCAGGATCTCCGCCATGATCTGGCTGGCGGTGGGCGCCACCATGTTGCCGCCGGAGACATAGGTGCCGGTGGTGCGGCTGGGGGTATCCATGGTCAGCAGCATGATGTACTGCGGGTCGTCCGCCGGGGCAAAGCACATGAAGGAGACCACCACGTCGCTGGTCCCGGTCTTATCGGCGGTGCCGGTCTTGCCGCCGATGCGGTAGCCCGCCACCTGGCCGTTCTTGCCGGTGCCGGAGGCCACCACGTATTCCAGGCACTGGCGCACCTTGGCGGAGGTTTCCTCGCTGATGACCTGCCGCACCGGGGTGCTGTCGTGCTGGCTGATGATGCTGCCGTCGTCGTCCAGCACCTGGTCCACGATGTAGGGCGTGTACAGGTAGCCGCCGTTGATGCAGGCCGCCTGAGCCCGGATCAGCTCCAGGGGCGTGACGTTGAAGGTCTGGCCGAAGGAGTAGGACGCCAGGGAGACCACGTTGGAATTAAAAGTCTTTTCATCGGAGAAAATGCCGGAGACCTCACCGATCATATCCACGCCGGTCTTTTCCATCAGGCCGAAGGATCTCAGATATTTGTAATACGTCTCCGTGCCGATCCGCAGGCCCATGGTGATGAACGCCGGGTTGCAGGAGTTTCCGGTGGCGGTCTTCAGATCCTGCAGGCCATGGCCGGCCTTCTTGGAACAGTTGATGGGCTTTGACCAGCCCTGGACCTTGATGGAACCGGTGCAATTGAAGGTGGTGTTCATGTTGACCACGCCCTCCTCCAGCGCCACCGCCAGGGTGATGGGCTTGAAGGTGGAACCGGGCTCATAGGTGGAGTCGATGCACTTGTTCCGCCACTGGGTCTGCACGGCGTTGTTCGTGGCCCCGCTGACCGCCGCCTGGTAATCCTCATCCGAGGCAAAGCTCATCCGCTGGGATTCCAGGTCCGCCAGGGTAGCCGTCAGCTTGGCTTTCAACGCATCGTCATACAGCGTGCCGTAGCTGTTCAGGTCGTAGTTGGGATAGGACGCCATGCCCACGATGGCGCCGGAGTTCACATCCATGACGATGCCGGTGGCGCCGTTCTTGGCGTCGAACTTCTTCACCATGGATTCGATGCCCTTTTCCAGAGCCGCCTGGACGCTGACGTCCAATGTCAGCACCAGGTCGCTGCCGTTTTCGGCGTCGTAATACTGCTCATACTGGTACAGGAGGTCCGTACCGGCGGCGTTCTTGGCGGTGACCGTCAGTCCGGCGGTACCCTCCAGTTCGGGATCGTACTTGGCCTCCAGGCCCACGCCGCCCCTGTTGTCGCCGTCCACAAAGCCAATGACGTTGGCAGCCAGGCTGCTGTACGGGTAAATGCGCTTGGAATCCGGGTTCATCCACACGCCGGTGAGCTTCTTCCGCTGGCCCTCGGGCACCTCATTGCCCTCCTCGTCGATCTCGCCGTTGATGAAGCGGCGGACCTCATCCGCCAGGGCCTGCTCCGTCTTTTTCTTGATGTTCACATACATCAGGTTGGTCTTGGTCATGCTCTCCTCGATCTTGGCCTGGTCCACATCCAGAATGCGGCTGAGGCCCCGGGCGATGTAGGCCTGGTCCCGGACCTCCGGCGCGGTATAGCTCTCGCCCTTCTGGGCTGCCTTTTCCCGGGCGGCCTCGATGTCGGATTCCTGCTTTTCCACAAACGCGGCGATCTCCTTGGGGGAGATGTTGACCTCCTCCGCCGTGGAGGAGACCGCCAGCATATAGCCGTTGCGGTCATAGATGGTGCCCCGGGAGGCGGGAACGGTGGCGCTGCGGGTCTGCTGGTCCACGGCCTTCTCCCACATCTTGTCGTGCTGGTTGATCTGGAGGTCATACAGTTTCCAGAACAGGGCCGCGAAGGTGCATACGCCCAGGACCACCATCAGGATCATGGTCCTGGTCCGCACCACGCGGTTGGCCCAGCGGGCGGCGTCACTTTTTCTGCGGGGATTCGATGCCATGTTTGTTCCTCCTCAGGCGGGGCCTGATGTCCATAGAAGATTCAAGGGAGTGAGAACTCCGCTCTCACTCCCCTGGGGTGCTGCTGTCAGGCGCCGTATCCGGCCTGCGCGGGCCGGCAGGCGGTCGCTGGCCTTGGATACAGCATTATAGTGCGGCGGTCAGTCGAAATATTCCACCACCGCGTAGACTCCGTGGTGCAGCGAGGTCAGTACCCGCGTCAGAACGCTGGGGTCCTCCTGCTGGTAAACCACGGCGCTGTCGCCCTCGGAGAGGTCGATGTAGCAGATCTGGCTGCTGACCGGCTTCACCATACCGGCGGCCTCCGCCGCCTCCTTGACCGTGGCCAGGTCGAACATCTTCTCATACTCCGTGGTCAGGCGGAGGTTTTCCGTTTCCAGTGTGGCAAGCTCGTTTTTCAGCGCCACGGTATCGGCGGAGAGGACCGTAAGCTGGATATAACCCATCAGCACCAGCACCGCCATCCCGACGACCGCCATGGTGCCCAGCACGGTGAAGGGCGACACGTGCTGCCGCTCCCGGACCTGTACCTTCGGCCGCTCATGGACTTTGACCTGCTCCTTCTCCTGCCGCCGGGGCAGCTCGCCGGCATGGGTCAGCTCCCGTTCCCGGACGGCCCAGTCCAGGTCATATGCAAGACTGCCGTCTACCGACTGTCCGTTGTGATACCATGGATTCCTTGCTGCCGACGCCACAGGTCCTTCGCTCCCTTCCAACACACGCTTACCGAATGGGCTTGTCCCATTCCGGTCAATCAAATATCAAAATCGCTTAAATATCAAAGTTATCGCACTTTTCGGCCACCCGAAGCTTGGCGCTGCGGGCTCTCGGATTCTCCGCCAGCTCCGCCTCGCCGGAGACGATGGGCTTCCGGGTCAGCACCTTGATCCTGGGTTTCTTGCCGCACACGCACACTGGAAATTCCGGCGGGCAGGTGCAGCCCCGGGCCATGTCCTGCATCGCCCGCTTGACGATGCGGTCCTCCAGCGAGTGGAAGGTGATGACCGCCAGCCGTCCGCCGGGGTTCAGCCCGTCCACCGCGCTTTTCAGCATGGGCGGCAGGGCGTCCAGCTCGCCGTTGACGGCGATGCGGATGGCCTGGAAGCTCCGCTTGGCGGGGTGCTGCTTCTCCCGCAGGGCCGCCGGCGGCATGGCGGACTTGATGATGTCCACCAGCTCCAGCGTCGTCTCCACGGGCTTGTCCTCACGGGCCCGGACGATGGCTTTCGCAATGGCGGGGGCGTAGCGCTCCTCGCCGTAATCGTATAAAATGCGGCGGAGCTCCTCGTAGCTCCACTCGTTGACGACCTCCCGTGCGGTCAGGGGCACCGAGGTGTCCATCCGCATGTCCAGCGGCGCGTCCTGCATGTAGGAAAAGCCTCTGGCGGCGTCGTCCAGCTGGGGGGAGGACACGCCCAGGTCGAACAGCATCCCGTCGGCGCCGGCGACGCCCGCATCCCGCAGGACGCCGCCCAGCTCCGAAAAATTACTGTGGACCAGCGTCACCCGGTCCAGCCATGGGGCCAGACGCTCCTTCGCCGCGTCGATGGCCGCCATGTCGCGGTCGATACAGATGAGCCGGCCGGTGGTCAGCCTTTGGGCGATCTCTCTTGAGTGGCCCGCGCGACCCAGTGTACCGTCCACATATACCCCGTCGGGGCGGATGTTCAATGCCTGGATGCACTCCTCCAGCAATACAGGTTTGTGTGTAAATTCCATGGCCCCTCACCCACGGTTCCGGCGGGCACGGACCAGGTTGTCCATCGCGGCGGCCATGTCGTCGTCCTCCAGCATCTGCCGCTCCCGCTCCGCCCAGGTCTTGGTGTCCCAGATCTCGGCGAAGGAGTTCAGGCCGACGATGGTGGCTTCCTTTTTCAGTCCCGCGTGGGCACGAAGCCCGGCGGGGATCAGCACGCGGCCCTGGCCGTCCGGCTCGCACTGGACGGCGTTGGCGTACAGCAGGCTCAGGGCACGGGCCTCGGTGTAGGGCAGGTCGTCCATATCCTCGGACATCTGCTCCCACTTGGCCTCAGGGTAGATGGTCAGGCAGTGCTGGGCGCCGATGGTGATGTAAAAGGTGTCCCCCAGCGCCTCCCGCATGTTGGAAGGGATCACAAGGCGGCCCTTGGAGTCGATGCTGTTATTGGATTTTCCCATCAGCCTCGCCATGCAGATGCCGCCCCCTTTCCCCCTTTTGTGGGATAGAATGGGGAAAGTCTGGCACTGGTTTACCCAATACCCCCACTTTTCCCCACCATGTAATTTGAGTATAAGCAAATCCGGGTTGGATTGCAAGGATTTTTTTTCGGCAAGAACAGGGGAAAACATCCATTTTTTCCGCATTTTGCATCAAATACGGGGAAAATAAAACGAGCGTTCGATGGTTTTGCGGCGGTTAACGCAAAATTGAAAAAGCCACCCGGCACAACATGTTGTGCCGGGTGGCTTTTATTTTTTCATGCGTCCACAAAATACAGATTCGGCCGTAAAAGTTTCCGCGTATTTTTCGTCGTTTTTTACAAAATTTTGGGGATTTTTGTAGATTACGGTCTACCGGAGCGGATCAGCCGTTTTCCTTGTCCTCAGCATCAGGGTCGTTCTTGCCGTCCAGCTTATCCCGCTGCTCCTGCATCTTGGCGGCGGAGGCCGTGCGGAACTGGACGCGGGACTGCTTCACCTCGTCCAGAGCGGCCTGGACAGCCTCCTCGGTGCGGGCCAGGGCGTCCTCGGCGTACTCGTTGGCCACCTGGTAGAGCTGGCGGGAGCGCTCCTCCGCCCGGGCCACGATCTGGCGGGCCTTCTCCTTGGCGGCGTACAGCACCTCGCTGTCGGAGACCTTGGTCTTGGCCTCCAGCTCGGCCTGGCGCATCATGCGGTCCACGTCCCGCTTGGCCTCGTCCACGAATTTCTCACGGGCGGCCAGCAGCTCCTGGGCCCGCTTGATCTCCACGGGCAGGGCCGCCCGCAGCTCGTCCAGCAGGTCCAGCATCTCGTCCCGGTCCACCATGCTCATATTGGGCTTGAGCGCGGGAGCCTTGGCGTCCTCGATCCGCTCGTACAGCATATCGATCAGGCGGTTGATGTCGTTTGCCATAATCCTTATCCTTCCTTTTCCTCTGTCATGTCCCGCACCAGGGGGATGATGGACATGGGCAGATAGTTTTCAAGCGGCTGATGATAACGGATCATCTCCCGGGCCATGGAGGAGCTGAAATGCTGGTATGCCGGACTGGCAGGCAGCAAAAACGTCTCCAGCTCAGGGTGCAGCCCGCGGTTGATGAGGGCCATCTGGTACTCCACGTCCATATCCGTCACATTGCGGATGCCCCGGACGATGACGTTTGCGCCGTGGCTCACGGCAAAATCCGCCAGCAGGCCCGGAAACAGCTCCGCCTCCACGTTGGGCAGCTCCGCCACGGCGGTACGCACCAGCAGGAGCTTCTGTTCCGGTGTGAACATCTGGTTTTTCTTTTCCGCATTGGGGCTGACACACACGCAGACCCGGTCAAAAATCGCGGCGGCCCGGCGGATCACATCCAGATGGCCCAGAGTGATGGGGTCAAAGCTGCCGGAGCAGATGGCTGTTTTCATGGGACTGATTCCTCGTTCTCTTCGTTTCCGCTCCGGCGGTACACCGTCAGGGCGATCTTGCCGTAGCGGTAGGTGCGGTGGAGCCGGTAGGGCGGCGCCAGGGCCGGCAGCGTCTTGTCCGCCGGGTGTTCCGCTATGATTATACCATGGGGCGACAAAATGTCAAACCTTGCTATATGGGCGATGACGGGCTCCAGCAATCCCGCGGCGTAGGGCGGGTCCAGCAGGATGAGGTCGAATTTCTCCCGGATGCTCTTCAGATACTCGATGGAGTCTCCGGACACCACCCGGGCCCGGTCCGTCAGGTCCGTGACCTTCAGGTTTTCCCGGATGAGCTTCACCGCGTCGGCCCGCCGGTCCACGAATACGGCGGAGGCGGCGCCCCGGCTGAGGCACTCGATGCCCAACTGACCCGTGCCCGCGAACAGGTCCAGCACCTTCCGCCCCTCAATGTCAAACTGGATGATGTTGAACAGGCCCTCCTTCACCCGGTCGGTGGTGGGACGGGTCTCCATTCCCTCCAGCTCTCCCAGGCGGCGGCCCCGGGCGGAGCCGGTGATGACACGCATGGCGTTACCCCCCCTTCCTGCTTTTGTCAACTCATTATTTTACGGCAAATTCGCCGTCATTTCAATACACTTTTTTCCGTTTGCGGCGCACTTTGCGCAAAATCAGCCGCACCAGCAGGACCGCAAGCAGGATGACCGCCAGAGCCGCCAGCACCACCGTCCAGGTGATCCAGTTCCACTCCCGGAGGAGCTGAGCCGGAGACCAGCTGTGGCTGACGTTCTTGATGACAGGTTCCCGATAAGAGGGGTGGACCCCCTCCCCGCCAAAGGTCTGAAGATAGGCCGCCAGCGCGTACCACTCCTTGATCTCATTGCCGTCCTTGTCGTAGAGGATACAGTCGTTGAAATCCGTCACGGGGGAGCCGTCGGCCATTTTGGGCTCCAGGGATAAAAGGCCCATGGACTTCTCTTTCACCGTGCCCAGCATCTGGGCGGAGTACATGCCCGTGACCACCCGGTAGAGCTGGTCGTCCGCGATCTCCTGCTCTGTGCCGTCGCCGGCAAGCAGGCAGGCGTTGTACACCCGGTTGAAAAACATCCGGTTGGTGTTGAAGGAGTAGCGCGCTCCGGATACATAGAGCTGAGCCACCGGCATGATGGGCGTCACGGAGGCGTCCACCTCCGCCACGGACTTCAGCTCTTTTCCGGTGAGGTACACCGCCACCAGAGGGAAGCCGGAGGTGCCGTCGGCCCCTACGCCCATGGACAGCACGTCAAACGCCTGGGAGGTCGTGATCTCTCCGGTCCGCAGGGGCGCCCGGAGAACGCCGTCCGCCGTCACAGCGACCGTATGTCCCTCATACGGCTCCGCCGTCAGGGTCCGGGCCGCCCACCGGAAGGCATCCGCCACCAGAGAGCCCAGTCCGTTGTTTTCCTGTACGCCGGAGACGGGGGTATCCAGGTCGAAGGATGTGGTGGTCAGCACTTCGTCGTAGGTCAGGCCGTAGCGGGAGAGATAGGTGTCCCCCACCTTGTTCTTCCATGTCTCCACCATGGCGGCAATGTCCGGGTCGTCGGGAAGGGTCTCGTCGATGGGCGTCAGGTGGTAGTCCAGCAGCTCCTTGGAGCCATCTTCGTATTTCCGCAGTGTAATGGAGCCCAGATTCCGACAGTAGGGGCCGCAGGAGACGATATAGGTGCCGTTCACCACAATGGGCTCGGTCAGGGTTGTATGGGTATGGCCGGAGATGATGACGTCGATACCGTCCACGGCTTTCGCCAGCTTTTCGTCCTCGGACAGCTTCGCCTCCCCGTTGGTGCCGGAGTGGGACAGGCAGATGATAAGCTCCGCCCCCTGTTCTTTCAGGGAGGCAACGCACCGCTCCGCCGACTGTGCGGCGTCCTCCAGCGCAAAGCCGGAGGTGGGGGCGCAGTCGTCGGAGTCCACACCCATGAGCCCGAAAATGCCGTAGGTGATACCGCCGCGTTCTAAAAGCATGGTCTCCTGTACGCCGTAGTGATCCATGGCCTGCTGAATGAAGTCTTTGTCCGGGTTATCGGCAGAGGGCCGGTAGTTGGCCTCCAGCAGGGCTGGGAGCGGGTCGCCGCTGTCCGCCGCCGCGTTCAGCATCCGGGCGAAGCCCACCCCGGTGTGGTCAAATTCATGGTTGCCGAGGGTCGCCGCGTCATAGCCCAGGGCGCCCATGGTCCGCAGCTCGGCGGCCTCGGTGGTGTAGAGGGTCTGGACCAGGGAGCCGATGGAGAAGTCGCCGCCGTCCAGCAGCAGGGCGTCGGGGTTCTTTTCCCTCTCCCGGTCAATGGCGGTTTTCAGGCGGGCATAGCCGCCGGATTCGCCGCCGTCCTCCGCCGGCTGGGGCAGGAAGTGGGAATGGAGGTCGTGGGTAAAGAGGATCGTGGCTGTATCTGCGGGCGGCGCGGCATCCGCCGGGATCACGCAGAGGGAACATATCAGCAAAAGCGCCAGAAGCAGCGCGGAAAACCGACGTTTCATCTTCTCATCCTTTTTCAGCGAATTGGATCAGGCGGTATCCCGCCGCTTCCTATTCTACCACACCCGACAGTCTGTCACAATGCCTTTTTCATAAAGCTGCCGCCCGGACAGCAGGCCCATTTTTATACTTGTACTTTACAAAAGAATCGTATATAATAAGCTTCTAAAAGTGTGTTCCCATGGGCGGCGGTCCCCGGCGCCCTCGTCAATCCAGGAAAGAAAGGACGTTCTCATGATTCAATTCAAGTCTGATCAGGGTGAGATCTCCGTCAGCAGCGCCGTGTTTTCCAACATCACGGGCATGGCTGCCACCAACTGTTTCGGCGTCAAGGGCATGGCCTACCGCTCCATGACCGACGGCCTGGTCCATCTGCTGCGCCGCGAGGCTATGAGCAAGGGCGTCAGCATCACATATCACGACGACAACTCCATCTCCATCGAGCTCCACATCATCGTGGAAAACGGCGTCAACATCCCCGCGGTGTGCCGTTCCATTATGAGCGAGGTCCGCTACGTGGTCACCAAGAACACCGGCGTGCCCGTCCAGGCCGTGGATGTTTGCGTCGATTCCATGACCCTGTGAGGAGGAGCTAAAACAGATGAACGAACTGATCACCGGCGCGCTGTTCAAGCGGATGGTGCTTCACGGCGCCGCCGCCATCACCGCGCAGAAACAGGCCATCAATGACCTGAACGTGTTCCCCGTCCCTGACGGCGACACCGGCACCAATATGTCCATGACCATCGGCACCGCTGTCACCGAGCTGCGCAAGTCCGAGCCCGCCACCGTAGACAAGGCCGCCTCCGTCACCGCCTCCGCCCTGCTGCGGGGCGCCCGGGGCAACTCCGGCGTCATTTTGTCCCTGCTGTTCCGCGGCATCTCCAAGGGGCTGAAGGGCATGGAAACCGCCGACGCAGCCGCGTTCTCCGCAGCCATGCAGGAGGGCGTCTCTGCCGCCTACAAAGCCGTTATGAAGCCCGCCGAGGGCACCGTTCTGACGGTCTCCCGCCTTGCCGCCAAGCGGGCCGTGGACACCGTGGCCGGGGGCGAGACCGACATCGAAAAGGTGCTGGAGGAGGCCCTGAAGGAAGGCTGGGACACCCTGGCCCAGACCACCGACATGAACCCCGTGCTGAAAAAGGCGGGCGTGGTGGACGCCGGCGGCAAGGGCTACCTGCTCATTCTGGAGGGCATGCTGGCCGAGTTGCGGGGCGAACCTATGCCCGACGTCTCCGACGACGGCGAATCCAAGGAGAAGGCGGATTTCGCCGCCCTCTCCAGCGAGGACATCACCTTTACCTTCGACACCGTGTTCATCGTCCGCAAGACCGTTGACAAGCCGCTGGAGCCCTTCCGGGCCTATCTGAACAGCATCGGCGACAGCCTGGTCATCGGCGAGGACGACGAGGCGTTCAAGGTCCACGTCCATACCGACATCCCCGGCGCCGCCCTGACCGAGGCCCAGAAGTACGGCACGCTGGAGCTGGCGAAAATCGAAAATATGCGGACCCAGGCGGAGGACCTGGCTGCCGGACGGCAGGCCCAGAGCACCGACGACCTGGAGGCCGTGGAAGCCGAGCTGGAAGCGCCCGCCGCTCCCGCCGCGCCGGAGAAGCCCTACGGCTTCCTGGCGGTGTGCGCCGGCGACGGCCTTGCCGCTGTATTCCGGGATCTGGGTGCCGACGGCGTGGTGTCCGGCGGACAGACCATGAACCCCTCCACCGAGAGCATTCTGGCCGGCGTGGAGAAAATCCCCGCCGAGACCGTGTTCGTCCTGCCCAACAACGGCAACATCATCATGGCCGCCCAGCAGTGCGACGCCCTGACGGAAAAGCGGGTCATCGTCATCCCCACCAAGACCGTGCCCCAGGGCATCACCGCCATGATGAACGTGGACTTCGAGGCCCCCGACGCCGACAGCATCGCCGAGGCCATGAACGACAGCCTCTCCACCGTCACCACCGCCCAGATCACCTACGCCGCCCGGAACTCCGACTTTGACGGGTTTGAAATCAAGGAGGGCGACTATCTGGCCCTGGAGGAGGGCAAGCTCTTCGGCACCGACGGCTCCCTGGACGTGCTGCTGGAAAAACTGGCGGCGGACGCCCTGGAGCGGCAGGCCGAATTCATCTCCCTCTACTTTGGCGAAGATGTTTCCGAGGAGGACGCCCAGAAAGCCGCCCAGGTCTTTGAGGAGTGCTGCCCCGGCGCGGAGGTGGCCGTCCTCTCCGGCGGTCAGCCTGTCTACTACTATATTATTTCCATGGAATAAAGCGGTCACGCTTTGAAAACAGCCCGGACTTTCGTCCGGGCTGTGCCATGTCAGGAGGTGTCCCCTATGTTCCCCTGGGCGCAATTTTTTCTCTACGTGCTGGTCACCGCCGGAACGCCGGGGCCCAACACCCTGTCTTCCATGTCTAATGGCAGCCGCCTGGGTTTCCGGCGGACGCTGCCCTACATCTTCGGCATCTGGGCGGGGTTTTCCATCGTCTCCGTGGCCTGCACGCTGCTGTGCAGCACGCTGGACGCCCTGATCCCCGCCATCCGAAAGCCCATGCTGGTGCTGGGGGCCTGCTACATTCTGTACCTGGCCTGGAAAACCTGGCGGGCGGGCGCCGTGTCCGATACCGCCGCCGTCCGTGCCAGCTTCCGGGACGGCTTTTTCCTCCAGTTCGTCAATCCCAAAATCTACATCTACTGTATCGTGTCCATGCAGAGCTACGTGCTGCCCCTGTACCAGGGCCGGCCGGTGACGCTGTTCCTGTTCGCCCTGCTGCTGGCTTTCTTAGGCTTCTGCCTGAACCTGTGCTGGGCGGGCTTCGGCTCGCTGCTGCGGGTGCTGTTCTCCCGGTATGCCGCTGTGGTCAACAAGGTCATGGCGCTGCTGATGGTCTGGTGCGCGGTGCGGCTGTTTCTGTAACCAAAACGCAAGGGCGGTCCGCCCTTGCGTTTTTTGCATCCCGCCCCGCTGAAAACGCACTCCGGCGGTACAGCGCTTGTCTTTCCTCTCCCCACGCGCTATGCTCAGCCTGTCAGCTGGCAAAGGAGGTCATTATGAAAATCACCGTAGAACACTGCGACACCCCGGAAAACGAGGTCATTCTCCGCTGCCGGGAGCTGGACGAGGAGATGCTCCACATCCTGGCCCTGTTGCGGTCGGGGATGCAGTCTCTCTGTGCTTTTACGGAGGAGCGGGAGACGGTCCTTCTGTCCCCTCAGGAGGTGCTGTACGCCGAATCCGTGGAGGAGCGCACCTGGCTCTACTGCGAAAAGGCCGTCTGGCGTACCGCCCTGTCCCTCTCGGAGCTGGAGGCACGGTACGAGGCCCTGGGCTTCTGCCGGGTGAGCCGGTCCATGGTGGTGAACCTCCACGGCATCCGGCAGCTGAAAAGCTGCGCCGGGAGCCGCATCGAGGCCACCATGCGCAACGGGGAGAAGGTCATGATCTCCCGTCACTACGGGCCCCTGCTGCGGGAGCGGCTGGGGATGTAATCGCGTAAAAGGAGGTTCTTTATGAAACAATTTCTGCGTTTTTACGCCTGGGGCATGGAGGTCAAACTCTACATGAGCATCTACACCGCCGCCGTGGTCTTTTTCCAGGGCATCACGGAGGTGCTTCAGGGGCGGTATGCCATCAGCGTGTGGGTCCTGCTGGAGATGCTGCTGGTCAGTTTCGTCTTTGCCGCCATCCAGTACGTGATACTGCCCGCCGGGGAGTGGTCGTCCAGGGGAAGGCTGGCGGCATGGGCGGTCTGCGCCAATGTGCTGTATATCGGCAGCGCACTGGTATTCGGCTGGTTCCCGGGTGTTCCTCTCTGGGAGAACATCGTACTGGTCGCCATGTTGGAAGTCAGCCTGTGGGCCATCTGGTTCGGCAAGCAGGTAGCCCGCTGGCGGGACACCCGGGCGCTGAACCGGAGTTTACGGAAATTCCAGCAAGAGGGATAAAAAGAGTGTCCGGGAATTCCCGGACACTCTTTTTATGTTTACAGTGCCTCCATAGCGGCGTTGACTTCCGCCTCGCAGGAACGCATCGCCAGGATGGTCTTTTCCATCAGGTCCTCCAGGGTCCAGCCCAATCGCTCGGCGCCCTCCTTGATGACATCCCGGGAGCAGCCGGCGGCGAACTTCTTGTCCTTGAACTTCTTTTTCAGGGAGCTGACCTCCATGTCCTGGCAGCTCTTGCTGGGGCGCATCCGGGCGGCGGCGCCGATGAGACCCGTCAGCTCGTCTGCCGCGAAGAGGACCTTCTCCATCTCATGGGTGGGTTCTACATCGCAGCACAGGCCATAGCCGTGGGAGCAGACGGCGTGGATGAGCTCGTCGGAGCAGCCGATCTCCGCCAACAGCTCCGGGGCCTTTTTGCAGTGCTCCTCCGGCCACTTCTCGAAGTCCACATCGTGGAGCAGGCCCACGGTGGCCCAGAAATCCGCGTCCTCGCCGTAGCCCAGCTCGTTCGCATACCAGCGCATGGTGCCCTCCACTGTCAGGGCATGCTGGATGTGGAAAGGCTCGGCATTGTACTTTTTCAGCAGCGCCAGGGCTGTTTCTCTATCAGGGCAGGCTTTCATATGTTGTTCTCCTTTTCATGCGTCCCTGGGGTCGGGGTCTCCGTCCAGGGCGGCAAAATAATCATAATAGGGCAGCAGAAATTCGTATCCCTTTTTTACCCGGTCCACCACGTCCCGGCTGAACAACTCCTCCGTCAGCTTGTCCTCATGGCAGAGGGAAAAGGATTTGGCCTGATACCAGGGCGCCAGCAGCTCCGAGGGGGCCTGGCTCCGGGGCTTTTTATAATCCTCGGTCTCCAACACGAACTCCGTCTGCCTGTTCAGTCCCCGGGTCAGCTTTTCCATGGTCCCGGGGTCCCGGTCGATGCGGGCGCGGAGCTTGGCCATGGTGACGGGCTTGGGCATCCAATAGCCCAGGCCGTAGCTCCACCCGTCCGGCGTGACCTCAAACCAGAAGGTGGGGCGGGCGGTCCACTCGTCCGCCGGCTGCCGGATGCCGATCCACAGGTGGTCCTTATAGGGCCCCCGGCCATGGAGCCGGCGGGCGTCCCGGTAGATGCGGCTCACCTTGCATATCAGCCCGCTGTCCGGGCGCTTGTCCCGGATGAAATCATACAGCTCGCTTCCCAGCTCCCGCATGGGCTGGTAGAGCTGGGTCAGGTAAATCTCCTTGTGGGCTTCAAACCAGGTCCGCTCGTTGTTGAAGCGGATGCCCCACATGAAGTCCACCGTCTCATCAGTAAATCCGGTAAACATGGGTCTCCTCCGTTGTTTTCATGGAACCGGCCCGGGCTACGCCCGGGCCGGTGGATGCTCACTTGCGGTTCTGCGCGGCCTCCACGATCAGCTGCACGCACAGGTCATAGCCCAGGATGCCGCTGTCCAGGGTCAGGTGGTAATTGTGGCAGTCGCCCCACTTTTTGCCTGTGTAGCGGGTGTAGTACGTATGGCGGCTGTTGTCCTTCTTCGCCATCATCTTCTGGATCTCCGTGGCGTTGTTGGTCCCCAGCAGCTCGCTGACCCGGACGGCCCGGTGGATGTCATCGGCGTGGATAAAGACGTTCAGGCTGTCGATGCCCGCCTCCCGCAAAATCTCATCGGCGCAGCGGCCCAGAATGACGCAGGGCCCCTTTTGGGCCAGCTGGACGATGATGGCCTGCTGAACGTCGTGGATGACCTCCTGGGTGTCGTGGAACTGCAGGCTGGACGCGGAGCAGATGGTCTTGAGAATGGAGTCCGCGCGGGAGACGTCCTCCCCCTCGTCTTCGATCAGCTCAGGGTCGAAGCCGCTGGCCTTGGCGGTCTCCCGGACGATGTCCCGGTCAAAGAACTCGATGCCCAGCTCCTGGGCCACCCGCTTGCCGATGGTATGTCCGCCGGCGCCGAATTCCCGGCTGATGGTAATGATCTGATTCATGGCGTTTGCCCCCTGTGACCGCGTTTCGCGGCATTTTCTGGGGAATATTGTACCACGTTTTCCGCCCCGGCACAATCCTATTTTTCGCACTGGAGCCCCCGCTCCAGCATGCTCATCAATTCATTGGCCCAGCGGTACGCGTCGGCGCTCATGGCGTTCAGGATGCCGGCCAGGCAGGGGTCGGTGGTGCCCTCCGCCGCCCGGACGTAATTCAGACCGTTGCAGGCTTCGGCGTGGTACCGCTCCCGCAGGGCGGGACACCAGCGGCCCACGTAAATGCGCTCGCAGTTCACCGCAGGATGGTAGCACTCCCCGGTGACGAGGTAGTAGATCGCCAGCAGATGCCGGGCGTGCTCCAGCTTGCCCGCCGCGATCTCCTTCAGCCGCTGCCGGGCCCAGGCCGGCCCCTGCCGGCTGAGAGCCAGGTAGTGCCGCCGGTCTGCCAGGGCCTCCTCCAGAAAGCCCGTCAGCACCTCCAGCATCTCCGACGCCGCGCTGCCCATGCAGCAGGGGTTGGGCGTGGCTCCGGGCAGCTGGCTCTCCTGGCGGACCTGGGCCGGGGTCAGCTGGGACGTCGGGGCCTGTTGGACCGCCTGGGGCTGGGCGGATTCTGTATCGGACGGCGGATAGGGCTCCAGCGTGGGGGCCACGCGCTGCCAGATGCGGTCATACTGACGGTAATCGTAGGGTTCCGGGGTACGCAGGTTTTGTTCCATCACGGTCGCCTCCTTTTCTCCCCAGTCTATGCAGGACCGGCCCGTGCCGTACCTGTTGCGTCCGCAACAGGCATTTTCCCCGCAGTTGGGGTAAAATAACCCTAAAAGCCGTAGGGAATATTGCATTTCCGGACGGCTTCTGCTAAAATAGGTGAGCTATCAGCATTTTTCCATCAAAGGAGGTCCCATTTTATGCTGGAACTGCAGCATATCAGCTACGCCGTCCGGGAGGGCGACGGGGAGCTGGGCATTCTGAACGATATTTCCCTCACCATCGACGACCACAAGCTGGTGGTCTTCACCGGCCCCAATGGCGGCGGCAAAACCACCCTGGCGAAGGTCATCATGGGTTTGGTACAGCCCACGGCGGGCCGCATCCTCTGGAACGGCCAGGACATCACCGATTTGGGCATCACGGAGCGGGCACGCCTCGGCATCAGCTACGGCTTCCAGCAGCCGCCCCGGTTCAAGGGCCTGACCGTCCGCAATCTGCTGACCCTGGCCAGCGGCGACGAGAAGCTGTCCAAGGACAAGTGCTGCCAGTACCTGACCAAGGTCGGCCTGTGCGCCAACGACTACCTGGACCGGGAGGTGGACGTCTCCCTCTCCGGCGGCGAGGTCAAGCGCATCGAGATCGCCACCATCCTGGCCCGGAACAGCCAGCTTATGATCTTTGACGAGCCGGAGGCCGGCATCGACCTGTGGTCCTTCGCCCGGCTGACGGAGACATTTGAGCAGATCCACGCCGGCGGCAGCGCCACCATGATCATCATCTCCCACCAGGAGCGCATCATCTCCCTGGCGGACGAGGTCATCGTGGTGGGCGACGGTGCCATCCGCCACCGGGGCGCCGCGGCGGACATTCTGCCGCAGATTTTGGCGGACACACTGGGCGGCTGCCCGGTACTGACGAAAGGGGGTGCCGCGCAATGATGGATACGGAAGTGGATCGCGAGCTTCTGGAAAAGATCGCGGACATGCTGGGTAAGCCCGTGGGGGCCTTCAACATCCGCAAGGACTGCGGCTGCGACGGCCGCCAGAGCACCGAGCACATTGAGATCACCGGCAAGACCGACGGCAAGTCGGGCATCGACATCCGGGTGAAGGACGGCACCGTGGGCGAGACCTGCCACATCCCCGTCATCATCACAAAGCCCGGCATTGAGGAAATGGTCTACAACGACTTCTATATCGGAGAAAACTGCAATGTGGACATCGTGGCCGGCTGCGGCATCCACAACTGCGGCGACCAGGACAGCCGTCACGACGGCGTCCACACCTTCTATGTGGGGAAAAACTCCCATGTCCACTACACGGAAAAACACTACGGCGAGGGTGACGGCAAGGGCGGCAGGATCATGAACCCCCAGACCATCGTGTACCTGGAGGAGGGCGCCTCTATCCAGATGGACACCACCCAGATCCGGGGTATCGACTCCACCAAGCGGTACACGAAGATCGTGTGCGGCAAGGGGGCCGAGGCCGTCATCACCGAGCGTCTGCTGACCCACGGGGAGCAGGTGGCCGAGAGCGACATGGAGATCGTACTGGACGGCGAGGATTCCAAGGGCCGGGTCATCTCCCGGTCCGTGGCCCAGGACGCGTCCAGCCAGGTGTTCTACCCCCGGATGGTGGGCAACGCCCAGTGCTTCGGCCATGTGCAGTGCGACTCTATTATCATGGGCGAGGCGAAAATCAAGTCCATCCCCGCCATCACCGCCAACTGCACCGAGGCCCAGCTGGTCCATGAGGCCGCCATCGGCAAGATCGCCGGCGACCAGCTTTTGAAGCTGGAGACCCTGGGTCTGACGGAAGAAGAGGCCGAGGACTGCATCCTGAAGGGCTTCCTGGCGTAAAACCGCGCAAAACGGGGTTTGCTTGTGAAAGTTCTTTTTGCTTCTTTTCCTTTCAAGAAAAAGATGAGAAAAAATCCTCCGTGGTGATCCCACGGAGGATTTTTCATGTGCTCTTTTACTTTGCGTATTCGACCACTTTGGTCTCCCGCAGGACATGGACCTTGATCTGGCCGGGATATTCCATCTCTTCCTCGATCTTCTTGGCCAGGTCCCGGGCCAGAATGACCATCTGGTCCTCGCTGACCTGTTCGGGCTTCACCATGACCCGGACCTCACGGCCCGCCTGGATTGCGTAGGCCTTGTCAACGCCGGGATAGGAACCGGTGATGGTCTCCAGCTGCTCCAGGCGCTTGATGTAGTTCTCCAGGTTTTCACGGCGGGCGCCGGGACGGGCGGCGGAAATGGCATCCGCGGCCTGGACCAGGCAGGCGACGATGGTGCGGGGCTCCACATCGTTGTGGTGGGCCTCGATAGCGTGGATGATGTCCTCCCGCTCCTTGTACTTCCGGGCGAATTCCACACCCAGGGCCACATGGGTGCCCTCCAGCTCATGGTCAACGGACTTGCCCAAATCGTGGAGCAGGCCGGCGCGCTTGGCAGCCTGAACATCGGCGCCCAGCTCGGAGGCCATCATGCCGGCGATGTGGGACACCTCGATGGAATGCTGCAGCACGTTCTGGCCGTAGCTGGTGCGGTAATGCAGGCGGCCCAGCATCTTCACCAGCTCGGGGTGCAGGTTGCGGACGCCGCACTCGAATACCGCGCGCTCGCCCTCGGCCTTGATGGTGGTCTCCACCTCCCGGCGGGCCTTCTCCACCATCTCCTCGATGTGGGTGGGGTGGATACGGCCGTCGGCGATCAGCTTCTCCAGGGCCAGCCGGGCGATCTCCCGGCGGACGGGCTCGAAGCAGGAGACGGTGATGGCCTCCGGCGTGTCGTCGATAATGAGGTCAACGCCGGTCAGCGTCTCGATGGTGCGGATATTGCGGCCCTCGCGGCCGATGATGCGGCCCTTCATCTCGTCATTGGGCAGGGGAACCACGCTGACGGTCATTTCGGCCACGGAATCCGCGGCGCAGCGCTGGATGGCCTGGGCCACCACTTCGCGGGCGCGGGCTTCGCACTCTTCCTTCATGCGGGACTCGACCTCTTTGATCTTGAGGGCGGTCTCGTGGGTCACCTCTGCCTCCACCTGGTCGATGAGGTACTGCTTTGCCTCCTCGGCGGTGAAACCGGAAATGCGCTCCAGCATCTCGGTCTGGCTGCGCTTGATGACCTTGATCTCTTCGTTTTCCTTGTCGATGGCCGCGTGCTTCTGGGCCAGGGATTCCTCTTTCTTCTCCATGGCCTCGGTCTTGCGGTCCAGATTTTCTTCCTTCTGCTGCAGACGGTTTTCCTGCCGCTGCAGGTCGGCTCTGCGTTCCTTTACTTCCTTCTCATACTCGCTGCGGTTCTTTAAAATCTCTTCTTTTGCTTCCAGCAGGGCCTCGCGCTTCTTGGATTCCGCGCTCTTGATGGCCTCGTTGATAATGCGCTTTCCCTCTTCTTCAGCGCTGGAGATCTCCTTCTCGGAAACAGCTTTCCGGTAGCGAATACCGAGAGGGAAGCAGATCGCGCCGCCGACCACCAGGCCCACCAGGGCCATAATAATGGTGATAGGTTCCACGGCTTCCTCCTGTTCTTCGGTATCGTATCTAAAATTACAGTAACTTCCGTCAGAAAACGACCGGCAAACGCCCCTACGTCCGCCGATAATTATCCTTTTTTAGTTTAATCGTTTACAAGGCCACTGTCAAGCTTTTCATTTTCTAAAAGTTGAAAATCCAAACACCGCTGTAACTAGATATTGAGTTTCATGTGTCGATGTACGCTGCCGCGGCGTAGCCGACGTATATTCCGTAATGCACCACGTACCATCCCTGCCACTCGCCGTAGACCGTGACGGCGGCGCCGTCGGGCATATTGGCGATGATGGTGCCGGTGGGCGTGGGGCGGCTGCGGAGGTTCAGCGTGCCGTAGCTGACATTCACAGTGCCGCCCACCGGCTCCATGGGATAGATAAAGGGCAGGCCGAAGAGCCGGGTCAGGGCCCGGGCCAGCTGCTGGGCGATGTCGTCCATGTGGCCCTCCACCCAAACGGCGTCGGCGTAGTTGTCGTGATACCCGATCTCCACCAGCACCGCCGGGGCCCGGGACAGCCGCACTTCCCCCAGGGTCGTGGTCGCCCGAGTCGTCACCTTGTTGGGCAGGGGATAAATTTTCCGCAGCTCCTCCGCGATCAGCTCCGCGCCCCGCTGACCCTCAACGCTGTCGGGGTAGTAAAAGGCGATGATGCCCCGCTCCTCGCCGTAGCGTCCCTCCGGCGCGGCATTGGAGTGAAGGGCCAGGTAGAAGTCGTAATAGCCCTGATTGGCCTGCCGGACGGAGCTGGCGGCGGTCATATCCGGGGTGTTGCGGGTGTACTGGATGCCGTTGGACAGCAGGTAGGGCACCAGGGCGTCGGCCAGCAGGTTCATGTTGTACTCCTCGGAGCCGCTGCCGGTGACGTACATATTCCACTCCTGGGTGGATGGGCTCAAATAAATAATCGGCATGGAAACTCCCTCCTTCTCCCCCTATTTATATGGCATTCCGGCGGCAAATGTGATAAACTGTGAAAAAGCTATCTCGATAAGGAGCAAACCGTATGAAAACTGACCGTCCCTTTCCCCGTTTTACCGTCACCCCCAAGGCGGAGGCCGCCATCCTCCGGGGCCATCCCTGGGTCTACGACGCGGAGGTGCTCTCTGTGGAAGGCGCCCCGGAAAACGGAAAATTGGTGGATATCGTAAGCAAAAAAGGCCGGTATCTTGGCACAGGCTTCCTGTCGGAGCAGTCCAAAATTCGCGTCCGGCTCATCTCCCGCAACGCCAATGACCGCTTTGACGAAGCCTTCTGGCAGCGGAAGCTCCGCTGGGCCTGGGACTACCGCAAAAGCGTCATGGAAGAGGCCGACCTGGACTGCTGCCGCGTCATCTTCGGCGAGGCGGACGCCTTCCCCGGGCTGACCGTGGACAAGTTCCACGACCTGCTCAGCGTCCAGGTGCTGTCCGTGGGCATGGAGGGCATCAAGGACATGCTGCTGCCCGCCCTGGTGGACATTCTGCGGGAGGACGGCCATGCCATCCGGGGCGTATTCGAGCGGAACGACGTGGCCCTGCGGGACAAGGAGGGCCTTCCCCAGTACAAGGGCTGGTTCCCCCTGCCCGGTGAGGAGACGCCGGACTCCCCTGTCGTGGAAATTACCGAAAACGGCATCAAATATTTGGTGGATGTGGAGAACGGGCAGAAGACCGGGTTCTTCCTGGACCAGAAGTACAACCGCCGGGCGGTGGGCCGGCTGGCAAAGGGCAAGACCGTGCTGGACTGCTTCACCCACACCGGCTCCTTCGCCCTGAACGCCGCCATGGGCGGGGCGAAGCACGTCACCGCCGTGGATGTGTCCGAGTCCGCCGTGGAGATGGCCCGGGCCAACGCGGAGTGCAACGGGCTGTCCGATGTGGTGGACTGCGTGGCCGCCAACGTGTTCGACCTGCTGCCCCAGCTGGAAAAGGAGCCACCGAAGTACGACTTCATCATCCTGGACCCCCCGGCCTTTACCAAGAGCCGCAAGACCGTGGCCAACGCCATCACCGGTTACAAGGAGATCAACTACCGGGCCATGAAGCTGCTGCCCCGGGGCGGGTATCTGGCCACCTGCTCCTGCTCCCATTTCGCCACGGAGGAGAAATTCGTGGCGATGCTCCACGACGCGGCCAGGGACGCCGGGGTGCAGCTCCGGCAGATCGAGGCCCGGCAGCAGAGCTGCGACCACCCCATCCTCTGGGGCGTGGAGGAGACCAATTACCTGAAATTCTACCTGTTCCAGGTGGTCTGACATGAAAAAGCTGTATGTGGACGCAGTTTCCCTGAACGGCGGCGGCGCGTTTGTCCTGGAGACAGGCAAGCAGGCAGAGCTTGTTTACGCCGGGGTCACGGTGTACAGCATGAGCCCCCGGGAGCGGCCGGACTATGACGCTTTGGAGCAGGCCAACGGCCTGCGGTTCCTGTTCGACGATATGGTTGCTCCGGAGCTGCCCTGCTACCCGGTTCCCCAAATGGATGTATTCGCCCTGGATGACGGCGGCTGGTTTGCCTCCCTGGGCGGCTTTACGGGGCTGGACGAACCCTGGCCCATCGTGTACCTCCGGCGGGACGGCGCCCTGCTGCGGGCCGCGGACGATCTGGCCGCTTTCGCCCGCCTTCTGCAAAGAGGCGGCTGGCGGGAAACGATGGTCCCGGAGCCCTCTGAGGTCCGTCTCTTTCCCTCCCGGCGGGACGCGGAAGCCGCGCTGGAATTTGTCGCGCTACCCCCACCGCAGTGCCTCGATGTCGTGGGTCTTTCGGAGAAATTGGGCGGAGCAGACGGCGTCGGCGGTGAAAATCAGTAAGAAGATATAGGTCGCCTGCCAGGGAATGACCGCCGCGATGCTCTCCACCCACGGCTGCACCCACCACACCGCCAGGGCGGTCAGCAGGCCCCAGATGACGGTGAAGGGCAGGCAGACGCGGCCCCGGAGATTGCCGGGGACACGGGCGTAATTCCAAAACTGTACGCCCAAAAACACCTCACAGGCCCAGTGGTAACCGTATTCTACCGCCGTGGCCGCCAGGCCCCCCCACAGCACCAGCCACAGCCCCCGCACCGGCAGGGCCAGCACCGCCAGCATCCCCAGGCCGTACACCGGACACAGGGGCAGCAGCAGGAAGCATTTCCGGCCCTGGTTGGGGGAATGGGTGGCCGCCGCGAAGACTTTTTCCAGGCCATATCCCAAAAAGCTGTATATCCAGAAGATCCAAAGCCAACGCGCCACACTGCCGCCTCCCTTTTCGTTCAGTGTCTCCGGGAAGCGGCAGCCTATTCCCGCGCTGCGCTGGCAGTTTTTTCGCATATTCTACATTTACTTACCAAAAAAGGAGGCGATTCCCCATGGCGGATACCTGGGAAGCACTGAAACAGGACTGTATGGCCTGCCGTGGCTGCGCCCTGGCGGAGACCCGCACCAATGTGGTCTTCGGCGACGGCGCCAGGGACGCGGAGATCCTGTTCATCGGTGAGGGCCCCGGCCAGAACGAGGATGAGCAGGGCGTGCCCTTTGTGGGCCGTGCCGGACAGCTTTTGGACGATATGCTGGAGATCATCCATCTGGACCGCACCAAGGTCTACATCGCCAACGTGGTGAAGTGCCGCCCGCCGCAGAACCGGGACCCGCTGAATGTGGAACAGGACGCCTGCATCGGTTTCCTCCGGCGGCAGACGGCCCTCATCCGGCCCAAGATCATCGTGTGCCTGGGCCGCATCGCGGCGAAAGCCATCATCAAGGAGGATTTTAAGATCACCAGTGAGCACGGCCAGTGGTTTGCCCGTGGCGGCGTCCAGATGACCGCCATCTACCACCCCGCCGCGCTGCTGCGGGACGTGAGCAAGCGGCCGGAGACCTTTGAGGATCTGAAATCCATCCAGTCCAAGATCCGGGAACTGTGTGAGCACACGGAAGTATAAAAACCAGCGGGAGATGTTCCCGCTGGCTTTTTTGGTCCTATTGTTAACCTATTTTAAATCTATGGTTGACAATTCCGCTGATACGCGGTATCCTTTGATGCAGGATCAGACAAGGAGGCACTTTTCATGGAAACTTCTTCCGCCCCGTCCCGCCTGCGGACGCTGGATATGGCTTATATCGCGCTGTTTGCCGTGCTGATGGCGGTCTGCGCCTGGATCACCGTTCCCCTGCCAAAGCCCCTGGTGCAGTTCACCCTGCAGACCTTCGCCATGTTCATGGCCCTCACCACCCTGGGCGGCCGGCGGGGGCTGTACGCCATGGTGGTGTATCTGCTGCTGGGCGCCGTGGGCGTGCCGGTGTTCTCCGGCTTCCGGGGCGGTCTGGGCGTCCTGCTGGACACCACCGGCGGCTATATCATCGGTTTTGTGGCTGCCGCCCTGGTCTACTGGCTGCTGACGGCCAAACTGGGGGATTCCCTTCCCGTGATGGTAGCCGCCTGCGTGCTGGGACTGGCGGTGTGCTACGCCTTTGGCACCGCCTGGTTCCTGGTGGTATACGCGCGGGTCAACGGTCCCATCGGCGTCACGACGGCGCTGGGCTGGTGCGTGTTCCCCTACATCATCCCGGACCTTTTGAAACTGGCCTTGGCGATCATCCTCTCCCGGCGGGTAAAAAAATTCCTGAAATAATGAAAACGCGCCCGGGCAGGCGCGTTTTTCTTTTAAAATGTGAGCCGCATTTCATACCACACCACGCCGCCGTGGGTGGACTGGGAGACGCCCTCATTGACGAAGCCCAGCTTGCCGTAGTAGTGCAGGAGCTTGTCCTTGCAGGTCAGAACGCAGCCCTTCCGGCCCTGGGCCTTGGCGTCGGCGATGACCTGCCGGAGCACCTGCTCCGCCAGCCCTAAGCGGCGGTATTCCGGCAGGGTGTTGACACCGAAGATCATCTGCCAGGCGCCGTTTTCGTCGTGGAAGGATACGTCAGCGTACATCTCGTCCCGGAGGTGGGGTTCGTCGGTGACCAGACCGTTGACGAAGCTGACGAGGGTGCCGTTGTCATCCTCCATCAGCCAGAAGTGGTTGGGATACACCGCCAGCCGTTTGGCAAAGTCCGCCTCCGTGGCGGCCTCGGCAGCGGGAAAACAGGCGGCCTCCACCGCCGTCACGGCGGGCAGGTCCGCCATAACAGCGGTACGAATGTGCATGGGACAGGACTCCTTATTTCAAATATTGGTAGATCAGCAGCAGCCGGGCGGTGGAGTTGGTCATGTTCTCGAAGCGGTAGGGCCGGTCGGCGGCAAAGCGCACCGCGTCCCGCTCCACCATGTGGAAGGTCTCCCCCTCCGCCTCCAGCGTCACCGTGCCGGAGAGGAGGGTGGCGTAGCAGATACAGCCGGGAACGGACAGCTCCGGCTCATACCGGGCGCTGATGTACAGGTCCAGGAAATAGCTCTCGATGCGGGTGGCGTCGTCGTAGGAAAAGTTGGGCCGCAGGACAGCTTTGCCCCCGTCCAGGCGGACGGGCTTGGTGTCCACCTCCCGGTACTGGGCCAGGGACACGAAATCGTCATTTTCCAGCAGGACCTCGGCGGGCACCTTCAGCGCCGCCGCCAGCTTCCCCAGGATGGCCACGGAGGGGTTGGCCTCCCCCCGCTCGATCTGGCCCAGCATACTGCGGGACACGCCGGACTCCGCCGCCAGACGCTCCATGCTCAGTTTTTTGCTTTTTCGGATACGCTTGATGTTCTCGGCAACGGCGCGGTTCAGTTCCATAAGGTGCCATCCTCTCCGGCAAAACAGCCACTATACTGCTCGTTCTTCTTTTTATAGTAGGCGAACCTCCGGATTTTGTCAAGGAAAAGCGGGAGCCAAAAGGCTCCCGCTTTCATTTTTTCTTATACTAGAATCCAACACGCAAAGCGCGGCGGTTCCCATTCAAATATCTTATTTTAATGGGAGAGTAGTATTACACGCGCTTCCAGCTGGCGCCGCCCTTGGTGTCGATGATCTCGATGCCCTGGGCTTTCAGCTCATCGCGGATGCGGTCGGCCTCCGCGAAGTTCTTGGCCTTCTTGGCCTCATAGCGCTGGAGGACCAGCGCGTCGATGGCGGGGTCGCCCTCGCCGGTGACGATATACACGCCATTATGCTGGGCGATGACCTGGGCGGGCTTGGTATCCCGGAATGCCGCCGCCTTTTCCAGCAGGCTCAGGCTCAGCACCTGGTCGAAGTCCCCGATCAGGGCCAGCTTGGTGGCGTCGTTGGTCTTGGCCTTCAGGACATCGAAGATGGCCGTCACGCCCATGGAGGTATTCAGGTCGTTGCCCATGGTCTGGAGGAACTTGGCCTTGTACTCGTCGAACACAGCCGGGTCCACCGTACCGTTATTGGGGTCCAGCGCAGCGATCTTCTTTTGCAGTTTCAAATAAGCGCCGGCAGCGTTGTCCAGATTCTCCCAGGTAAACACCAGGGCCTTGCGGTAATGGCTCTGAAGGCAGAAATAGCGGTAGGCCAGGGGATCGTAGCCCTTCTCCTCCAGCAGGGAGACCGTCAGGAACTCGCCCTTGGACTTGCTCATCTTACCGTCGGAGGTGTTCAGGTGGTGGACATGGAACCACTGCTGGCACCAGGGATGGCCCAAGTAGCTCTCGGACTGGGCGATCTCATTGGTGTGGTGGGGGAAGGCGTTGTCAATGCCGCCGCAGTGGAGGTCCAGGTACTCGCCGTTGTATTTCAGGGAGATGCCGGAGCACTCGATATGCCAGCCGGGATAGCCCACGCCCCAGGGAGAATCCCACTTCAGGGCCTGGTCCTCGAACTTGGACTTGGTGAACCAGAGGACGAAGTCGTTCTTGTTGCGCTTGTTGGTGTCCTCCTCCACGCCCTCCCGGACGCCCACGGCCAGGTCCTCCTCGTCGTGGTCGTTGAACACATAGTAGTGGCTGAGCTTGGAGGTATCAAAATACACGTTGCCGCCGGCGAAATAGGCGAAGCCGGTGTCCTCCAGGTGCTTGACGATCTTGATGAAGTCGTCGATGAGGCCGGTGGCGGGCTGGACCACGTCGGGCCGCTTGATGTTCAGCTTCCGGCAGTCCTCGAAGAAGGCGTCGGTATAGAACTGGGCGATCTCCATGACGGTCTTGTGCTCCCGCTTGGCGCCCTTGAGCATCTTATCCTCGCCCTCGTCGGCGTCGGAGGTCAGGTGGCCCACGTCGGTGATGTTCATCACGCGGTTCACGCTGTACCCGGCGTAGCGCAGGTACTTCTCCAGCACGTCCTCCATGATATAGCTGCGCAGATTGCCGATGTGGGCGAAATGGTACACCGTGGGGCCGCAGGTGTACATTTCCACATGGCCGGGGGTGTGGGTCTTGAATTCTTCCTTCTTATGGGTCGCTGAATTGTACAGATACATTTCAGGCCGTCTCCTTCCGTTCATTCGGTTCTTTGTTCTCTTTCAGCTCCTGCAGTTCTTTCTCCAGGGATTCGATCCGCTGGGACATCGCCACCAGCTCATCCACGATGGGGTCGGACACGTGGATCTGGTCCACGTCGTCGGCGTAATAGACAGGCTTGCCGTTCACCCGCACCACCCGGGCGGGCACGCCCACGGCGGTACAGCCGGGAGGCACTTCGCCCAGCACCACGGCGCCTGCCGCGATGCGGGCGTTGTCGCCCACGGTGAAGGGGCCCAGCACCTTGGCGCCGGAGCCGACCAATACGTTGTTGCCCAAAGTCGGGTGGCGCTTGCCCTTATCCTTGCCGGTGCCGCCCAGGGTCACGCCCTGGTAGAGCAGGCAGTCGTCGCCGATCTCGGCGGTCTCGCCGATGATGATGCCCATGCCGTGGTCGATGACCAGCCGGTGGCCGATGGTGGCGCCGGGATGAATTTCAATGCCGGTCCAGAAGCGGTTCCACTGGGAGACGCACCGGGCCAGGAAAAAGCGGCGGTGGACATACAGCCAGTGGGCCAGCCGGTGGTAGAGGACGGCGTGGACGCCGGGGTAGAGGAGAAAGATCTCCAGCTTGCTGCGGGCCGCGGGGTCGCGGCGCTGGTAGGCGGCCAGCAGGCCGCCCAGTCGGGTCACTCGTTTTGCCATAGAAAATTGCTCCTTGTGTCGGTCGGGAGAAAAAAATCGCCTCCCGTACCAAAGTACGAGAGGCGACGAATCGCGGTTCCACTCTCTTTTATCACTCAAGGGGCCCATAACGGGGGCCAGGCGGAGGGCTTCTGCATCCCCCGCGCTCCCGGACGCACTTCGCAGTCCCCTCCGCAGGCGCGCTTACAGCCGGTGACGCGCCCTCTCTGTTCTTTGGGTGAACTGTTACTCTTTCCGTTCATCACGCTATTGGATTTACCCTAGTATAGTAGCAGGAATTGAAATCGGTGTCAAGAGAAATTCATCCCAAGTCCCGGTGGTCCAGCGCCGCCAGACCGAACCGGGCCGCCCGGGTGACGGTCTCCCGCTCCTCCTCGCTCCCGGCGGCGTCCCATTTGGCCCGCAGGTCCCGGAGAAACAGGCCCCGCAGGGAGTCCTCCCCCGCCCGGGCCCAGATGTCCGCCGCCATCCGGGTGTGGTCCCGGAGGTCCAGGGCGTAGAACCGCTCCGCCAGAGCCTCCCGCAGAGCGGCATCGTCCACGCCGCCCTCTCCGGTCTCCCCGGTGAGCAGGATGCGGTAGAGGTCCTTCTCCGTCTCCGACGGAAGGGCTTCCTCCACGGCCCCGCGGGGGTCCTTGCCTGTCACATCCACTTCCAATACCTCATAGCGCCGCAGGGCAAAGGGCACAAAGGTCAATGTCACTTCGCCGTCCTCCGACAGTGTACCCTGATAAAAGCCCTTCTCCCCCAGCTCGTCAAAGCCCCGACCCTCCAGGCAGCCCGGCCAGGCGCAGACGGTTTTCCCGAAGGTCAGGGTCTCCGTCCGCTTGTGGATATGGCCCAGAGCCAGGTACGCAAGGCCGCTGGCGGCGACCTCCTCCCGGCGGATGGGGTCGTACCGGGCTTCGGCGGGCTCCAGCTCTCCGTGGAGGAGGCCAATGTGGATGCCGCCCTCCGGGGCGGTAAAGCCCGTCAGCAGGCCATCCGCCTGCTCCGCCGCGGTAAAGGCCGCGCCGTGGACGGTGACGCCCAGCTCCGGCACCTCCGCCGCCGTCATCCGGTTTTCCCGGAAAATGTATACATTTTCCGGCCACTCCACCGTCCGCCAGGGACTGCCATCGGTAACGCAGTCATGGTTGCCGGGGGCGATGAACACCCGGGCCGCCATCTTCCCCAGGGCCTGGGCCAGCTGCTCTCCGGTCTCCCGGAAAGCGCCAATGCTGTCGAACAGGTCTCCGGCCAGCAGCACCAGTTGGACGCCCTCCCGGTTCACGTAGTCCGCCAAACGGAACAGCGTCTCCCGGCACTCCCGCCGCCGGGCAGCCGCCTGCCGGGCGGGCAGGGCGCCGAAGGCACTGTCCAGATGAAAATCGGCGGCGTGGATAAATTTGAGCATATCAGCCCTCCTCCGGCCTCCAGCCTTTGCAAACGTCTACCCATTCAACGAAATTGGACGAATATTTTTCCAGCTCCTCGCAGGTCATCTCCACGGCGCTGTTGTCGCTGCCCGCCGCCGGAAACACCGTCTCGAAGCGCTTCAGGGACACGTCCAGGTACACCTTCACGTTTTCCGGCAGGGCGAAGGGGCACACGCCGCCCACATCGTGGCCGATGAGGGTGTGGGCTTCCTCATGGGTCAGCATCTTGGCCTTCGTGTGGAACTGCTTTTTATAGGCGCTGTTGTCCACCTTGGCGTCGCCCGCCACCACGATGATGATGGGCTGGTCGTCCACCTTAAAACTCAGGCTCTTGGCGATGCGGGCGCTCTCCACGCCCACGGCGATGGCCGCCAGGTCCACGGTGGCGGAGGACACCTCAAACTCCCGGATGCGGTCCGCAATGCCAAAGGTTTCAAAATAAGCGCGTACTTTCTGGATAGACATGGTAGATTTCCTCTCTTTATCTGTTATGTGATATGGTCAACGGAGCTCCACCCGCTCCACGGCGGTGCAGAGGCCGGTCTCGCTGTTCAGGGTGAACACGGCGCCCTGGAGCTTGCAGGGGCCCTCCGCCGGACGGTAGCGCCCCGGCAGGCCGCCCAAAAAGCCCTCCACCGACTGCCGGGGCTCGATGCCCAGCACGGATTCGATGGGGCCGGTCATGCCCAGGTCGGTGAGGTAGCCGGTGCCCTTGGGGTACACCCGCTCGTCGGCGGTGGGGACGTGGGTGTGGGTCCCCCACAGGGCCGACACCCGGCCGTCCAGGTAGTAGCCCAGGGCCAGCTTTTCGCTGGTGGCCTCGGCGTGGAAGTCCACCAGGGTGAAGTCCGCCTCCCCTTGTTTGAGCAGGGCGTCCGCCGTGGTGAAGGGGTCATTGGCCTTCCAGTCCAGGCCGCACCGCCCGATGAGGTTCATCACCCGCACCCGGACGGCGCCCAGGTCAAAAATCTCGCAGCCGTGACCCGGCGCCCGGCCCGTATAGTTGGCGGGACGCAGCAGCCAGGGGACGTCGTCCAGCAGGTCTTGAAGCTGCATTTTCCCGAACGTGTGGTTCCCCAGGGTGACGGCGTCGGCTCCGGCATCGTAGATGCGCCAGGCCTGCTCCGGCGTCACGCCCACGCCGGAGGCGTTTTCGCCGTTGACCACGGTGAAGGCAATGTTTTTCAGCTTTTGCAGGGGGCGCAGGTTTTTTTCCAGGTGCCGCAGGCCCGGCTCCCCTACCACGTCGCCCACCGCCAGAATGTGATACTCCATAGGCTCCTCCTTATTCCAGCCCCACCAGGACGTCCAGCTCGGAAAGGTCCCGGCACATGGCGGGGCAGGTGTCGAACGGGTGCCGTCAAAATCCCGGATGAGACCGCCGTAGCGCATCATTGGTACGCCCTCTCTTTCATTCCGTATTAGTATAGCAAAGAAGCGGCTCTTTGAAAAGAAATTCCCGGAATTTTTGTCCCTCCTGTTGCGTCCGGCCTGTTTTCTGCTTATAATAGCATTATCACTGATAAGAAATGCTAATTTCAGGAGGACCCTATGGCAGTGAAACTCGAATTATACCGCGTGTTCAAGGAGGTGGCCGAGACCGGCAACATCTCCGTGGCCGCCAAGAACCTGTATATTTCCCAGTCGGCGGTGAGCCAGTCCATCAAGCAGCTGGAGACTGCCCTCCAGGCCCGCCTGTTCGCCCGGAGTCCCCGGGGCGTCAGTCTCACCGGCGAGGGGCAGATGCTCTACCAGTACGTCCGCAGCGCCCTGGGCCTGCTGGCGACGGGCGAGGACAAGCTGTCCCAGGCCCAGCAGCTGCTGCTGGGCACCCTCGTCATCGGCGCCAGCGACACGGTGACCTCCCAGTTCCTGGTGCCCTATCTGGACGAGTTCCACCGCCTCCATCCCGGCATCCGGCTGAAAATCGTCAGCGGCCGCAGCGCCAAGGTGCTGAGTATGCTGAAATCCGGCGCGGTGGACATCGCCTTTGCCTCCTCCCCCGCCGACAGCGCGGTGGAGTCCTGGCCCTGCTTCGCCACCCACTCCGTCTTTGTGGCGGGCAGCGGGTACGACTGCGACTTTGACCATGTCTACACCCGGCAGGAAATTGCGGAATTCCCCCTCATCCTGCTGGAGCGGAAAGCCAGCAGCCGGGTATTCCTGGAGCAGGAATTTTTGAAGCACGGCGTCACCCTGTCCCCGGAGATCGAGCTCTCCTCCCGCCAGCTGCTGGTGTCCCTGGCCCGCATCGGCCTGGGCGTGGCCGGCGTGACGCTGGAGTTTGTGCAGAAGCCTTTGGAAGCCGGGGACATCCGACTGCTGAAAACGGACTTCACCATTCCCGCCCGCTCCGTGGATATGTGTACGCTTCAGGATGTGACGCCCACCGCCGCGGCCACCGCTTTCATGGAAATGGTGCGCCAGGGCATCTGAGGGAGCTTATCATGGAATCTGTCATCATTCTGGTCCTGGAGCTGGCCGGCACCCTGGCTTTCGCGGCCTCCGGCGCCATGACCGGCCTGAAAAAGAATATGGATATTTTCGGCGTGTGCATCCTGGGGCTGACCACCGCCGTAGGCGGCGGCGTCATCCGGGACCTGATCCTGGGCAACACGCCTCCCGCCACCTTTCAGGACCCCATCTATGCCACGGTGTCGGTGGTCACCTCCCTGGTGCTGTTCCTGCCCCAGGTCCGGCGGCTTCTGATGTGGGACCAGGGGCTGTTTGACCTGGTGCTGTTCCTGATGGACACGGCGGGCCTGGCCATCTTTACCGTGGTGGGCATCCGCACAGCCTATGCCCATGAGCCCCAGGCCACCGTGTTCCTGCTGGTATTCGTGGGCGTCATCACCGGCGTGGGCGGCGGCGTCCTGCGGGACATCATGGCCGGAGACACGCCCTATATCTTCGTCAAGCATATCTACGCCTGCGCGTCGCTGGTGGGTGCTCTGCTCTGCGGCCTCCTGTGGCACTACGCGGGAGAGATGCTCTCCATGCTGGCAGGCGGCGGAGCCGTCATTCTTATCCGCGGCCTCTCCGCCCACTTCCGCTGGAACCTCCCCCGGGCACACGACTGACCAGACCCCGCGCCGCGGTTTTCACGGCGCGGGGTTTATCCTGTAAACCTTTTCCAAAATGACCGATTTTTCGTTTATTTTTTAGTCCCTGTTCAAGATAAGTGTGGGTGGGCAAAACCTTGTATATTCAGGCGAATACATTCAATATTTATACAGAGCGTTGGTGAAAACCGACGCTCTGTTCTTTTCGGCACAACTGCTAAATGAGTTATCTGTATTTTGTGCATCTAAACAAAATTAAAGAAAAAAGAAAGTTGGTGATACCTATGTACGCAAGACGTTAGGCATATTTTCAAGTCGTGGAGATTAGCACTCAACTCATGGGCGTTTTTTCGATAGTCGTGTTTTTAGTACAAAATCTATTGATGGGTACAACTTTGGTTTTCAAAGTGAGTACTTATCAATGGAGGTACACATCATGCTTAATGGTGATATGTACGGTTGTAATTCAGGAGTAAGCTATGAGGATGCCGTGGTGGCGTTTTTAAACGAGCATGGATTTCAAGCATATAAAACGGGCAAAAGTGATGGAGGTATTGATATTGTGGCCGTTAGTATCACAAAACCTCAATCTTATACATTCAATATTCAATGTAAGTACTATAACAAGCCTCTCGGCAAGGCACCTATACAAGAGGTTTACTCTGGAACGCAGTACTACGGTAACGGCGGAAAGCCTGTGGTAGTCACAAACAATCGTATGACCGCAGATGCTCGGGTTTATGCTAAACGACTTGGGGTTGAAGTTATTGCAGAGGCCGAATGGAAAGAGATTATGCAGGTATCTGACACAAGAAAGATTATCAATCCGAATCCGCACAAAGGTTTAATGGGTATCATCATCGCTAATATAACAAGGAATCGTGAGTATTTGATATCTGCTGTGCAGGATATACCAAATCCTCCGACAGACAAAGAGCAGTTGAAACTTGAACTTGTCAATAAATTTGATGAGGCTGAGGAATATGTTAAGGAAGCATCCTACTACCAGCAGAGAGCAGCAGAATATCAACAGCGGGCATTGACTCTTCAAAAAGAAGCCCTGCTGAGAAATCTTGAATATGGTTGAAGGGCAAGCGCTGACAGCGCAGACAACAAAATATTACTAGGGGGCTTAAAGATGGCTGACCTTTTCAGTGAGTTAATGGAAAGCATTGACAGCCTCACTGATGAGCAGATCAATCAGTTGATGGCAAAGCTGGACGTCAAAAGGTCAGGAAGTCAAAAGTCTGGGGATGTTAGTGAGATTACAGAAATCCCACTTGCTTGTCCCCACTGCGGAAGTATAAGCATAATGAAGCATGGTAAAAAGTCAGGGCACCAGAGGTTCAAGTGTAAGGACTGCAATAAAACCTTCACGGAAACACATGGCACTATGCTGGCCCATTCAAGATTGACACCGGCTCAATGGCGATGCGTGTTGTTAGGACTGGTTCAAAATCTAAGTGTGCGCAGAATTGCAGATATGGCTGAAATAAGCCATGTTACTGTCTGGGTAGCAAAGCAAAAGGTGTGCATGGCTCTCAAGGAAATATTTGGTGAGCAAGACCACTTCGTTGACATTGTTGAGTGTGACGAGTGCTTTGCACCAGTTTCATTCAAAGGCAAACGTGACCCAGCATTTTTCATATATACACTTGGGCGTATGCCAAGACACAACAGAACATACGAAGAAAAGGTTTATTATCTCAAGAAGTATGGATTCTGGGATGACTTGCAGAAAAACTCTGCACGTCTGGAAATGCTGCTATCGCCACCTAAGAAACACAAGCAAGGTGTCAGTAATGAGCAGACTTGTATTTTGACTTGCAAAGACCGAAGCGGCAATCTATATGTTAACCCAGTTTGTATAGGTAGGCTGGGAATAGCAGATGTTAAGAAGAATCTGACTGGAAGATTCGCAAGTGACGCAGTAATGGTAACAGTGAATATTCCAGCCCGAGGGAACCGGGAATCCGGTGAAATGGAAACCACGATTCCGGTAGAACGGGAACCGCTGTTCCG
>NZ_JAFBIS010000070.1 GCF_021531435.1 Oscillibacter valericigenes
CAGGCCAGAATCCGCCCTGCTTTCCAGCGCCATTCTTGACTTTGTCGAAAATCGCTTACACAAAATTTTACACCGGGCCAAGGAGATCGGATACAACGCATCACTTGCGTCCTTGATATAGTCGAAATGAACCTTGCTGGGGATCCAGCGGTACTTCTGAGGTTCCTGGCGGATACGGTTTGTGAGGCGTTTGGACAGGGAATAACTGAAAACCGCGTCAAATTCCAGTGCATCAGGCAGCTTAAGCCCTGAAAGTATGCCCTGCTTGTCTTTTACGCGGATCAGATATTTCCAGCCCTTCTGCTCTATGTGCGCCATGTTGTTGTACGCCTCATAGCCGCGGTCTGCTATGAGAATGACCGGTTCTGTGAGTTCCAACCGGTCCACCAATTCCACAAGAGCCCGAGATTCGTGCTCCTCCCGGCCGTCTTGTATGACGGCGTCCAGATAGAGTTGACTTTCCAAGTCGTACAGAGCATTTAAATGTAGCAGGTTGTATCCGCGTCCGTCCTTAGTGCTGTTAAAATAGGTTGCCTCGTCGTGAATGTTGCTTGGAATCTGCACATGGGAACCATCCACCGCCAGCAGTGTGTACCCGTTCCACCTTCGTATGGGACGGTTTTGGCAAGTAAACCGGCGTAAGATTTCTTCAAAGACCGCCGGAAGGAGCTTTCCCCGCTGCTGAACGAAGGCCGATGTAGTTGCCGCTGTCGGATCATAGTGAAACTGCCGCTGCAGTTCCACATTCAGGCTTTGTCCGCTCATGGAGAGTATCGTCCTGCACAGCATTTCAAAGGGCAGCTTTCGGTTCCGTGTGAAATCCCGTTTGGGATCGGTCGTGTATTTTGACAGTTCCTCCCGCATTTGGCATATGGTATCCAGAAGTTTTCTTTTCAGGGCGTTTGGGTAGTTCCTCATCGGCGTAACCTCCTTGAAATTGCTCTCAAGGCGTAGCCGCCGATTTTTTCCGTTTTGTCAAGTGTTTTTTGTGACTTTTTTCAATTATTTGCAAACACAGACCAGACCGCCTTGCGTACAGTCTGGTCTGTTGCTTATCTTAATGAGATTACGGCTAAGCCGGAGGCTTGAGTAAGCCCTATAAGGGCTTTATACGGACAAAGCCCCTTAAGGGGCCCGAAAAGATTTGC
>NZ_JAFBIS010000071.1 GCF_021531435.1 Oscillibacter valericigenes
CTCTTAATATGGTATTATAATACTGGTGATAATTCATGGAACAAGGCTACAAATTCCGTATATATCCAACTCCTGCTCAAGAGGTTTTAATTTCAAAAACTCTTGGGTGCTGTCGCTGTGTCTGGAATCACTACCTCGCTCTGCGGAAAGAGAGATATGCTACCGACAAAAAGAATATGGGATACCACGCCTGCTGCAAGGATTTAACTTCCTTAAAGAAGAGCCTTCCTTGGCTGAATGAGGTGGATTCCACTGCATTGCAGTCCTCTCTTCAAGACCTCGATGAAGCATATAAAAATTTCTTCCGCAGAGTCAGAAACCATGAACCGAAAGCCGGATACCCTCAATTTAAGAAAAAGCATGACCACCGACAGAGCTTTCGCTCGAAGTCTGGTATCAAGATATTCGATGATGCCATTCAGCTTCCGAAGCTCGGTCGTGTGAAATGCAAAATCTCTCAAGAGGTAAAAGGCCGAGTCACCTCCGCTACCGTAACCAGAGAGCCCAGTGGTAAATACTTCGTATCTATCCACTGCAAGGATGTCCCGGAGGAACTCTGGGAATCCACAGGAGCATCCGTTGGTTTGGACCTTGGCCTCAAAGATTTCGTTGTCACCAGCAATGGAGATAAATATGCAAACCCCAAGTACCTCGCCCAGTGTGAGAAGAAGCTCGCTCGCCTTCAGCGGCAGCTTTCCCGAAAGCAAAAGGGAAGCAGGAACCGTGAGAAGGCTCGCCTGCGGGTCGCCCGTCTTCAGGAGCATATCGCTAACATGAGACGGGACAACCAGCAGAAGCTCTCTACTCAAATTGTGCGGGAGAACGACATCATCTGTGTGGAGAGCCTCTCCGCCAGGAACATGATGAAAAATCATAAGCTGGCGAAGAGCATCGGTGACACCGCGTGGGGTGAGTTCCTTCGGCAGCTCTCCTACAAGGCGGAGCGCCACGGAAAGGTGGTCGTCACTGTGGGGAAGTTCTTCCCTTCGAGCCAGATTTGCTCTTGCTGCGGAGAAAAGAATTCTGACGTGAAGGGCCTTTCCGTGCGCTCGTGGGTATGCCCGCATTGTGGTACTACCCATGATAGGGATGTCAACGCCGCCATCAATATTCTCAATGAAGG
>NZ_JAFBIS010000072.1 GCF_021531435.1 Oscillibacter valericigenes
GTAAGCGTCAATTCTAACAGCGTATAAAAATCTCCACCTTGGCGCGAATGCGCTGAGGTGGAGATCAATCATTATTGAGGAACATGGCATTCTTGTGGGGCGTTGGTTGGTAGAAGTTTTTCAGCCCAGAATTCGTCAGCCTGGCTCAGCACCGGCGCACTCTGCAGAACCCAAAGCAGATATCGGTACGGATCGAGCTCGTTCTCCTTTGCCGTTTCAATCAAGCTGTAGATCACCGCGCTGGATTGAGCACCTGCCGGAGTGTTGGCAAAAAGCCAGTTCTTCCGTCCCATAACAAAAGGCTTTATGCTGCGCTCAGCACGGTTGTTGCTCAGTTCCAGTCTGCCGTCTTCCAGATAGCGTACCAGGTACGGCCACTGCTCCAGCAGGTAATACAGTGCCTTTCCAAGAGCAGATTTCGGTGCCGTTTTGGAGATCGTCTCATTTGCCCATGCCAACAGAGCGTCCAGAACCGGTTTCTCCTGTTCCAGGCGCTTAGCATATCGTTCTTCTGGCGTCAGTTCTGCGAAAGACTCCTCCAGTTGGAATAGCCTGGTGCAATAGCACTCACCAGTTGCTGCCAAAGAACCTTTTCGGTCCTCTTTGGGCAGGGTCTGTAAGGCTTCGTCAAATTTCCTCCGGGCATGTGCCCAACAACCCACAACACGGATATTTTCAGGCAGTTTGTGGTAGCCCTGGTATCCATCTGCATGAAGCCAGCCTGAGAACCCTTTCAGGAACTCTTCTGCATGCACAGCCTTGCGGCTTGGTTGGTATTCATACAGGACGATAGGGCTTTCCGCACATCCGCTGGTCCGGTACAGCCACATATAGGACTTGCTGGCAGCTGCCTTTCCAGACTCTTTCAATACCTGCAGAGTGGTTTCATCTCCGTGCAGAACAGGTTCCTTACAAAGATTTCTGTGCAGTACATCATAAATCGGACGCAGCCAGGTATCCGAGGTGTTCAGCATCCAGTTGGCCATTGTCTGCCGGGACAGTTTCAATCCCTCCCGGTTAAATTCCTGCTCCAAACGGTA
>NZ_JAFBIS010000073.1 GCF_021531435.1 Oscillibacter valericigenes
ATATCAAGAACAATTTAATTGCCTACGAGAGAAAGCAGTACGAAAACCTTACATCCCGGAAAGATTGGAAAGCCAACCAAGCAGCATTGGCAGATGCTTACGCTGCGGAGGATGCGATTCTCGTCAAGGCCCTCTGCGAACGTAGGAACGAGATGTTCTCTGATGCTGGATTCGGGAAATACCAATTTGAGAAGCAGGTCAACAAGTACCGAAAGCACTACCGGGGGAAAGGCGGCAAAGGCTACCTCATCCCGGTCCATGTGGCGCAGAAGATTTCTGCCTCCGTGTGGGATGGCTACCAAAAGCTCATCTTCGGAAACGGGAAACAGGTACACTTCTCCAAATGGAGCGAGTTTACGACGATTACCGCGAAAACAAATGCTTCTGGAATTCGCTGCGCCGATGGATTCGTTCATTTCAACGGGATGAAGCTCAAGGTTCATTTCGATGAGAAAGACCCCTATGGCTACCAGCGTGAGGCGATGACAAGGGAAATCCGCTATTGCGGCATCCAGCGCCGATGGTATGCCAGCGGTTGGCATTACTTCGCGCAGCTCACGATGGATGGATTGCCTCCGATGAAGGTAAAGCCCGAGACTGGCGAACTCCTGCATCCTATGGGAAACGGCAGAGTTGGTCATGACATCGGGCCACAAACCATTGCAAGCGTTGGCGACAATGCTGTATTGCTCACCGAGCTTGCGGATAAAGTGAAGGGCATTGACATAGAGCTTCGGCGCATCAACCGAGCCATGGACCGCTCCCGGAGAGCGACCAACCCTGAGATGTTTGCCCAAGACGGCTCTATCGTCCCGAAGGACAAGCTCCCTGCATCCTGCTTGACCCGCAGAG
>NZ_JAFBIS010000074.1 GCF_021531435.1 Oscillibacter valericigenes
GTCCTGCTGACTGCACCCGTGCTCTCATTTTCTACGTTTTGACGATTCAAATTTTTACCCCTGCTGAACAGTTACCTTTATAGAAAATATTCACGAAAGGGTCTTCGTGGTAAGGCCAGTATAAAATATTTTCAAAAAAGGAGAGATGGTTTGCGCGGAAACAGTGGAAGAGGTCATGGAAGCGGGGGCGCGTCAGCGTACAGAATGTCCAGCATACTGCCGTAGCGCGCCTCGGCCCGCTCCAGCGGCAGGACAGCGCAGGGCACCGTGTTGATTTCCAAGTGTGCTGGTTTTTTCTGTTCCAGTGTCTGCCGGAGTGCTTCCATACCGGCCTTTTCAGGCAGTTTTCCGGTTTTAAGCACCGCCAGCTCCACGAAGTAGGCGTCAAAGTCCTCCCTGATCTTGCCTGTGTCAGCGCCCGCCACATTGACCGCCATAGCGCTTAACCGTTCGGGCGTGAGGGTTTGTCCTCCTGTCATGGCGCCCCGGATGCGGCCCCGGCGAAGGGTGTCGTCCGCACCGGTTCCGTTTGGTAAGCCGTAATCCGCTTCCCACTGGGACAGGCCCTCACTGTCCGCTGTTTCCACCAAAGTACGGGCGTTTCTCTTTTTAACCTCACCGGCAAGTATGGCTTCTCCGGTTTCCTCGGCTTTTAGCACGGCCCCGATGGGAGCGAGTTCTGTGATAAATTCCGGCAGCTTCATACCAATCCCTCCATCCTTTTGGCAGACCGATGATCGTTCCTCATAAAGCATTGACCTCCCTAAATATTTTTGTACAGTAGTGCCAAATATCACTCAATCCGAGCGGTTTCGGCAACTATTCGATTAGGTTTCT
>NZ_JAFBIS010000075.1 GCF_021531435.1 Oscillibacter valericigenes
ATCCAGACTCCCAGGATGTCCTTTCTGCCATCCATGGTGACACCCAGCACCACATAGGCTGCTTTGGTCACGTACCGCCGGTCTTCCCGAACCTTATAGTGAATGGCGTCCATGAACACGAACGGATACACCGGCTCCAGCGGACGGTTCTGCCAGGCTGTGACCTCCGGCATGATCTTTTCGCTGATCTTCGTTACCAGCTCCGGAGAGATCTCCACTCCGTACAGTTCCTTGACCTGCTCAGCGATATCCCGCTGGCTCATACCGCAGGCGTACAGCGCCAGGATCTTATCCTCCATCCCGTCTGCATTCCGGTCATACTTGCCGATGATCTTGGGCTCGAAAGAGCCGTTCCGGTCCCGGGGCACCTTGATGTCCACCTCACCCAGCTGGGTCTTGACGGTCTTCTTCGTGTAGCCGTTGCGGTAGTTTCTGGGGGCTCCCTCCGGCTCGTCTGAGCGCTCGCAACGCTCGCGGCCAAGCTCTTCGTCCATCTCCACTTCCATGACGGTCTGGATGACATCCCGGAACATTTCCTTCATGGCCTCCATGATTTCCGTCGTGCTGGTGAAGTGCTGGCTCTGAACGTATTCCTTCAACAAATCCTGTGGTACTGGCTGCATAATCTTCGTCTCCTTCGTCTTGAATGTTTGTTCTCATTCTTGACTTAGTCGAAGATTTTCATACTGTCGAG
>NZ_JAFBIS010000076.1 GCF_021531435.1 Oscillibacter valericigenes
GACTATGTCTAATTTCAACAGTGCTGATATCGCTGCTTTCAAGGATGTATGGGTGTTCTGTGAGCAGCGCGAGGGCAAGCTGATGCCCACCGATTTTGAGCTGATTTCCAAGGGCCGCGACCTGGCCAACGAGCTGGGCGTGAACCTGTGCGGCCTGCTGCTGGGCGGCGAGGGCATCGAGTCCGTCGCTAAGGAGCTGGGCGGCTACGGCGCGGACAAGGTCTATGTCTGCGAGAGCCCCCTGCTGGGCGTGTACAACACCGACGCCTATGCCAAGGTCATCTGCGACGTCATCGAGGACCTGAAGCCCGAGGCGTTCCTGATCGGCGCCACCAACATCGGCCGTGACCTGGGCCCCCGCTGCGCGGCCCGTCTGCACACCGGCCTGTGCGCTGACTGTACCCACCTGGACGTGGATGTGCCCAACTACATCCAGTTCCTGCGGGAGGCCTCCACTCTGGACGTTGACGCCCAGAAGTGGGACATGGAGGACCGCAACCTGAAGATGACCCGTCCCGCTTTCGGCGGCCATCTGATGGCTACCATCATCTGCCCCCGCTTCCGTCCCTGCATGGCCACCGTGCGTCCCGGCGTTATGAAGAAGAACGCCTTCGACCAGGCCAAGGCTGACGCCTGCGAGATCGTGAAGCCCGC
>NZ_JAFBIS010000077.1 GCF_021531435.1 Oscillibacter valericigenes
TGACCTCCACGGGTCCGGCGGAGTTGTTGATGATTTTCAGGTTGTCGGCGCAGGTCACGGCGGCGTTGGCATCGACGTTTAACGGGATGCTGGTAGGGACGGTGACGCTGAAGGTCGTTGCTTCAGCGGATATGGTTACAGGGACCGTCCCTGCGTTTCCTGAAGTACCGACATCCGCAGCGGCGGCGGGTGCTGCCAGTGCCAATGACAACACCAATGCGAGAGCAAGAGACATGAGCTTTCTCATTTTGGAAAACCTCCTTCTAAATTTCCCTTTTTAGGGTTGCATTGTAGTTTACCCAATTTTCGGATTGAGTCAAATTTCAGAACGCCAAGACAAAAAAGTGACCGAGGCACTGTTAAGGGCCTCGGTCGTCTTGCTTGAAAGTATGCTGGTTTTGCTGATGCTCGAAAAATCACCCACGCTGAAAAGTGGAGAGGTAGGTAAAAATTAGGGGCAAAATTTTTCAGCACCCACGCTCAAGAGTGGAGAACCGTTATGTTGGCACGTCCACTGGGGTAACATACCAGTGTATTCTCATTTTTGGATGAATATTCCGGTGGCGGGGTACCGCCAGTCCGGTGAAATGGAAACCGTCGTTCCGGCGTTTTGGAAACCGTTATTC
>NZ_JAFBIS010000078.1 GCF_021531435.1 Oscillibacter valericigenes
AGCGCTGCATCGTCCACCAGGTGCGCAGTTCCACCAGATATGTCAGCTACAAGGACATCAAGAAAGTCGTTGCGGATCTGAAGAAGATCTATGGTGCCGTCACACTGGAGGAAGCCGAGAAAAATCTGCAGACCTTCGCGGAGACCTGGCGTAAGCAGTACCCCTCCTGTGTGAAAAGCTGGGAAGAAAACTGGCCGGTTTTAAGCACG
This sequence comes from Oscillibacter valericigenes, assembly GCF_021531435.1. Classification (GTDB taxonomy): domain Bacteria; phylum Bacillota; class Clostridia; order Oscillospirales; family Oscillospiraceae; genus Oscillibacter; species Oscillibacter valericigenes_B. Next base: position 210 of record NZ_JAFBIS010000078.1, read on the forward strand.
TTCTTCGAATACCCTGTGGAGATTCGGAAAATCATATACACGACGAACATCATCGAGGGCCTGAACCGCCAGTTCCGGCAGATTACGAAAAACAAGCCCTCCTTCACGAATGACGACTCCCTGCGCCGGATGCTGTATCTGGCTTCCCAGCGCATCGTGAAGCACTGGCACGCCAGATACCAGAACTGGGATCTGGTGCTCAGCCAGCTGGAAATCATGTTCGCCGACCGAGCCGTTGGCTGACTCCCTTGTCCTAGTATGCCACGGCGGTCAGACCGGCATTCACGCCGTGCCGGCGCGCATACCGTTCTGACTGCCATGGCTTTCGGTAATCAAGGGATTCAGGCCAGAATCCGCCCTGCTTTCCAGCGCCATTCTTGACTTTGTCGAAAAACGCTTACACAAAATTTT
>NZ_JAFBIS010000079.1 GCF_021531435.1 Oscillibacter valericigenes
AAACAAGGAGACTGATTCATGAAAAATCCAGATATCAGTAGTTTAGAACATACCAGCTGGCGGTGTCAATACCATGTAGTATTTGCACCTAAGTATCGAAGGATGGAAATCTATCGGGAAATTCGAGCGGACATAGGTGTGATCTTAAGAAAATTATGCCAACAAAAGGGAGTAGAGATCATAGAAGCAAATGCGTGTCCGGATCATATCCATATGCTGATCAGTATTCCTCCCAAATATAGCGTATCGCAGATCATGGGGTATCTAAAGGGGAAAAGCAGCCTGATGATATTCGACCGACACGCAAATCTCAAGTACAAGTATGGAAACAGACATTTCTGGGCCAGAGGGTATTTCGTAGACACAGTAGGGCGAAACAAAAAAGCAATTAAGGCTTACATCCAAAACCAGTTGCAAGAGGACCAAATAGCCGACCAGATAAGTATCAAGGAATTCGTAGACCCGTTTACGGGTAGCAAGAATACCAAGGCATAACAAAAACCCCTTAAGGGGTAGCCCGAGAAAGCAATGCGGTCGGCAAATCTTTTCGGGCCCCTTAAGGGGCTTTGTCCGTATAAAGCCCTTATAGGGCTTACTCAAGCCTCCGGCTTAGCCG
>NZ_JAFBIS010000007.1 GCF_021531435.1 Oscillibacter valericigenes
TAGCAAACAAGTTTTACCGGCGAAAGCACACGGGTTTCATAACCCCGTCGGTGCCTTTCGCAGAAAGGCGGATTATACGAATGAATGTGCTTTATCAGATGATCGGCTTTGGTGCATTAATTACTATGGGACTCAGCTACTGGCAGAAGGACAAGCGCATGATCTTGCTGTGGCAGGTAGTTGCCAATTTGATTTTTGCCATCCATTATGCACTACTTCACGCCCTGTCCGGTGCAGTATGTAGCTTTTTTCAAATTATCGTGTTGATGCTTTTCCTATTACAGGAGCGGTTTCGTTGGAACAAGGTCGCCACGGCGATGCCCATCGCAGCGGTGTTCCTGCTGATTGCTGTGTTAACCTACGAAACGCCAGTGACGCTGTTGCCTATTTTGGCATCGTTGGTGGCTCTGCTGCCCTTCTTCCAGTCCAACAAGCGGGTGATACAGGGCGCGGGCATTGTCAGCGGCCTTTCGTGGCTGGTGTATGTCATTGCGGTGCGCTCCTATTCCGGCATGGTGACGGAGTCCGTGCTGACGGTGATCACAGCGGCATCCCTGATGAAAAAAGAGCCGAAAGGCGGCGCGGAGCAGGAAGACGCCCGGATAATGGGGAGGTAAAAATAATATGTCTCGCAAAAAGATGATATTAAAACTTTTGACTGTCATTGTAGGAACAGTAATTGCTGCATTCGGATTGGATATAGCAATTTATGCCGGTTTTGGTTCCGCAACACTTGCGGTATTATGGCAGGGGATGGCAAAGACAATCCGTATAACCATTGGGCAGGCATCGTTGATCATTGCCGCGGCAATGGTGGTCTTTTGCTGGTTTTATGACAGAAGGCAAATCCATATAGGGACGATACTGTATCAAGTAATCTATAGCTTTTGCATCGATTTATTTGCCCCGTTTTTGCATTATAGCAGCTCAAAACTGGCGAATTTCTTTATAATGATATGCGGACTTGTTATATTCAGTTTTGGTTCAGCGCTTTATTCCCTTGCGGACTTTGGAAAAGGACCCTATGAAGCTTTAACGTTTGCTTTTGTACATAAAAATCAATGGCCCATTCAAAATGTAAGAATCATATTAGATGTGATATGTGTTTTGTTTGGGTGGATTTTAGGAGGTGCTGTTGGAATTTGCACGGTTGCAACAATTATGCTGTCAGGTGCGTTGTTACAGAAGTTTGTAAAAATCCTAAAGCCTGCTATAGACACAATTGTTTTGGGAAAGGCAACCCATTAAGACTGTTTTTGAACTAAAGTTGTACTAAACTTGAACTGTTTTCGAATTGCATCTGTATTCTATATAGGGCATACTGAATGACTGGCTATTTTGAGAAGATCACAAATTATATGTCAGAATTACGGTAAAACAAGCTGAAATCAGCAGAATTGCGAAAAGGGGCGGGATCATTTGCCCATCTGTAAAAATATAGTCTGTAGTCTTTTTCCTAAATAACCGCAATAAAGTTATAACGTTTCTAATCAAAGCAGAGAAAAACCTTTTATTTCTCTTATCCTTATGGTATATTAAATTCGAATTGGGAGGTGCTTACGATATGCCCGAAGTCAGTTTGTTTTATGGAATTCGTATCACAATGTTTTATAGCGACCACAATCCGCCGCACTTCCATGCAGAGTACGCCGGGAACAAAGCATTGGTAGACATTCAGGGTGGTTATGTGATTCGGGGTGCCTTACCTTCCCGTCAGTTGAAATTGATTCTGGCATGGTGCGAGCTGCATCGTGATGAACTCATGCAGAACTGGGAGCTTTCCAAGGATGCCAAGCCCCTCAACCGCATTGCCCCGCTTGCTTGAGAGAAGGGAGCGTGTTTTGATGATCCCCAAAGTCGTTCAGGTTGTTGCGGGAAGCGATTTTACCGTTTATGCCTATTTCCTGGATGGTTCCATTCGTTTGTTGGATGCAAAGCCGTTATTGGAGAAAGGCGGCGTGTTTGCTCCGCTCCAGGATGAGGAAACCTTTCGGAATTGTCTGACTGTATTGAACGATGCTGTTGCCTGGGACCTGGATGGTACCAGAGACCCCTGCACCTGCATCGACCTTGATCCCTGTGAATTGTACGATCATTGTCCGGCTGTCGAAGATCCTCTGCGAGAGACTATTTGAGCGCTTGACCCAAACCGTGACCCAGACTGGAATTGGGGCAGGTAGTAGACAACGGAAACAACGGAGCGGACAGCAAATCATTTTGAGCCAAAAGGGGCGGAAAGGACGGGATAACCCGTTCTTTCCGCCCCCGACGTATCTTCACACGCAGGAGGTCACTGGTTCGAGTCCAGTAGTCTCCACCAATCGGAATCCCTTGTAGTCGTTGCACTGCAAGGGATTCCGACTTTTTATGTCCGTTTTATCTGTCCTCAGTACACGGACAATTTCCCGGCTTGTGTTACGAAATGTTGGGTGATTTTAGGTCTGTAGCTGTATGAAGCTGTACGGCTTTTCAGGCGTAGCGCACCTTGATCTCCACATCCTCGGAAAGCAGCGGGTCCAACTGCCGCAGCTGATTGCGGACCTGGGCCTCGTTCATCTTTGGTGTATAGGTTCCTGCCAGCAGCTTCTCCGATGCGTCGTTCACAGCTGTTGTCACGCCCGAAAACACCTCCGGCACCACATGAGTATAGACGCCCAGTGAACAGCTTGAAAGGGCGAATGTCCTTATAGTCTGAGCTGTAGCTGTACGCGGTGCCATCGCCGCCCTCTCTGGCAAGGTAAAGCGTATCGATGACAATCAGCCGTGTCTCCGGGTGGTCAAAGACAAAGTTTTCAAGCTGCTGGATCAGGTCATTTCCGCTCAGCGTGGTACGAAATGTCAGATGCAGCTTCGTTCCATCCCAGTCTGTGCCGAACATCCGGGCCAGCCGCTCCTGAATACGAGCGTCCGTGTCCTCCAGGGTCAGATACAGCACCTCGGACTGCCGCGTTTCAAAACCCAGGAAGGGCTTTCCCTCCGACACACACCAGCAGAGCATGAGCATCAGAAAGGATTTGCCGATTTTCGGTTGCCCGGACAGGATGAATGTCCCAGCCGGCAGAAAATTTTCCACAACGCTGTGTCTGGGGAGAAACTGCCTGTCCATCAGCTCTCCCGCCGTGATGGTGATCAGGTCATTTTGATTGTCTGTCATTACTCGATCCTCCAAACTTTTCGGCCGACACTCTCTGAAGGCGCAGGCGCGGTTTCACCGCCGGAGAGATATGCTTCCAGCGCTTCGATGGTGACCAGGTACTTCTTCCCTACCCGGACACAGGGGACACGACCGCTTCGCAGCAGCGTGCGGATGGCGGTCTCTGTCAGGCAGGTCTGCGGGTCCTGGCTTTTGAACCAGGCCGCCGCTTCCCGAATTGTTCTTGTGTGCAACATAGATTTCCTCACTTTCTGATTCAAAACTGTGTTCGAAAAAAGAGTCTTTCGTAATAAATAGAGAAAACGGGCTATTTTTTAAGGTCTCCTATGCAAAGAGTTCACATTTTGTTCACAATTTGCGGTGGGGTCTTCAGAAGTGCCCTGCATATCCCTTCATAATAAATGGAGAAAAAGCGGGGCCGATTATACCCGTCTCAGACAAAATATTTTCTTCTTCGAGTGATTTCCCTCCTTCTCCGTTGGTTGGCAAGAGAGATTTACAGGCATAGCCTTCATATGCCCTCATATAAACGGAGAAATAGAGGGGTAAAATGAAACCCCCTTCGGCAAAAAAAATTTACTTTGAGCGATGACCGGTGATCCTCACGTAATAAATGTAGAAAACAGGCCCCTATTGACCACCCATGGAAGCAGAAAAAATACATTCAACGTAGACTTTTGTAAACACAACAATTGCTGTATTTGCATTAGGTCTACGGGTAAACCCTGCTCCAAATAAGGCAGGGAAATAAAACTGCGCTGCCGTCGCTTCTATATTTTCCGGGTCACCGGAACGCACGGATTTTTCCATAGCAAACAGCGCATTGCTCTCATCCTGCCGTCCACACAGCCGCAGGCAAACTGCCTGGTTTCGAATTTTTCCTTTGACGATGGCTTGCCAGAGCCGCTTTTTCAGTGGTTCTCTGGCGGATAGCTGATTTTTGATTACAGAAAGCTCTCTGCTATGCCGCATATACGGCAGCAGGATTCCGCAGGGCATGTGTCTTTCGTCACAAGTAAAAACAGCGCAGCCGCACTGCCCCAAACGGGACAATGCGGCTGTGCTGATAGTAATTTGACGGTTTTCCAACAAAAGTGCAGAGATATCTTCAATGGCTACAGAGTGTTCCGCATCTGTTGTAATGATAAGCTGCTTGTTTCTTGCGGTGATGCGGGCAGGATTTTCAACCACGATATTGCGGAATGCCATGTTCAACCTCTCTTTCTTTTGAACGGCTGTCTGGTTTCCTTATCGATCTTGTGGTATTCGCCGAGAACATCAACGGTGAATTTTTCAACTTTTTCCAGAGTTTTAATGCCCAAGTGAGCCTCGTAAGCACCGTCGTGTGTTTTGAGGGCAATTGCACCGCTTGAAATATTTGCGGCGGTGTAATAGAACATCTGCTCCTTTACAGTCACTTGTGAAAGCAAGGTACTGTCTTTGTTTTTCAGCGCCATATTGATGCCGCTCTTGTGAACGATCTTTATCAAATCGTTTGGATAGAGCGAGAAGATAAAATCTTCATTCCGCATGGCCTTCCATCCCGAATACGGCTTATGTGCCACGCACGCCTTGCACGGCAACTCCGGCTTCAGCGTGTCTGCCACATAAATCGGTACAAAGTAGTATCCGTCATTCTCAACATGGAACACATCGATGCGGATCATGCTGTCATTATCTGCAACGCCCATGCCGTTATGAACAGAAACATTCAGCGTACTCGGTTCGCAGAGCTTTACCTTGTTGACGACCGGCCCCGGCGTTCCGTCACTCTTAGGCTTATGGAAAGGTTCCGTAAACGCTTTCTTTCCGTCACCACCAAACCGTTTCAGCTGAACTTTCAGCGCCTCATACAGCAACCGATCGCTGTGTGGCATATAGTAGTTGGCGATTTCACCGTCTTTGTTCAGTTTCAAATCGGTCAAGGAATGTTTTGCCACCACCAGACCCGCTCCGATCGCCACAGGGCTCTTGATCGTTTCCTTGTGCGCAGCTCCGCTTATCTTACGCTTCGGCGCTCTGGACACGAACAGGGGACGCACTACTGCCTCTGGATTATTGACATAGAAGGAAAGCTGTCGGGTAGTGGCACGAGGATCACTGCTCAGGCGAGCCTCCAATTCCTTGCGGAAGTCCGGCCACGGATAGGGAAATTTAGAGATGACCTCTCCAGTGGCCTCATCCACGGCGATACTGGCTTCTTCCAATGGTGTGTAGCGGCATTCCCGCCACATCGTATATTTGCTGATTTGCTGCATCATCTCTCGCTCCTCCGGCAGATGACCGGGGAGCCGGAGGTCGCTGCGTATCTCGATGAGCTGCTCGGGCAAAACGAAAAGATCCGCCCTGTGATACAGAGCGGAAATGAGATGCTGGATATTATTTTGAATGGTAAGCTGTCTGCCGCCGCGGACGCCGGGATCAACGTTGAGATCGTCCGGATGCAGGCGCCGGAAAAGCTGCCCTTGTCTGACGCGGAGCTGTGTTCCCTGCTGGTGAATATCATGGATAACGCGGTGGCGGCAGCCTCCGCAGCCGGGGTGGAGCAGCCTTATATCCGGCTGGACGCGCATTTGAAAAGCGGCTTCTTCGTGTTTTCCTGCAAAAACTCCGCGGCGCGGGAATGGATGCAGGGAAAGAAAGAACAGGAAACCGGGCCGACGCACGGCTTGGGCCTGAAAATCATCCGGCAGATCTCGGAGCGCTACGGCGACCTGATGGAAACGGAGCGCGGCACGGATGATTACAAGGTCATGCTGGCCATTCCCCTGGATCAGCCCTCCAAATAGCGCATGAGCTGTTTTCGGATCTCAGTCTGGCGGTATTTGCTGATGGGGAGCGTGGCTCCGGATCTCAATTCCAGCTCACAGTACCGGATGGACTGGATAAAGGCCAGATTGACGAGGATGGTCCGGTGGCAGAATACAAATTGCCGCTCCGGGAGCATGGCGGCCAGCTCCGATATTTTCAGGCCGGTTTCTTCCCGGCCGTCTTTGAGGACCAGCCGGACGCCCCGCTCCCACGTTTCCGCGTAAATCAAATCGGACGGAAGGATCCTGCGCTGACCGCTTGCGGTTGGCAGCAGGATCTCTTTTTGCGCGAGCCGCGTCCGGTAGCAGAACATCAGGGCTTCCCGCAGCCGCTCCCGGTCAACAGGCTTGGCGAGATAGCGCGCCGCCTCCACCTCATAGCCCCGCAGGGCCATTTCCAGGTTGGAGGAAATGAAGATGATCGCCGTGTGGTCTCCCTTTTCCCGCAGGGCGGCGGCCAGGGCCATGCCGTCCAGCCCCTCCATCATCACGTCCAGCAGGAGGATCTGAAACCGCCCGCCATGTTGGATGGCGGACAGCAGGTCTGCTCCGCTTTCGTAGGAGGTGACCCGACAGGACAGTCCTTCCTCCGGCATGATCTGATTGACCAGGTCCGCGATCCGCTGACGCTCCAGCGCTTCGTCATCGCAGACTGCGATATGCAGTTGTGGGCGAGCTGTTTCCTGCATCACGGAACCTCCAGAGGATCAATTTCTATTTCACATTATAGCATAAATTCCTCATACCGCAACAGGTGACCATTTCGCTCCTTTACGGTACACTGGTCTTGTTTTAGATGTTTCTTCACAAATTCATCTTACAGCAAAAAGACGAGTAGACAACCCCTTTGCGGATCGCTACTCGTCTTTTTTAGTTTACGTTATTTCGTAATGCCCCTCATTCTCTTTTACCCCAAGGTTTTCAATGTCCGCCCGGCCAGTGCGCAGGCCTGACCGCGGGTGACGTTGGCACTCAGGTTGGCCTTGCCGTCAGCGGTGCCCTTCAGGACGCCGTTCTGGAGCGCCCAGGCCGCGGCCGTCTTCATGTCGTCAGGGATGGCGGAGGCATCCTTGAGCTTGGACAGGCTGCTGGTATCCTCCACAGCAGGCGAGCCTGCCGCATTATACAGCGTGCTCAGCATATCGCCGCGGGTGGCGGACTCATTTCCAGTTTTCAGGCCATTGGCCTGTCCCCAGGCGATACCGCCGCTGTAGTCCTTGACGTCCACGGCGCCGGTGATACGGCCCGCCAAGTTGGAGAGCTGGTTCAGCGTCACGCTGCTATACAGGTCGAACTTCTCCTCGCTCTTGCCCACCATGATCTCACGGGCGCTCAGGGAGCAGACCTCGCTATAGAACACATTGGAGGCGGGTACGTCAGTGAAGCTCTTGGCGTTGTCGATGATCTTGACAGTGGTGGAGCCGGTTATCGTCAGGGCGATGCCGTTCTCCGTCACCATGGAGGTGGAGACGATCTCCTCAGTGCCGTCAGCCTTCACGATGACGGCCACGGTGCCGGGAGTGACGTCCTCCACGGGGATCTCTACTCTGACAAGGCCAGTGCCCTTGGGTACGGTGATATCCACAGCGGGAGCATTCTTGGTGCTGCCGGCAGCGGGGACTTCCACAGGCAAAGTCACGGCCTTGCCGGCCTCGAAGGCTTCCTTGGCGGCGGCGGAGGACACGCTGGACTTGACCTCGGTGATGTTGCCGTTCCTGGCGGTGACCACGGTGCCGGTGGTTCCGTCAGCGGTTTTGGTAGTTTCGGTGACGGTGCCGTTCTTCTTGGTCTCCACGGTAGTGACGCTGCCGTCGGTGTTCTTGGTGGTCTCCGTCACAGTGCCGGTGATCCGATCGATCACGGTCGTGGTGGTGGAGCCGTCGTTGTTTTTCACTGTGGTCGTGGTGGAACTGCTTTCATCACCGGAAGACGTGTCGAATTGGTCGGGAAGATCAACGATCAGAGGGTAACTCTTGAAAGACTCTCCGGCGACTGCCTTTTTGTAGATCCGAAGGGTTTTGCCGAGAGTTACAGTGTCGCCGTTTAAAATGGTTTTTGGGTGCGTCGTGATACCAGTTCTGTTATATTCCACCACTTCATAGATGCTGTCGTCGAAAGTGATCTTCTCGCTGCTGAAGTTGATGACAAACGCAGAACTGTCAGGCGCGGCGGGCCGGTCGGGGAGCGGAAGCTCCGCTGGCTTACTCTCGAAAGACTGTCCTTCGACTGCTCTTGTGCAAACATAGTAGGTTTCACCGGGGTAGAACGCCTTGCCGCTGATAACGGTTTGTTCTTCCCCAAAAATTTTGCGGTACACTCGATAGGTGGCGTCATCGTACGAAAGCTTCTCGTTGACATAGTCGATGGTGTAAGCAACACCGGCGGGCGCGGCGGGCCGGTCAGGAATTTTGTTCGCCATTGCCGGGCTGGCGGGAGTATCGCCGTTGGCGGCCTTGCGGATATAGATATTCTTGCCGAGGAAAAGAAGGGCGTCGTTTGCGACAAGAACGCCGAAGTTTGTCCAGCTCGCTTCATAGCCGTCTTCCAGCGTGATCCTCTGACGGGCATAGTCAATGCTGAAGCCCTCGCCGGGTTCGGGCGCGTTTTCGGAGGTTTTTTGGGTGACGCCTTCTTCGTTGGGGGCAGACGGTTGATAGAAACCGTTGCCCGCGTACCGGGCGTAGAAGGTGTACGCGGTCTGCGTCTCCAAGCCGCTGAAGGTGAGGCTGGTCTGCCATGTGGTGCCGCCGTCCTTGCTGTATTCCGCGCCGGGGATGGATTTGAGCGTAATGCTGTTTGAACTTACGGAGGCGATCTCCGGCGCGCTGGGGGGCCCCGCGTAGGTCAGCTTCTTCTCCTCCGGCGTAATGGAGCCGGAGCCGGTCAGGGTGCCATAATTGATTAGAGTACCATCCTCCAGATTCATTTCGCAGTTTGTGGCGTTCAAGGCAAGGGTGCCGTAATTGGTTAGCGTACCATGCACATAAATATCGTTAACATCGTCTTGAACGGTCAGGGTTTTGCCCTTGGGAATGGTCAGGCTGGCGTTTTCATGGATTGAGAGAACGCCGAAGCCGCTGGTGAGGGTGCGGTCCTCGGTCAGGGTGACGTTGCCGTAAACCACGCCTAAAACAACGCCCTGGGTCAGGGTCTTGGACGTGCTGGTTGTTCCCGTCCAGCCCACCCATGCGTTGCCGTTGACCGTGAGTGTGCCGGTCCCCTTGGCCTCCCCGGTGAGATCCCTTCCGCCGCCGATAGCATCCGCTTTATCGCTGCCAGCGGTAGCGGTGACGGTGCCGCCGGTAATGGTGACGTTGCCGCCAAGGCCGTGGCCCACGATGCCGTATTGATTTGAGCCGCCGCCGATGCCGGCCCCACCCTCGCCGCCGGTAGCGGTGACCTTGCCGCCAGAAATGTTGACGGTGCCGCCATTTCCGCCAACGGACTCCTTGGCGTAGCCGCCGCCGATGCCGGGCGAGCCGAAGCCGCCGATGGCGGTGATCGTGCCGCTCTCAATGTTGACAGTGCCGCAGTTGCTCTTCATATGACCGCCGATGCCGGCGCCGGATCTAATATTGGGTTCGCTATAGCCCTGCGCAGTCAGGCTGCCGTTGCCCCGGATGGTCAGGGTGTGGCCCTCTCCAACCTCAATGCCGCCGCAGGCTATGCCGCCCCCGAGGTAGTTGGTGCCCTCAAGGGTCAGAGTCACGTTTGCTTTGCCGGTAGTTTCACTTCCCAGGAGAACCATGGCCTGATAGCCGTCCGTATCAGAAAGTCCCCTAGGCTCATGATTGTTAATGGTCAAATTTTTGATCCGGATCTTCACGGGCAGGCCTGTTTCGACCTTCAGGCTTTTGCCAATATAATTTGTGGCACTGGAAATAACGAACGAGCCGGTGACGGTGATCTCCTGGGAGGGGTCAAAGTCCGGCGTGGTCTTTCCGTCGCCGTATGCGACCTTGACCGTGCCTGCCGCGTCGCCGTCCAGGATCCGGATGGTGCCCTCCGCAATGTCAAAGACATAGTTATCGGGGACGACTACTACGGGCGCGTTTACGGTGAAGCTCACGACGAAGGTCTTAGCATCCACAGAGGCTCCGCCAACGGTCACGGTTGCCGTGTAGGTACCGGCAGGCAGGCCGCTGTTGGGAACCACGGTGAAGCTGTCGGTGCCGCCGGGGGCAATGCTATTGATGCTGGTCTTACTTACGGTAAATGCGTCCGGGTTGGCGCCGGAAAGTGCCACGCTCAAAGCGCCGGTGGCGCCAGTGCCGGTATTGCTCACTGTGACGGTCCTGGACGTCTGAGCGCCGTAGCCCACATCAGCGGGGTCAAAGGTATGGGTACCGCTCACATCCAGGCCGATGCTGTAGGTCAGAGCCACATCGCCGCCGTTGGAAGTCCAGTGGGCGTAAATCGTGGTGTTTGCGTTGAACACGGTGTCGGTGGTGACCTGTGTGCCGCCCCCATCTGCCGTATACCAGCCGTCAAAGGTGTAGTTTTCACGGCTCGCTGTGGGCAGCGAGGCCAGCTTGCCATTCGCATCGGTGGTCAAAGTGGAAGCCTCCACCGTGCCGCCGTTGGCGTTCAGGGTAATGGTGTAGGTGGGCGCTGTGTCCCGGATCTCCACATACGTGTCTGCGACATTGTAGGTATAAGGCCCGGTGGTGGAAGCTGTGAACGAGGCAGAATCCGCGGTGCGCCACCAATAGGTGGTGGGCAGGGTCGGCGCGGTGCTCAGCGCACTCCCTCCAGGAACCTGGGCAGTCACATGACCTCCAGAGATAGCGATGCTGTCGGCATAGATGCCGTAGCTTGCGCCATCACCACTCATCTCCTGGCTACCGACGGTGACGGTGCCGCCGTTGATGGTCAGGCTACTGACTTTGATGCCGAAGCAGCCGCCGTTGACGATCAGCTGGCCGGTGCCCCCGCTCTGGCCGTAGATGGTCAGGTTTCCCACGCCCTGGATGCTGCCGTTGACGGTCAGGGTGCAGCCGTCCGCCAGGATCAGGTAGACGCTGCCGGAGATGGCGATGTCGCCGGAGATGGTGACGCTGCCCTGTACCACATACCAGTCATTTGACCATGTGGTGCTGCCGCTGGTCACTTCCGTGGCGCTGCGGGTCTGTGTTTTGCCTTCCACGTCCAGATAGGACACGCTGTCTGCCGCCAGCGCCGCCGTGGGCAGCAGCCCTGCCAACAGGCAGGCGGTCAGCAGGATGCTCAATAACCGTTTTTTCATGTTTTCATCCCTCCTTTTGGATCGCTTTCGGGTTGTATTTCGCAACAAAGAGTTCCAGGCTTTCTTTCAGCACTTCTATCTGGGATCTCAGATAAAACTCGTCCTCAAACAACGCGTAATGTACGCACGCCCGGATCAGAATGAAAATCAGCGGCGTCAGCTTTTGATAGGGGATCCCCAGCTTGTCCTCCAGGCTTTTTGCGTACTCGGTATAACGCTGATCGACGCCTTTAAAGAACTTCTGACCGTATTCCCTGTATTTCGGGTGGGTATAGACCTGATACATCAGTCTGTACTTCTTGCCGTGTTTTTCCGCCGTCCAGTATGGGATCTCGTCAATGAATCGCCATAAGTTCTCAACATCGGTCGGGGCTTTCGCCATGAACTCCTGCTCCACCTTGCTCATACAGTATTCGGTGGATTGAATGATGAGGTCGTCCAGATCCTTGAAATATGTATAAATCATCGATGTGTTATATCCGCAGTGCTTCGCCAGGGTGCGAATACCGGTGCCGTGCAAGCCCAACTCGGCAAAGCCGTTAAAGCACGTTTCCATCAACTCAGCCTTTTTCGCATTCCATTGTGCTTCTGTGTAATTCGCCATCCGATCGCCCCTTTCATTTAAATCGTTCGTGTCAAATCAAATATAGCACATCCATGCGGAAAAATCAACGGGTCTCACGGTATCCGCCGGAATCTTAGCAACAGTCCGTCAGCGGTTTCTGCTTTGTCTGTAATTGGGTGGCCTCATTCCTGTTCCGGGTGGAACAGAATAGGGCAGCACCGGGCAAGATTTTCCCGCCCAGCACTGCTCTTTTACTCGTTTTGAAATCATTCTTCTCTCTTTTGCCCTAAGTGCTGCCGGTTTTCAGCATCGTAGATTTTGCCAACCGTGTCTGTTGCGGATTAGTTCATAGCATGATATGATGAACTCAAGAAATCGAAATTTGGAGTGGTAAACTATGAAACTATTTGATTGGGGTGGCAGAGAATAAAGATATGCTTCTTTGATGAAAGGGACTACAAATTCAAGGAAACCGATCATAAATCAGAGGAGGGGTCGTCATGGTAACGATCAACGAGCGCAGGTTGCTGGATAGAATCGGCAAATTGGGACAGATTGGAAAAGACTTGGATGGCAAAAGAACCCGCCTTGCAGCGGATGATGCGGAAAAACTTGGGAGAGATGCCGTTGTCGCCTGGATGCGTGAGGCAGGCCTCCGTGTTGAGACTGATTACATCGGCAACATCTTCGGCATTTGGGAAACAGAGGAGAACAAAGGCCAGGAGCCCGTTATGACGGGGTCCCATATCGACACCGTGATCAACGCAGGACAGTATGACGGCTGCTATGGCGTGCTGGCGGGTATCGAGGTGATCCAGTCCCTCAAAGAAGCGGGTGTTAAGACCGCACGGCCAATGGCGGTGGCCGCTTTCACCAATGAGGAAGGTGTCCGCTATTCGCCGGACATGATGGGTTCTCTGGTTTACGCGGGTGGAATGTCCGCCGCTGATGCCTGTGCTTCCGTGGGTATCGACGGAACCGTGCTGGGCGAGGAGTTAAAGCGGATCGGCTATGCCGGAACTGTCGAGCCGGGCTTCTTAAAGCCCCACGCCTTTGTAGAACTCCACATTGAACAGGGACCGATTCTGGACGCAGAAGGTTACGACATCGGTGCTGTGGAGAATCTGCAAGGTATCTCCTGGCAGCAGATCACCATTGAGGGCGCTCAAAACCACGCCGGTACTACGCCCATCTCCTACCGGCACGATGCCGGCGTTGCGGCGGCAAAGGTCATCACTTTTATGCGTGAACGGTGCCTGAAGTCCAATGGAAAAACTGTCTCTACGACGGGATGTATTGCATTTGAACCCAATGCCGTCAATGTGATTCCATCCAAAGCTGTCTTCACCGTGGATGTTCGGAATCCTGATGAAGCTGCTCTGCAGGCGGAGGAAAAAGCCCTGGCGGACTATCTTGTGGAGCTTGAAAAAACAGACGGCGTGAAGATTACCACAGAACGCCTGTCCAGATTCAAGCCGGTCCTGTTCGACGAAGGCATTGTAAAACTGGTGGAAAAGTATGCGGGAGAGCGAAACCTCAGGTGCCGCAGAATGACATCCGGCGCAGGGCAGGACGCTCAAAATATGGCATTGCTTTGCCCCACGGCAATGATTTTTTCTCCCAGTGTCAAAGGTATCAGTCATAATCCCAAAGAATACGCAAAAGACGAGGATTTGATCCGCTGCGCACGGGTCTTTATGGATGTTATGAGTGATCTGGCAGGTGCGAATACCTGAGAACGGATGGTGTAACACATGGAATTTGGTAAGCAGCTGCAGGAATGGCGGCATTATCTGCATCAGCATCCCGAAACGGCTTTTGAAGAAAAAGAAACCGCAAGCTTTGTTGCGAAGAAACTGCGTGAATTTGGCGTCGATGTGGTGGAAGGCGTTGGCGGTACCGGCGTAGTGGGAACCTTGAAGTGCGGCGACGGAAAGAAGGCCATCGGTATTCGAGCCGACATGGACGCCTTGCATGTGACGGAATGCGGTGTGCACGACCATGTTTCGCAAAATAAGGGGAAGATGCACGGCTGCGGACATGATGGACATACGGTATCGCTTCTCGGCGCAGCGAAGCTGCTGTCTGAACGCAGGAATTTTGACGGTACAGTCCGATTCATTTTCCAGCCAGCCGAGGAGCCCGGTAAAGGGGCGCAGGCGATGATCGACGATGGCCTGTTTGAGCGCTTCCCGATGGACGAGATCTATGGACTCCACAATGCGCCGTTCCTTCCCGCGGGTGTCGTCCATACAAAAGTTGGCGGGGTTGCCAGCAGCGAAGATGATTTTACGATTTGTATTACCGGAAAGGGAGGGCACGCATCCAGCCCTCACGAGGGGGTAGATCCGCTGGCCTGTTTCGCTGAAATCTATTTGGCGTTGCAAACGATCGTCTCCCGCAACGCGAGATCCACCCATCCAGTTGTCATTTCCTGTACGGAGATCATCACAGATGGTGCGCACAATGCGATCCCCACCCATGTTGAAATACGGGGAGATGCAAGAACAACAACGCCGGAAGATCAGCTGTTGGTAGAGGAAAGAATGCGGGCAATTGTGGAAGGCGTCTGCGGCATGAACGGCGCACAGTACGAATTCCGCTATACCCACGAGTTCTATCCCGCTGTAAACGCTGACACATGTGTAACGGCAGCTGTTAAGGCGGCGGCCACGGTGGTCGGGGCAGAACGGGTGAACGGAGCCTGCGAGCCCTGGATGGCTTCAGAGGATTTTGCAGCCTTCGCCCGACATGTGCCTGCCTGCTTCCTGCTGTTGGGCAGCGGTAAAAATGACGCCGCTAATGTGCCGCTTCACAATAATACCTTCGACTATAACGATTCAGTCCTGGAAACAGGGGCAAAAATCTGGGCTGAGCTTGTGGCGCAACGTCTGCCACGGCAATAGTCCGTTGACGAAATACCAGTATGAAAAGTGAGGGATTTTTGATATAGTTTTCATGAAAGCTGCAAAATAATCCTTAAAAAAGGAAACGATACAATGGAAATCAAACAGCTCAAATACTTTTTGGAAATTGCACAGGCAGGGAGTTTCTCCCGTGCAGCGGAAAAGCTGTCAGTATCCCAACCTGCCCTGTCAGTTGCTATGAAAAAGTTGGAAGAAGAACTTGGCGTACAGCTTTTTTATACATTTGACAGGCGTCAGAAATTGACAGATGAAGGCTCTTGCCTGTTGACCGGTGCCAAGCGGCTTCTGGATGTTTATCAAGAGACTATTGAAAATGTTACTGCCATTAGCCGGGCTGAAAAGGGTTCTTTTGTGTTGGGTCTTTCTCCACTGTTTGGTTTCTGCTTCTTCGGAGACCTGATCCCCAATTTTTCGAGAGACTTTCCTAATATTCAAATTCATATCATTGAGGACGGCGCAAATCGAATCGATGACGCTGTTGCTAATGGGGATGTGGATTTAGCGGTTACACTGATCACAGACCGTACTCCCTCCTTTGATAGTTGTCATTTTACAACGCAGCGGAATGTCGCACTGCTGCACAAAAGCCACCCGTTAGCGAATGCCCAGACAATTACCGTTGCGGAGCTAAAAAATGATGCATTTGCGATTTTTAATCAGGATTTTATTCTGAATCGCCAAATCATGTCCGCTTGTCGCGTCGCTGGATTTCAACCCAAAATTGCGCTGCTGAGTTCACAGTGGGATTTCATGGCAGAGCTCGTATCCCGGAACCGGGCAGTCTCTATTTTGCCGAAGCCTGTTCTGGACAAGCATCCTACGCCGAATGTATGTTGTGTTCCTCTGACCGACAGCATGAAGTACTGGGACATTGTACTTGCATGGAACAAGCAGAAATATATGCCAAAAGCGTGCAGGCTGTTCCTGGAATATGTCAAAAGCAATCTGCCGCCGGATGACCTCTGGCCGGAAGACATGTAGTTTGAGAGAGCCGTGATCGGCTCTCTCTTTTCGATATAATATAAATTATATTTATTGTTTTCATTATAAATAATAATTGATTTGTATATTATTGATAATGAAGCAAAATCCGATTCATGTATTCGCATGATTTACAGTTATCGTGTTCGCTTGTATAATATAGCCACAATCCAACGTGAAAAACGCGAAAAAGGAGCGCGATGACTATGAAAACTGCTTTGATCACCGGCGGTGCATCCGGCATTGGCAAAGCCTGTGTTATCCGGATGGCGCAGGAAGGCTACGGCGTGGTCGTGGCAGACGTAAACATGCCCGCTGCCGAAGCGCTGGCAGAGGAACTGACGGCCAAAGGCCTGGCCGCTATCGCTGTCCACATGGATGTCTCCAGTGAGGAGGAGGTCGAGTCCGGCTTCGACAAAATGATGGAGACCTATGGTTCTTGTGATCTGGTCATGTCCAATGCTGGTATCCAGATCGTCCATCCTTTTGATGAGTATCCGTTCTCTGACTGGAAAAAGATGATGGCCATTCACGCTGACGGTGCTTTTCTGGTGGCCCGCGCCGCCTTCCGCCGCATGAAAGCCAGCGGCAAGGGCGGCCGTATCGTGTTCACTGGCTCCGTCCAGTCTTTCGTGGGGTCCAAACTGAAGGAGCCCTACAACTTTGCCAAGCACGGTGTGGCCGGCATCGCCAAAGCCATCGCCCGCGAGGGAGCTGAGTATGGCATCTATACGTATACGATTTGCCCCAGCTTCATCAAGACGCCGCTGGTGGAGAAACAAATTCCCGAACAGGCCCGTGATCTGGGTATCACCGAGGAAGAAGTCGTAAAGAATATTATGCTGCGAGACACCGTGGATGGCCAGTTTACTACTGTGGAGGACGTTGCAAATACGCTGGCATTCCTCGCCAATGACCAGGGCGCTCTCACAGGTCAGTCTCTGCGCCTAACCCACGGCTGGGCAATGATGTGAGGACTGATATGGAAAAAATCGCCGTTTATGGGGCCGGGACGATCGGTTCCTGTGAGGCCACCCTCATTATTGGAAACAGCTTGCCCTGTACGGTTATCGGTCATTCTGAGGCAGGGTTGGAGCGCTGCAAAAAAGCGATCGCTCAGAACTGGGATGACCTGATCGCCCATGGGCTTGCTGCGGAATCCAACAAAACAAATGCCATGGCAATGCTGAAGGTCACAAATGACCCTGCCGCTTTGGAAGGACATACTTTCGTCTTTGAAGCAGTAGCAGAAGGAGCCGCAGAGAAACAGGAGGTTTACGAAGCCATTGCCCAATACGCAGCGGAGGATGCCGTAGTTGCTTCCTGTTCCTCATCTATGGATGCAGAGATCCTGGCCGGGCTATCTCCTAAACCGGGTAATCTTTTGATCGCCCATCCTTTCCAGCCCGTACACATGCTTCCGTTGGTGGAGGTCGTCCGCCACGAAAAGACCGCTCAGTCTGCAATTGATCGTTCTCTCTCTTTGTTGAAAACGCTCCATCGTCAAGTGGTCGTTCTGAACCGCAGTGTACCCGGTCTTTTGGTAAACCGCTTCGCGCAGGCGCTGTTCCGGGAGTCCATTTATCTCATCGAGCAGGGTATCACCAGCGCCGCCGACATAGACCGGGCAGTAAAATATGCAGTAGGTATGCGGTATGCCTCCATTGGCCTGCTGGAATATTTTGATGCTGTGGGTTTTGGATTGGAAAGTACCATCGCCGGGAATGTCTATCCCGACCTGTGTGACACCAAGGAACTGCAAAAAACCGTTTTGGATGGCCTTGCCTCTGGTCAAACCGGGCAAGCTGCCGGCAAAGGTCTATACGACTGGAGTCAAAAGGACAGCGATGATTTCCGCCTCCGCAAGCAGAGCCCTTATTTTGCTGGCGTCAAAGAATGGACAATGCCATGATCGGAAGCGAAGGTCCATAGCACATGCGTATTTTCGGAAGCGTCGTATCCCTTGCTCTTTAATCGCATTCGCCTTCCGTGGAAAAACCCCTTTGTGGGCCACACCGATTTGTGCCATTCTGGTTGCTTTCACTGGCAGAGTCGATCTACTGCCCACCTATTCTGAAACGCAGCATCGCGGTATGCCCGCTGGCAGGATTTTTCTTTATGTCTGCAGCGTCTGGAATCTCTCCGGAGGTCTTCCACTGTGTTGCCGCGATCGCTTGCGGTGGTCTCCACATCAGGCGGGGCCGGGGCTTTGACGGTCCGACGCATCTTCACACGCAGGAGAGCACTGGTTTGCGTCCGGCAGTCTCCGACAAATCCTTGGAAACCACGTGTTTCCAAGGATTTGTCTGTTCTCCCGGCGAAAAACGCTTCATTTAACTTGCCAAGATGCTCCGCAGCTTACTACTTAACAAGGCCCATTCCGGGGGAGTTCATCGAATAAATACAGCGCCGGTTTACCATGCCGGAAGCACGGTGTATATGACGCCTGAATCGACGCGAGTTTCCGCGAGAAAATCACTATTCCATGAAAAGTGTGATGCCTGTTAAAGCCCAAAATAGGTTGTATTTATCCTACTAATAGCGTATGATGAAAAAAAGGAGCAGATGGCATGACGATCAATACCGACAATTTAGTTTCTATCACAGAAGCGAACCGGAACTTTTCACAAGTTGCCAGAATGGTAGATAAGCGTGGCTCTGTGGTTATTTTGAAAAACAATGTCCCCAAGTACCTGATTATCAAATTTGATCAGGCAGAGGCTATGCAAGATGCTTCAGGCGAAAACACCTTGCAAATATCACAGAAGCTGATCGCAAAAAACCGTGAAGCATATAAGGAACTGGCGAAATGAAGATGCTGACTGCCCGCCAATCGCAAGTTGGTGCTGCAATGAGGTAGGGCAGTTGAGGGCAAAAGAGCAATTCCATATGTTTCGCCAGCTGAATTCAGATGTGTTTCTGTTGATGTCGGCGGATATGGAATTGTTCGGAGCGATGCGCTCGGCCTCTCAAGTGATGGGCTATGGAAAAATGGCCGGTAATGGAGCGACCAGTTGCGAAGTGCTTCCGCCTGCGCGGAAAACTTCTGGTGAAAATATGGATATAGCAAACCAGGATACGTAATACCAGGATCTGCCTGAAGGCTGCCCGGAGAACGCCGGCCAACAGAAATGCATCTTTCCTCAAAAAAGCCTGCGCTGCCGAAAAAACGGCAGCGCAGGCTTTCTTGAATTCGGATCGATCGTGATTATTCCAAGTACAGTCTGGGCTTGTCCGGCCAGATCATGCGTGCGAGAGCATCCTTAACATCTCCGAGATAATATATCGGAGACGCCTTACAAATTTTCATTATTTTCTTCATTTTATGATAGTTTGGAGATTTCATGTCCAGTCTGAAACCGCCCGTCCGCATCATAATGCGGTATTCCAGCTCGTAGGCAAGCACAACGGTAAATGGCGTAAATTTGCCCGGTTCAAAGTTTTTAAGTGTCTCGAACCGTTCCCTGCGCTCCCGCTCATCGGCAACACAGTTCCACATTGAGCAATGACTGTCATATCTGCAGGTCTCGCAAACAAGTTGGTTGATTTGCTGGTCGATCAGTTCCTCGTCTGTGGGGACCATATAAGCATCGATTTTCCTGACCATGGCAGGCGCTCGAAGGCCGTAGTCGATCAGCTTCCCATTGCCCCTGCGCATATAACGGTAAATCTCCGCGGAAAACCACAGGCAGTCACCGGGCTGGAATCCGGCAAATCCGTCCTGGTCCATCCAGACATGATCTTCCTTGCCGTAAAAGCCGGTACCGTCACTGTATATGCCGTCAACCATGATGCGTTTGAAAATCACTTTGCCTTTGACGGGGTCAAACCTGTCGATCTTTCCCTTGAAGTCCGTACAGGCATCGCCGCAGTAGAAGCACATCTCAAAATAATTGCGGCTTTTGCTGCAGGAGCGCATCTGCACATCAAGGTACTCATCATAGGATCTGAACTCCCCATGTGCAACCTTGTGGATGCTGTCCGGGCTGCATTGCCGTGTAATAATACCTGATAGCCCGTTGCTTTTGCTCTGCAGAGCTTGTCTTGGCACGGACTGTTTTTTGGGGGGTCTCCGGCAAATCGTGAGGTTGTCCGATTTGTTTATAGAACAAATGTTTGACTTGTGCGTTGTAAAGGGGTATAATGGTTCAGAAAGGTGAAAACCCGAAGCAAGTCCTATGGGCGTCCCGGCATGAGATGCCTGGCCCGCAGTGAGCCGGCAGGTCCGTTTCGCGTATTGCCGGATGAGCGGGGGCGCAGGAATTTGCCTCCGTCCGCTGTCGGTCTGACTCTGGAGGCCGGTGTATGGGAGGCATTTCAGGACCTCTGTCAGAGGCTTGGGCTCACGCCGGCGGACTGCTTCAGCGCATGGGCGCGCTTCATGGTCCAGCCGGAGGCGTATCAAGCCGTGAAAGAATGGATGGGAAAGGAGAACGAATATGGGAACATTTTTGGACTGCGTCGGTAAGCCGCATATCCCGGAAGACCGGCGGGAAGAATTCCAGCAGCGCATGCTCCGTCTGTTCCGGGAGGGCGGAATGATGTGCTGGGAAAAGGTGGAGATGTTTGGAAAAAAGAACTCCCTTCTGTATTTTCCGGAGCCAGACGAGAATGGCCACCTCTGGTTTAACTATAACTATTTTGAGGATGACTGCTGGGAGGACGCCGGAATGCACGATGGCAGCATTTTCAGTAATAAGGTCGGCTGGCAGCATTTCTGCAGGGTCATGTCCGCCGCTTATGTCCTGGAGGAGCGCAGCTCCGATACCCCCTGCTTCGCGGATCTCCGGGACCCTGATATTCCCCACTGGTTTACGTTAGGCTGGCTGAAATATCTCTTCGGTGAAGAACTGCCGCTGGAAAGTCCTTCTATCTGGGATACGTATGTGTTTCTGAAAAACGCCGGCGAGTATGAGCAGTATGGCGGCAGCTGGGACGACATTCTGGAGCGGAACATCAGGTCCAATTGGGACGAGCTGGACTTTTTGGCAGTCAAAACCGTGGAGCATGGCACGGAGGAAGTCCTGCGGGAACTTGAAGCAGAGGAAGCGGAAAACGGCTCGGAAAGAGAGGAAGAAAGAGAGGAAGATGGTTCCCTCCCGCTGAGTGTATGCTACGCCGGGTTTCTGGCGTACGTTAAAAAAGTCCCGGAACAGCTCACGGGAACGGAAGATGAGCAGCTCCAGCTGATTATGAAATATCTGGCAGAGCCCGACAAAGACACGCTCATCGCAAGGGCAAAAGATGAGCATGAGCCG
This sequence comes from Oscillibacter valericigenes, assembly GCF_021531435.1. GTDB lineage: Bacteria > Bacillota > Clostridia > Oscillospirales > Oscillospiraceae > Oscillibacter > Oscillibacter valericigenes_B. The sequence goes on from NZ_JAFBIS010000007.1 coordinate 20,941, forward strand.
GAGAACCTCAGAGATCTTCCGCTCATGCAAGCCTATTTTCCCCGGCAGATCGTTGTGAAAACGCTGGCGGAAATCTATCACCGGGATTTCTGGGACTTGTGGGAGCAGGCAAAGGAAGGCTACGCCTGTCATTTTTATCAAAAAATGGTGAAGGAGGAACAAAAGCCTGTCCAGCCGATCCCAACGGACGTCTACCTCCATCTCACTCCCGAAGAAAAACTGTTCTGTTTGTCCCCTGAAGAAATGGAAACGCTGTCCCAGGGAACCAGAATATGGCTGGAAGTGCTGCAGATTCGTTTTAACAAGGCCCTCCATGCGCCGAAGCCCTGGTCTGACGGTCTCTCCTTCCAGCGCTCTATGATAGAAACACTGTCCGCGGTACGGGCCCGCGACACCAGGGTCCGGGCCTTCCGGGACATGTTTTATGAATTTCTGGCCAACTGGGATCAGCCCGCATATCAAGCCATGTGGAAGCTTTTTGAGGAGATAGCCGCGAAGGAAGAGACCGAGTCTTCCCGCCTGCGGCAGTACCTCGCTTTGCTGTTCAATCGTCCGCTGCGGAAAGCGGTATTCGGCGTCTGAAAGGAGCCGCAGATGAGCCCCAGGAAAACAGATGAATGCAATGAACCTTCGGCCAACCCGGAGCAGCCTGTCTTCCGCATCCCGAAATGCTGGGAGGAGCACGATCCTCCTCCCGGCTATTTCGACCCGGTGGACCCGTGCAGCGACCCGCCGTCACTGGTCCTTGACCACCGCGGACTTTGGGACTATGCGAAATCCGTGCGGAAGCAGATCACCGATCTGACTTATGAGGAAGTCTCCCCGTTCCTCAGGGAGCGGCAGGATGAGGCTCAAGTTCCGAAGGAATCCGCCGGGGAACAGCACCGGTGATGGCCGGCATATCCCTCTTGTTCCCGAAGCCCGCAATTTATCAAATGATGCCTTTGTGATGGAAATTGTGAGCGGATAACGCATCAAGAGGTTTTTGTGCTGTCAAGTTTGAAAGAGCGCGAAAATAATGAAGCAAGTGTTGTGGGGGGCGGCATGAGATGACCGGTCCGCAGGGAGCCGGCAGATCCGTTTCGCGTATTGCCGGATGAGCGGCGGGAGCAGGAATGTGCCTTCGTCCGCTGTCGAACGGACTCTGGAGGCCCCGTGTACGGGAGGCATTTCAGGATCTCTGTCAAAGGCTTGAGCTCACGCCGGCGGACTGTTTCAGCGCATGGGCGCGCTTCATGGTCCAGCCGGAGGCGTATCGAGCTGTGAACGAATGGATGGGAAAGGAGAACGAATATGGGAACGTTTTTGGGCTGCGTCGGTAAGCCGCATATCCCGGAAGACCGGCAGGAAGAATTCCAGCAGCGCATGCTCCGCCTGTTCCGGGAGGGCGGCATGATGTGCGATGAAAGTGCGGAAATGTTCGGCAAAAAAATTACCCTTCTGTATGCCCCGGAGCTGCGCGAGGATGGCCGCCTCTGGTTTAACTATAACTATTTTGAGAATGACTGCTGGGAGGACGCCGGAATCGACACGGACCATATTTTCAGCAATAAGGTCGGTCGGAGCCATTTCTGCATGGTCATGGCCGCAGCTCGTGTTCTGGAGGAGCGCAGCTCGGATACGCCCTGCTTTGCGGATCTCCGGGACCCTGATATTCCCCACCGCTATCCGCTGGGCTGGCTGAAATACCTCTTCGGTGAAGAGCTGCCGCTGGAAAATCCCTCTCTCTGGGATACTTATGTGCTTTTGAAGGCTGGCGGCAAGTATGACCGATACAGCGGCAGCTGGGACGATATTCTGGCGCGGAACGCCGGATCTTTTGTGGATCAGATGGACATACTGGCGATCAAAACCGTGGAGCACGGCACAGAGGAAGTCCTGCGGGAAATCGAAAACGATGATTCTGAAAAAAAATCGTCTGAAGGGGCTGACGATTTACCCACACTGGGTGCGTCCTATGCCGCGCTTCTGGCGTGCGTTAAAAACATTTCGAAACAGCTCCCAGGTTCAAAAGAGGAGCAGCTCCAGAAGACCATGAAATATCTGGCGGAGCCTGACAGCGACACGCTCACTGCAATGAAAGAAGACGAGAGCGAGCCAAAGGATCTCAGACAGCTTCCGTTTAAGTCTCTTTTTCTGCCGCGACAAATCATTGTGAAAGCGTTGGCGGAGCTCTACGACCGGGATTTCTGGGAATTGTGGGAGCAGGCGAAGGAAGGCGATGTCTATCATTCTTATCAGGAAATAGCAAAACTATGTCGAAAGCCCATCGTGCCGTTCCCAACGGACGTCTACCTTGATCTCACTCCCGACAGAAAATTATTCTGTTTGCCTCCCGAAGAAATGGAAACGCTGTCCCCGGAAACCAGGGCGTGGCTGGAAGATCTGAAGGTCCGTTTTAACGAGGCTCTCCATGCGCCGAAGCCCTGGTCTGACGGGACCTCCTTCCAGCGTTCCATGCTGGAAACGCTGTCCGGCGTGCAATCTCGAAATGCCAAGGTCTGGGCCTTCCGGGACATGTTCTATGAATTCCTGGTCAACTGGGATCAGCCCGCATACCAAGCCATGTGGAAGCTTTTTGAGGAGATGGCCGCGAAGGAAGAGACCGAGTCTTCCCGCCTGCGGCAGTACCTCGCTTTGCTGTTCAACCGTCCGCTGCGGAAAGCGGTATTCGGCGTCTGAAAAGCGCCGCAGATATGAAATCCGGCGTGGGTTTGATAATCATTTCCGCATTTTTCAAAAAAATAGTGTAGTAAGAAACACCGCACTAAGCTTCATCCACACCGGACAGCACGCCGGATCGTTCTGCCGTCAAAACAGCGCGAAACCGCTTCGACGCAATGTTTTCAAACAAAATATCCCGAATATCTTCCATACGCCCCTCCTTTTGTTCGTTATTATCGGACGACGTTCTTTAATTTGGAAAAAGATGGTTTCCCGTTTCTTTCATTATTGATGAACGGAGTTCTTAAAACTTACCATTATAGAGCCATACTACCGGGGGCTTTTCAGCCCCGGTAGCCCAGTCTGGCAGACAGCTCTTTTGTACGGAGCAGCAGCTCCCTTTTCACTTCCGCCACGTCAACATCCTTGATGCGGCCATAGGGAAAAGAAAGGCTGATGGCCAATTCCGGCTCACCGTCCTTCTGCAGGACCGGCGCCGCGATGCAGCACAAGCCATCCTCGATCTCCTCTTTGTCCATTGCGATGCCGGTACTGCGGATCTCAGACAGTTCCCGGATAAGTTCCTGTTTGGTAGTGATGGTGTTTGGGGTCAGTTTCTTTAGCGGGAAAGTCAGGTACTGGTCCACGTAGGACTCCGGCAGATATGCCAGCATGGCTTTTCCCACGCCTGTGCAGTGCATGGGGGCTCTTTTTCCAACATTGGAGGCACTGATCAAAGAGGTTCCCGCATCCAGCTTGTCAATATAAATGACTTCGCCTTCACTGTGGGTCGCAATATGCACCGTGGCCGGATACTTTTCCGCAAGCGGCATGCAGAGCTCCTTTGCCTCATTCCGCACATCAATGCGGGACAGGACCAAATTCCCCATCTCAAACAAGGTGATCCCCAGGCGATACTTCTTATTGCTCTCCACCTGCTCCAGATAGCCGTATCGAGTCAATGTGTTCACCAGGCCAAATACCGTGCTCTTGTTCAGATCCATTTCTGCCGCAATTTCGGAAATTCCCATTTCAGGTGTGTACAAAAAGCACTTTAATATCTCCGCAGCACGGGCAACAGACTGCACTTGCACACCGGTCTTTTTCTTCTCCATTCTCACGACCCCTTTTGTATATGCTCTTCTAAATCTTCATGCCTCGGGATGGTCAAGTTCTTCCCGCAGCATACGAACAGCTTCATCCAGATACCTCTGCATCGGCTGCAAAGGCCCGATCGCAAGGCGGATCCTGCACCGCTGCGAGGGAAGCAGTATTTTCAGAGCATCACTCTCTCCCACAGCAGCCGCCATGGCAGGCGTCACTTCACCCAGCAATGCGTTTGCCGACAGCACTGCCACGGGCCCCATAATGATCTCCACCCGTCCCGCATTATAAACGATGGCGTTTTCGCCGGTGGCTCCGTCATTCGCGCCCGCTTTCATCATAGCGGCCGTAGCCTGCGCATTGGTTCCCAGCGCACGAATGTGAATATCCGGAAACTCCGCCCTGACCCGCTCCACCAGGGCTCTGCCAACTCCGCCGCCCTGACCATCGATCACCGCGACCTTCATGGGATGCCTCATCTTTCTCCGCGCCTTTCCCGGCAAACTTCACCTTTATATTACATATCATAAAGGATCCTGCATATTATTTCCAACATCATTATCATAATGATTCAACAGTTTTCTGTCAACAGTTTTCGTAAATGTCAAATAAAGTTTGTTAATATCAAACAACCTTGTGATTCCCTTTTTATATATTGCAACGATTGACTTTTATAGACCCTTTTCACTATAATAAACGTACACAGTCAGAAGACTGTTGCGAAGCCAGAAGGCTCCCAATGAACATTCCAGCGCCCCCTTCCGCACACGTATTAGATCGCGGACCATTATGACAGAAGTCGTCGCAGATGTCTGAAGACATACCTATTGGGTATGTCTTTTTTTGTTGAGAGGAGCAAACATGGAACTGAAAGATTTTTTTGAACAAAACCCAAGCGGTGCATTGGCCTTTTCCGGCGGAGTGGACTCGTCCCTGCTGGTCTGGGCGTCCGCGCAATACGGAAAAGATTGGCGCGCCTACTATGTCCATTCCGCCTTCCAGCCCGCTTTTGAGCTGGAGGACGCCAAACGGATCGCTGCCCAGTGCGGCATGCCCCTTACCGTTATTGAAGGAGACATTCTTCAGTATCCGGAGGTGACCGCCAATCCCCCTGACCGCTGCTATTACTGCAAGCGCCGCATCTTCTCCGGTATCCTCCAGAGAGCCGCAGAAGATGGATACCGGCTGGTCATCGACGGGACCAACGCCTCCGATGACGCAGGGGACCGTCCCGGCATGAAGGCCCTGCGGGAACTGGAGGTCCGCTCGCCCCTGCGGGAGTGCGGTCTGACCAAGTCCGACGTTCGTGCGCTGTGCCGGGAGGCCGGCCTGTTCGTCTGGAACAAGCCCTCCTATGCCTGCCTCGCCACCCGCATCCCCGCCGGGACTCCCATCACGGAGGAAGCCCTGCGGAAGGTGGAGCAGGGAGAGGGCCTTCTCGCCTCCCTGGGCCTCCGGGATTTCCGCATCAGGCTCCGAGGAGACGCGGCAGTCATCCAGGTAACGGACGCCCAGCAGGACGATGCCTGGGCAATGCGCCATGAGATCCGCTCTGCGCTGGCCCCCATCTTCCCGTTGGTGTCTCTGGACCTGACGGCCCGGAAAAACAGCGACTGAAAGGAGTAACAGACGTGGCAAGCAAGCACGATATTCTCTCTGTCCTGCAGGACGTGCAGTCCGGCGCGCTGACGCCGGAGGAGGCCCTTCTGCACCTGAAGCTGGCCCCTTTCGAGGACCTGGGCTACGCCAAGGTGGATTACCACCGGGCCGTCCGCCAGGGCGTGCCGGAGGTGATCTACGGCCAGTCCAAGACCAAGGAGCAGATCAGCGGCATCCTGGGTGCCATGGAGAAGCGGGGAAGCCGCAATATTCTGGTGACCCGCATTGGGCAGGAGGTAGCGGACTACCTGGCGGAGCAGTTCCCGCTGCGATATGAGCCTCTCGCAAAATTGGCAGTGGCCCTGCCGGAGCCGGTGGAAGGGCATGGTTCTATCGTGGTGGCCACCGGCGGCACCAGCGACATGGGCGTGGCAGAGGAGGCCGCCATCACCGCCGAGACCCTGGGCAACCGGGTCACCCGGCTCTACGACGTGGGCGTGGCGGGACTGCACAGGCTGCTTGGCAATCTGGAGCCGCTGATGAGCGCCCGGGTGGTCATCGCCGTGGCGGGCATGGAGGGGGCTCTCGCCAGTGTGGTAGGCGGCCTTGTGGACTGCCCCGTCATCGCGGTCCCTACCAGTGTGGGCTACGGCGCGTCCCTAGGCGGGATCTCCGCCCTGTTGTCCATGCTGAACTCCTGCGCCAGCGGGACCAGCGTGGTGAATATCGACAACGGCTTCGGCGCGGGCTTCCTGGCCAGCCGGATCAATCAGATGGAGAGTGCGAAAGAATGAAAACATTATATCTGGAATGCAACATGGGCGCCGCCGGCGATATGCTGATGGCAGCGCTGTACGAGCTGATGACCGAATCCGAAAAGCATGATTTTCTGGAGACCATGAACCGCCTGTTTCCCGGCGTGGAAATTCACTCCCGGCAAGCCGTCACCTGCGGCATCACCGGCACCCATATGGACGTCACCGTCCGCGGTGAGGAGGAGCACAGCCACGATGTGGCCCTGGGCTGTGGGCAGGAGCATATTCATGTCCATGAGCACGTGCATGACCATGACCACGACCATCACCACGACCACGAGCATGAGCATGAACATGAGCATGAGCATGACCACGCGCACGATCACGGCCACGTCCATGACCACGATCATGACCATCACCATGACCATGACCACGGCCACACCCACCACCACACCGCCCCGGCGGACATTTACGCCCTGCTGGATGCTCTGGACGCCCCGGCAAAGGTAAAGGACGATGCCAAGGCCATCTATGCCCGCATCGCAGGCGCGGAGGCCAAGGCCCACGGGATGCCGGTGGAGCAGATCCATTTCCATGAGGTAGGCGCCCTGGACGCGGTGGCGGACGTCACCGGCGTCTGTCTGGCGGTCCACATGCTGCACCCCGACCGCATCGTGGCGTCCCCCGTTCATCTGGGCAGCGGACAGGTCCGCTGCGCCCACGGCATCGTACCGGTGCCCGCTCCCGCCACCGCCCACCTGCTGGAGGGCGTTCCCTGCTACACCGGGGACATCCGTGGCGAGCTGTGCACCCCCACCGGCGCGGCCCTGCTGACCCACTTCGCCGAAGCTTTCGGCCCCATGCCCGTCATGTCCCTGGAGAAGACCGGCTACGGCGTGGGCAAAAAGGAATTCCCCGCCGCCAACTGCGTCCGGGCCTTCTGGGGCGAGAGCGGTGACCCCCAGCAGGCGGAGATCGTGGAGCTGTGCTGCCACATCGACGACATGACGGCGGAGGCCCTGGCTTTTGCCGGGGAGCAGTTGCTGGCCCAGGGGGCCCTGGACATCTCCTGCGCCCCCCTGACCATGAAGAAGGGCCGGGCCGGTGTCAGCTTTACCGTGCTCTGCAAGCCCAAGGACGAGGAGCGCATCGCCCACGCCATCCTGCGGGAGACCAACACCAACGGCGTCCGCTCCCGCCGCTGCGGGAAGTACATTCTGACGCCCTCCGTCAGAACCGTGGAGACCGCCTACGGTCCCATCCGCGTCAAGTGTGCCGACGGTGAGGGCATCCACCGGGAAAAGCCGGAATACGAGGATGTGGCCTCTGCCGCCAGAGCTGCTGGGCTGCCCTTCCAGAAGGTCTGGGAGGACGTGCTGTCCGTTATTCACGGGGAGGTGTCCCAGAATGGATAAGGCCATGTGGGAAAAAGCAGTGGCCTTCCACGGCCACGAGTGCCCGGGTCTGGCCCTGGGCGTGCGGTTGTGCGAATTCGTACAGGCGCGGCTGGGCCATGCCTCCACCCCTGACGAGGAGCTGGTCTGCATTGCCGAGACCGACGCCTGCCCCGGCGACGCCATTCAGTCCCTGCTGGGCTGCACCCTGGGCAAGGGGAATTTCATCTACCACTGCACCGGCAAGACCGCCTACACCTTTTATGACCGTGCCTCCGGCGAAGGCTTCCGGGTGGTCGCCAGGCGGAACCAAACGTCCCTCAGCCGAGAGGAGCGCAAGCAGCAAATTCTCACTGCGCCGCTGGAGGAGCTGTTCACCGTGACGGAGCCCAAGGAGCCCCTGCCGGAAAAGGCCCGCATCTTCACCACCCTCACCTGCGCCTGCTGCGGCGAGGGCGTGGCGGAGCACATGGCCCGTCTGCAGGGCGGCAAGGTGGTCTGCCTCCATTGCTTCCGTCCCTATGACCGCTGATAAGAAAAGAATTAGCTCTATGAAAAAACTGTTTTCCATCCTGTTAGTCTGTATCCTGCTGCTGTCGCTGGCCGCCTGCGGTCAAAAGGAAGCGCCCGCCCCGGAGGAACCTGCTGAATCCGAAGCACCTGTTACCCGCACTGTCACCGACAGCTTTGGGCGAGAGGTCACCATCCCCGCGGAGGTGAAAACCATCGTCTGCACCGGCTCCGGCGCCCTGCGCATGGTGACCTACCTGCAATGCACCGACCGTCTGGTGGGCGTGGAGGACTGCGACAAGGAATATGCGACCTCCACCCTCCGGGATTACGCCTACGCTTATCACGATACCTTTGACGCCCTGCCCTCCATCGGCAAGGGCGGCGGCACCGCCAACACCGCCTATGTAGAGGAGCTGATCCGCCTGCAGCCGGACGTGATTCTGTCCGGCTATACCCAGGAGGCGCTGGAGGACCTGGCGCAGTCCACCGGCATTCCCTGCGTGTCCATCCGCGCCAAGAGCATTAACTTCATTGACGACAGCTTCTACACCGCCATGCGGGTGGCCGCCGAGGTGCTGGGCGTTCAGGAACGGTGCGAGGAAGTCCTTCAGTACATCGACGGCTGCAAGGCCGATCTGGATGCCCGGACATCGGACATCCCCGACGAAGACAAGCCCGCCGTCTACGCCGGCGCCGTGACCTTCTCCGGCGCCCACGGCTTTACCGGGACCTACTCCAACTTCGGCCCCTTCATGGCCATCCACGCCAACAACGTGGCCGACGAGATGGGAGAGACCGGCTATTTCGACGCCGACCCGGAACGGGTGGTGGCCTGGGACCCGGAGCTGATTTTCCTGGACCCCGGCAACATGAGCCTGGTGCGGGACGAGTATCAGACCAACCCCGGTTTCTTTGACTCCCTGACCGCGGTCCGGGAGGGCAAGCTCTACGCCTGTGTCTCCTTCAACAACTATTCCACTAACGTAGGCTACGCCCTGGCGGACGCCTACTACGCCGGCAGCGTCATCTATCCAGAGCGTTTTACCGACGTGGATATTGCAGAGAAAGCCGACGATATTCTGGAGTTCTTGCTGGGAACTCGCTATTACAACGACATGAAGGCCGACGGCCTCATCTTTGGAGTGATCGAACTTGGATCTGCACAGTGAACAGCTTCATACGGCGACACCTGACAGCTACCGCCTGTTTCTCCGGCGGAAGCGGCTGGTGACCCTTGTCCTGCTGACGGCAGTATTGACGGCAGCTCTGCTGTCCCTGACCTCGGGCTCCGCCGGGCTGTCCCTTGCGGAGCTGGCGGACACCCTGACAGGCGGCGGCACGGCCCAGAGCCGGGCCATCGTGTTCCATGTCCGTCTGCCCCGCGTCGCCGTGGCAGTGGTCGTGGGGGCCGCTCTTGCTCTGGCGGGCTGTGTCATGCAGAACATCCTGCGGAATCCTCTGGCCTCGGCCTCCACGCTGGGCGTGTCCCAGGGCGCCGCCTTCGGCGCGGCATTGGCCATCATTGCCCTGGACGCCGGCGCTCAGAACGCCGCCAACGCAGGCACTGCCGTTACCATCAGCTCCCCCGGCACCGTGACCCTCTGCGCCTTTCTGGGGGGACTGGCGACCACGGCGGTCATCCTGGGCCTGTGCCGCCTGCGGTCCGCGTCGCCCTCCTCCATGATCCTTGCGGGCGTGGCCCTCAGTTCCCTCTTTTCCGGGGCCACTACCCTGCTGCAGTACTTTGCCGACGATGTACAGCTGTCCGCCGTGGTCTACTGGACCTTCGGCGACCTGGGTCGCCCCGGCTGGTCGGAGATCCGGCTGATGTACGCCGTCACCCTGGCGGCGCTGGTCTACTTTCTCTGGAACTGCTGGAACTATAATGCATTGAGCAGCGGCGTCCAGACCGCCAAAAGCCTGGGGGTGAACGTGGACCTGCTGAGCTTTGTCAGCATGGGACTCTGCACCCTGATTTCCGCTACGGCGGTGGCCTTTGTGGGCATCGTCAGCTTTGTGGGCCTCATCGCCCCCCACATCGTCCGCCGGTTCGTGGGCAGCGACTACCGTTTTCTGCTGCCCTGCTCCGCCCTGGCGGGCAGTCTCCTCCTTCTGCTGGGCGACCTGGCGGCCAAAGCCATCCTGCCCCCGGCCATTCTGCCCATCGGCGCCATTACGTCCTTTCTGGGGGCACCGCTGTTCCTGCTGTTGATCTTCCGGGGGGAGGCGCTGAAATGATCCAAGTCGAAAACCTGTCTTTTTCCTATGGCTCCCACCCCATTTTGCAGAATGTGAGCTTCACTCTGGAGCAGGGCGAATGTGTGGCGATACTGGGCAACAACGGCGCGGGAAAATCCACCCTGATCTCCTGCATCAGCCGCCTGCGCAAGCCGTCATCGGGAAATGTCCTGATTGACGGCAGCCCCATCTCTCAGCTTTCCCGGAACCAGCTGGCCCGGCAGATCGCCTACGTGTCCCAAAAAAATGAACTGGCTCACGCCACCGTGTTCGACGCCGTGCTGCTGGGCCGCAAGCCCCACATGAAGTGGGGCCCCTCCGCCGTTGACTACGACGTGGCGGAGCACGCCCTGCGGGCCGTGGGCATGGAGGACTGCCGCCTGCGGTATGTGGACCAGCTCTCCGGCGGCGAGCAGCAGAAGGTGATGCTGGCACGGGCCATTGCCCAGGAGCCCAAGCTGCTGCTTCTGGATGAGCCCACAAGCAGTCTGGACCTGCGGAACCAGTACGAGTCCATGGAACTCATCCGCCACTGCGCCCACGACCACCATATCGCCGTGCTGGTGGTCATCCACGACCTGAATCTGGCCCTGCGGTTCTGTGACCGCTTCCTGTTCCTGCAGGGCGGCACTATCTTCGCCTCCGGCGGGGCGGAGGCGGTGACGCCGGAGAACATCCGGGCCGTCTACGGGATGGAGGCCAGCGTGGAGCAATTCCGCGAGGTCCCAGTGGTCATTCCACTCTTTCACAGGCATGAGCCTTGTTCAGCAATGTATGAGTGACTTTACTGCGGAGCAGATCTCCGAAACCGGCCATACGGCACCTATATGAAAAGCCCGAGAAGCGCTGAAAGACAGCATGGCCGCCCATTTTCAAAACACGGAGGAATGACCATGAAGAGAATCATGCCCCTTTTGATGGCCCTGCTGCTTTTGGCCGGATGCGGGGCACAGCCGGAGGAAAGCACCTACCGCCAGATCACAGCAGAGGAAGCCGCCGCCATGATGGAGGAGGAGAGCGGCTATCTCATTCTGGATGTCCGGACTGCCGGGGAATACAGCGAGAAGCATATCCCCGGGGCCATCAATGTCCCCAACGAAACCATCGGTAACCAGGACATCCCGGAGCTGCCGGACAAAGAACAGCTGATCCTGGTATATTGCCGCAGCGGGAACCGCAGCAAGCAGGCGGCCGAAAAGCTGGTAAAGCTTGGCTACACCAACATTGTCGAGTTTGGCGGCATCCATGACTGGACGGGCGAGACCGTCAGCGGCGCTTCGTGACAATGTGACGGAACTTGCCGGTTATCATGGAATCATCAGGCAAACGAAAGCAAAGCGGATGAAACGATACCTGTTGTCCATATCACAAAGGAAAACCGCAGATCCCAAGCCGCCCGTCCTGCTGAACTTCTGGGTGCCCTGATGCGGCCGGACGTCCGCACGCCGGAGGAGTACCGCCATATCCCCGGCAGCAAAAATGTGCCGCTGCAGTCCATCGGTGACGCGGCCGCCGTCATCAAAGAAAAAGATGCGCCTATGATTGCGGATACTACGAGGAATACGGCGTTTATAATGGCGGCACGGCAAAGGGCGTGACGCAGGAGCAATACCAGCACGCCGTGCGCCGGCAAAATGCTGCAGCGGCCACCGCTTCTCCCTCTGAAAGGATTTCGGCTTTGACACTTCACCGGGCAAATATCAGGAGCGGAGGAGCTGGGCGGTATGCCGTTCATTGGTGAGCAAACAGGAGAGATGGCGGTTCTTATACAGGCCCTTGGCTGAGCGGCCGGGACGCGTTTCCCCGATTTCCATGGAGTATCCCCTCCCAGAAAACGGATCAGCGGGGCGGCAATTTTGCCGCCCCGCTTTGTTGTTTATCGCACAGTATGATCTTTTGCGGCCGCAGTCAACCGGATTTCCTTTACGCGGCCTCCCGCAGCAGGGCCTCCAGAAGTTCCACGGCAGTCACCACCATAATGTCACAGTAGGCGGTCAAACCCAGCCGGGCCGCCGCGGTCGTTTTTTCGCTGACGCCGCACCGGGCCCGCAGCAGATCACCACACCGAGTATGGCCGAAGGTCTCAAAGAACCGCTGGCGGAACTGCTTCGCAAGGCCGTAAATCTGCCGCTTGCCGTCCCGGTCCTCTCCCTGCGTATGGGGAAACAGCAGCCCCAGCACCAGCAGGCCGCCGCTGACGGCGCCGCACAGCTCCTCATGGCTGCCGCCTACCCCACCGCCAAAGCTCCCGACGGCGGCAAACAGCTGTTCCGGCTCCCATCCGGTCAGGTCCGCGAAGGCCCCTGCTACGGACTGGGCGCAGCTGTATCCCTGCTGGTGGTACTGGTGGGCCAATGCACAGCGGTCCATCGTTCAGCCCTCCTGGTCTTTCTCCATCATGATGTTCAGGATGGTCTTGTCGGTCTCCACCATGCCCGGCGTGCTGACCCGGCCCATATTGCGGATGGCCTGCTCCGGCGTGGCGCCGCAGATGCCGTCGGTGGCCTGGAGGACCACGTCGCTCATGGCGAGGTACGCGCACATCATGGCGGCGTTGGTGGCGGTGGCCAGCTTCAGTGCGCAGCCGATCTTGCCGCCGTCGCAGATCATGCCGGTGAGGTTGCCGCTCATGTTGATGATGGCCTTGCCGATCTGCTCATCCGTGCCGCCCATGAGCCACACCATGGCGGCAGCGGCGGCGGTGGCGGCGGAGACGCCGCAGCCGCAGGTGGCGGAGAGCTTGCCTGTAAAGGACTTGATGTACACATTCAGGGTGTGGGAGAAGGCCAGGGCCTTTTCCAGCATCTCGTTGGAGGCGCCCAGGTGATGGGCCATCTCCACCACGGGGATGACGGCGGTAATGCCGTGGTTGCCGCTGCCGGCGCTGCTCATAACGGCGTAGGGGCAGCCGCTCATACGGCCCTCGGCGCTGCTGGCCACCCGCATCATGGTGCGGCTGAACAGGTTGTCGCCCATGGCGCCCTCCGTGACCTGCTTCTGCAATGAGGCGGCGATGCCGATGCCCATCTTGTGCTCCAGGCCGAAGTCCGCCAGCTTTTCGTTCATCTCCATGCCCTCCAGCATGAAGGTAAGGTCCGCCTCGGAGCACTGGTCCACCACGGCCCTGATCTCCGCGACCGTCATGGGCATCAGACGGGCGTGGATGTCGTCCTGGGTGCTGGCGCTGTACGGCTTTTCCAGCAGGACCTGGTTGTTCCGCTTGGTGAAGATGATGTTGGAGTGGGTGCCCCGGATCTCGCTGATGCCGATGCCGGCGGTGGTGATGACCTCCGCGTGGGCATAGAGCTGGGTCTCGTCGTTTTTGATCATGACGATGACGTGGCGGTCCTCCACCAGGCCGATAGAATCGGCGGTGACGGTCTCGTCGATGTCCTCCAGCAGCTGCAGGCTTTTCTCAGGATTGCTCAGGCAGGCGCCCAGGGCGGCGGCGTACTTCAGGCCCACCCGGGGGAAGCCGGGGATGCCCACGCTCATGCCGTTTTTGTAGATGCCGGGGTTCACCTCCACCTTCACGGAGACGATGTCGCCGCCGATGGCGTGGTGGGCGTCGGCGGCGGCCAGAGCCACGCACACCGGCTCGGTGCAGCCCAGGGCGGGGACGACCTCCTGGCGCAGCAGTGTCAGCAGTTCTTCTTTGGTGATCATAGGAAAGCTCCTCCTTTTTGTTCTTTTCGGCGCTGTGTTTTTGTTTGCCTGAACTTTAAAGCAAGTTCCGTGCCAACTCTTTTTTCGGTAATTTTCCGGATTTTCCCTTGCAAAACGCCGGTCCTCATGTTTAAATGGTTGAAGTAAATGGTCAAAAGGAGTGATCTTGTGGCGACCAAAAAGAAAATCTCTGTCATCGCTCTGGACCCCCGGGCGGGCAAGTCCTACGGAGAGGACATTGCCGGATTGTTTTCGGACGTGGCGGACGTCTCCGTTTTTTCCGTACTGGACGGCAGCGCCGCAGGCGTTCTGGACCGGGCGGATTTATTTGTGGCCTCCACCGACGCCTACGGCTCCCCGGAGGAGTTGGCGAAGCACATCCCCCTGGACAGCCAGACCATGGCGGTAGAGGTCTCCTTTCGTTGGAGCGACCTGCGGAAGCTGAAAGCCCTGCCCGCCGGCAGCAAGGTGCTGTTTGTCAACATGACCCAGACCATGGCACGGGAGGCCATCGCCCAGCTGGAGCAGTTCGGCGTCACCCACGTCCACTGGATCCCCTTCTATCCCGGCGCCCGGCTGGATGAGGATGTACACATCGCCGTGACGCCGGACGAAATGCGGTACGTCCCGCCGGGAATGGAAACGGTCATCGACCTGGGCCAGCGGGTATGCACCTCCGGCATGATGATCGAGATCGCCCTGCGGCTGGGGCTGGAGTCTCTCCTGGAGGGCCCCGCCTTTCAGGAGTACGCCCGCAGCGTGGCCACCAGCAATTACAGCTTTGACCAGATGTTTGCCCGTTCTATCCGCCTGGAGAGCCGCTTTCACATTTTAATGGAAAGCCTGGAAGACGGCGTCATCGGCATCAACGAAAAGGGCGAGATCTTCGCCTGCAGCCGCCGGGCAGAGGACATGACCCGCGTCAGCGCCGCCCTCATCCAGGGGAAGCGGTGTGAAGAGGTGTTCCCTTACATTCCCTTCGCCGAGTGCCTCCGCACCCGCCAGACCCTGCCCGCCAGGGTCATCAAGGTCAACGGCGTCAACCTCAGCGTGGAGGTGGTGCCGGTCATCCGGCAGAATGCCTGCATCGGCGCCTTCGCCCTTCTCCAGCGGTTCAACGACGTGGAGGTGCGGCAGAATGAACTGCGGGGGCAGCTGCTCCACAAGGGCTACTACGCCAAATACAGCTTTGACGACGTCATCGGCCAGTCGGCGGCCATCCGCAAAACGAAGGAGACCCTGGCCCGGATGGCCGTCAGCGAAAGTCCCATTCTTTTAATAGGTGAGACCGGCACCGGCAAGGAGCTGTTCGCCCACGCCGTCCACCGGGCCTCCCGCCGGGCCGGCGGCCCCTTTGTGGCCATCAACGTGGCTGCCTTCCCGGAAAACCTGCTGGAGAGCGAGCTGTTCGGCTACGAGGAGGGCGCGTTCACCGGCGCCAAAAAGGGCGGCCGTCCCGGTCTGTTCGAGCTGGCCCACAAGGGCACGCTGTTTCTGGACGAGGTAGAGGGCATGAGCCCCGCCCTGCAGATCAAGCTGCTGCGGGCGTTGCAGGAGCGGGAGGTCATGCGGGTGGGCGGCAACCGCATCATCCACGTGGACGTGCGCATCGTGGCCGCCACCAACGAGGCGCTGGAACAGAAAGTGCGGGAGGGCACCTTCCGCCGGGACCTCTATTACCGCCTCAACACCCTCCCGGCGGTCATCCCGCCCCTGACGGAGCGGGGCGACGACATGTTCCTGCTGATGGACCACTTCCGCCGGGAGCTCAACGGCGACTTCCGGCTGACGGAGCCGGTGCGGGACTTCTTCCGCCGCCACACCTGGCCCGGCAACATCCGGGAGCTGCGGAACGTGGTGGAATACTTTATTTATACGGGCCACCGGGACATCACCATGGAGGACCTGCCTCCCACGCTGTTCCTCTCCGGGGAGACGGTCTCCCGTCCGGCTCCCGCCCCGGCTGCGCCGGAGGCGCGGTCCCCCGCCATGTCTGACGCTTTCCAATTCGTTCTCTCCCGGCTGTACGAGGCCTCCGAGACGGGGACGCCCATGGGCCGGGACAAGCTGCTGCAAAAGGCCCGGGAGTCCCACGTGCCCCTCTCCCAGCAGGAGGTCCGGGCCATCCTATCCGATATGGCGGACCGGGGCCTGGCCCGGGTCAGCCGGGGCCGGGGAGGTAGCCAGCTGACCCCCAAGGGCCGGGAGCTCTGGGAAAACGGTCAAAGATAAACAGCTATGACCATTTAAACAATTTTAACCAAAAGCTGACCAGTTGAGGCCATTTTTAACCCCATGATTGGATACGAACGCCCGGGAGGGACTTTGGCGATTTGCCAAAATCCCTCCCGGGCGTTTTATACGCTTTTCCGATTTCAAGGCGATTTCCCGCGAAAAACACCTGTTCGCCCTGTTTTGGCACGGTTCTTGCTTAAATAGTCTGACGAAAACACGCAGACGACCCATTGACATACCAAGAAAGGAAGCGAGATCATGCGATACGATTTCGACCAAGTGGTGGACCGGTCCAAAAACCTCTCCGCCAAGTACGACGAGCGGATGAAGAAGTTCGGCACCGACGATGTGATCCCCCTGTGGATCGCGGACATGGACTTCAAAACCGCCCAGCCCATCATCGACGCCCTGAAAGCCCGTGCCGAGGAGGGCATCTGGGGCTACACCGCCCGGCCCGCCAGCTACTTTGAGGCCGTGAAGAACTGGCAGAAGCGTCGCAACGGCTGGGACACCGACACCGCCCTGATGAGCTTCTGCCCCGGCGTGGTCCAGACCCTCAGCGTGATGATCCAGCTCTACACCCCCCAGGGCGGCAACGTTCTCATCCAGACCCCGGTATACGGCGAGTTCTACGACATGGCCGAGTTCGCCGGGCGGCACGTCATTGAGAATCAGATGGTGGAGCAGGGCGGACAGTGGACCGTGGACTGGGCCGACTTCGAGGAGAAGCTCCGCAGCGCGGACATCTTTCTGCTGTGCAATCCCCATAACCCCCTCGGCATCGTGTGGACGGAGGAGGAACTGCGCCGGATGATGGAGCTGTGCCTGAAATACCACGTTCTGGTGGTCAGCGATGAGATTCACTCCGACCTCATCTTCCACGGCAAGCGCCACATCCCCACCGCCTCCCTGTCCCCCGAAATCGCCGCCAACGTGGTCACCGGCATCTCCGCTACCAAAACCTTCAACCTGGCGGGCCTCCAGGCCAGCACCGTAGTCTTCCCTAACGCCCACATGAAGGCCATGTTCGACAAGTTCTGGGCCAACATGGACATCCACCGGAACAACGCCTTCTCCGTCACCGCCATGGAGGTGGCCTTCAACCAGGGCGAGGAGTGGCTGGAGCAGCTCCTGCCCTACATCAGCGATAACTTTGACTTCGTGGTAAACTACTGCGAAAAGCACATCCCGAAGATCAGGACCTACGCCCCCGACGCCACCTACCTCATGTGGCTGGACTGCCGGGACCTGGGCCTGAGCAATGAGGAACTTCACGACTTTATGATCCAGAAGGCCAAGCTGGGCCTGAACGACGGCTGTGCCTTCGGGCGGAGCCTGAACGGTTACATGCGCCTCAACGCCGCCTGCCCCCGCAGCGTGCTGGAGCAGGCCATGCGCCAGCTGGAGGCCGCCGTCAACAGCCTGTAAGGGCCGGCGGTTTCAAATAAATCCATAGAAGAGAGAGAAAACAGAAAAGGAGACATCACTATGCAGAAAAAATCCTTCTGGGAGCAGTACAAGATGCCTATCCTGCTCCTCGGCGGTATCGCCATCGGTTCCATCATCGGTATCATCTCTCCCGCCTTCGGTCAGAAGCTCAAGCCCATCGGCGACATCTTCCTGAACCTGCTGTTCACCATCGTGGTGCCCCTGGTGTTCGTGTCCATCGCCTCCGCCGTGGGCAGCATGGTGAACATGAAGCGCCTGGGCAAGATCCTGGGCAGCACCATCGCCGTGTTCCTCATCACCGGCGCCATCGCCGGCGTGTGCGTCCTGACCTGGGTCAACATCTTCAGCCCCTCCGCCGGCACCAACATCCAGCTGGGCGCCGCCGAGATGGGCGAGGCCAAGACCGCCGCGGAGCTGATCGTGGAGTCCCTGACCGTCAGTGACTTCAACCAGCTGCTGAGCAAGTCCCACATGCTGCCCCTCATCATCTTCTCCATCATCTTCGGCTTCTGCACCGCCCTCTGCGGCGGTGAGGAGAGTCCTGTTGGCAAGCTGCTGGCCAACCTGAACAACATCATTATGAAGTTCGTGGGCGTCATCATGACCATCGCCCCCCTGGGCCTGGGCGCTTACTTCGCCAACCTCATCGGCGAGTACGGCCCCCAGCTGCTGGGCGACTACGGCCGGGCCATGGTGGTCTACTATCCCCTGTGCCTGCTGTATGTGGTCATCTTCTTCCCCCTGTACGCCCTGTTCGCCGGCGGCAAGCTGGGCTTCCGGCGGATGCTGAAGTACATCCTCACCCCCGCCGTCACCGCCTTCGCAACCCAGAGCTCCGCCGCCACCCTGCCTGTCAACAAGGAGGCCTGTGACAACATCGGCGTGCCCAAGGACGTCAGCGACCTGGTGCTGCCCATGGGCTGCACTATGCACATGGACGGCTCCGTCCTCAGCTCCATCGTGAAGATCGCGTTCCTGTTCGGCGTGTTCGGCATGGACTTCACCGGCGTGGGCACCTACGCCATGTCTATCGCCGTGGCCATTCTCAGCGCCTTTGTGCTCTCCGGCGCCCCCGGCGGCGGTCTGGTGGGTGAGATGCTCATTGTCAGCATGTTCGGCTTCCCAGCCGAGGCCTTTCCCCTGATCGCCACCCTGGGCTTCCTGTTCGATCCCCCGGCCACCTGCCTGAACGCCTCCGGCGATACGATTGCCTCCATGATGGTCTCCCGCCTGGTGGAGGGCAAGGACTGGCTGTCCCGGAAGATGGCCGCCGGCGAGCTGAAATAAGTCCAACATCATCTGAAAAAGGAGTTTTTATCATGAACGTACTGGAAACCAAAAACGCACCCGGCGCTATCGGCCCCTATTCCCAGGGCTATGAGGCAAACGGCCTCGTCATCACCTCCGGCCAGATTCCCGTCAACCCCGCCGACGGCACTGTGCCCCAGGGTATTTCCGCCCAGGCGGAGCAGAGCTGCAAGAACGTGGGCGCCATCCTGGAGGCCGCCGACACCGGCTTTGGCAAGGTCGTCAAGACCACCTGCTTCCTGGCCGACATGGGCAACTTCACTGCTTTTAACGAGGTCTACGCCCGTTACTTCACCTCCAAGCCCGCCCGCTCCTGCGTGGCGGTAAAGGACCTGCCCAAGGGCGTCCTGTGCGAGATCGAAGCCATCGCCGTCAAATAAACCGCCAAATTTCATTATAAAAGGAGTTTTTACCATGAAAGTCACCGTTATCGGCAGCCACCTGTGCCCCGACACCCTGTACGCCCTGAACCGCCTCAGCGAGGCCAAGGCGGAGATCGATTTCAAGAATATGTCCGCCAGCCTCTCCGACCTGAAGGTCTACCTGGCCCTGCGGCAGGACAGTCCCGTCTACGCCGACATCCGGGCAAACGGCGGCATCGGCATCCCCTGCTTCGTCCTGGAGGACGGCACCGTCACCCGGAACCTGGACGCTGTTTTGAAATAAGTCCGCACTCTCCCACTACGGTAAAAGGCACGGTTCATTTGAACCGTGCCTTTTACCGTATTCGCTGCTTTTCAGGCAGTCGTTTCAATCGTACCGCAGCGCGTCGATGGGATTCAGGTTTGCGGCTTTTTGGGCCGGGAGGTAGCCGAACGCAATGCCGATGCCGGTGGACACGCCGAAAGCCAGCAGCACGGCCCCCGCGCTGGGGCTGACGGTCAGGGCCTCGCCCAGCACATTGTCAATGACCACTGTGGCGACGGAGGACAGGCCGAAGCCCGCCAGGATGCCCAGCACGCCGCCCAACGCGGAGGTGGTGGCCGCCTCGATCACGAACTGCCGCATAATGGCCCCCTCCTTCGCCCCCAGGGCCTTCCGGATGCCGATCTCCTTCGTGCGTTCCGTGACGGACACCAGCATGATGTTCATAATGCCGATGCCGCCCACCACCAGGGAGATGGCCGCGATAGCCGCCAGAATGTAAATGATGACATTCACCATGGCGTTCATAGTGTCCAGCATCTCCGACATGCTGATGACGTTATAGGCGTCGTCATCCTCAAAAATGCTGTACAGCTGGTTCTCCACCAGCAGCTTTGCCTCGCTGATCCGGTCCTTGTCCCACACCGTGACCACGTAGCTGCTGATGGTCCCGGCGGAGCTGATGCGGGACGCGGTGGAGTAGGGCAGATACACGCAGTCGTCGGCGCCGCCCTCCTCCAGATCGCTGCCTTCCGCCGCCAGGACGCCCACGATGGTCAGGGTATTCTGTCCCACCTTCAAAGTCTGCCCCACGGCGCTGCCGCCGTAATAGGCCATGTTCAGGTACTGGCCCACGACGCAGACCTTCTCCCGGTTGCGCATATCCGTGTACTGAAGCCCCCGGCCCTGGGTGATGTCGTAGCCCTTCATGGAAAAATAGTCCTCGCTGACGCCGGTGACGCTGGTGGAGGTAACGGTGTCGCTGCCGATTTTCAGAGGAAAGCTCACCGTCACGCTGGGGGACAGCTGCTTCAGAACGTCGCTGTTGTCCTCCACCATCTGGTACATCTCGTCCTCGGAGACGCTCCGGGATGAGCCCCGGCCCATGATCATCACCGTCAGGGAGTCGGTGCCCAGTTCGTCAAAGCTGTCCTCGATGTAGCCCTGCATGCCGTTTCCCAGGCCCACGATGACGATGACCGCGCACACGCCGATAATGATGCCCAGCATGGTGAGGAAGGAGCGCATCTTGCTGCCCCAGATATTCCGCAGGGACAGCTGAAAGGTTTCAAGCAGGCTCATTGTCCGCCTCCGTTTCCGGCCAGTGTGGGCCGCACCACCGCCTCCGGCGCGTGGGCGTCGCCGTCGTAGACCACCCGGCCGTCCTCCAGGCGGATGATCCGCTGGGCCTGGACGGCGATGGAATTGTCGTGGGTGATGAGCACCACGGTGTTGCCCGCCTCATGGAGCATCTGCAGCATGTTGAGGACCTCCCGGCTGGTGTGGGAGTCCAGGGCGCCGGTGGGCTCGTCGGCCAGGATGACGGCGGGCTCCCCCACTAGGGCCCGGGCGATGGAGGCCCGCTGCTGCTGGCCGCCGGAGAGCTGATTCGGCTTGTTCCTGACCTTGTCCCCCAGCCCCACCAGCTCCAGGGCCAGCTTTGCCCGCTCATGGCGCTCGCTTTTGGGCACGCCGGCGTACATCAGGGGGACCTCCACGTTCTCCAGCAGCGTCAGCTTGGGCAGCAAATTGTACTGCTGGAAGATGAAGCCCAGCATTTTGTTGCGGATGGCCGCCAGCTCGTCTTTGTCCATGGCGCCCACATCCTGCCCGTTCAGCAGGTACGTGCCGGAGGTGGGGACGTCCAGGCAGCCGATGATATTCATGCAGGTGGACTTGCCGGAACCGGACTGGCCCACGATGGCCACGAACTCCCCCTTTTCGATTTTCATGGTGATATGATCCGCCGCCCGGACCACGGCATCGCCCATGTAATATGTCTTGCAGACGTCCCGGAATTTGATCAGTGCGCTCATCCCATGGGCCCTCCGCCGCCGCGTCCGCCGCTGGGCATTCCTCCGGAGGGCATCCCGCTGCCGGGCATGCCGCCGGGCATCCCGCCCATCATCATGCCGCTGTCGCCCGAGGAGCTGACCCGGATATAGGCCACGGTGTCCCCCTCCTGCAAGCCGGAGGTGACCTCAATATAGCTGCCGTCGCTGACGCCGGTCTCTACCTCCACGTAGACGTAGCCCTCCGGGGCCTCCTGGTCCAGCGCGTTGACCGCGCTGGGAGAACCGGCGGTGATGAGAACGGTATCCCCCCGGTTCAGTGCCCCGCAGGGGATGGCCAGAGTGTCCCGGCTCTCCTCGATGACGATCTCGGCGTCCACATTCATGCCGGGCAGGAGCCCATCGGTCTCGTCGATGCGGACGGTAACGGGATACGCGGTGATGCCGCCGCTGGTAACGCCGGCCACGGACACCCTGGTCACCACCCCGGTATACGTTTTGCTTTCCACCGCGTCGGCGGTGACCTCCACGGTCTGCCCCACCGCCACGTCGGAGATGTCCAGCTCGTCGATATTCATGGTCATCTCCAGATAGGTCAGGTCGTAAATGGTGCAGAGGGTGCCGGAGGAGCCGCCTTCGATCTTGTCGCCGGCCTTGGCGCTCTTGGTGACCACCGTGCCGGAGATAGGCGCCGTGACCTCATAGTCGCTGAGCCGGTCCTGGGCGTTTTCCAGAGAGCTGCCGGCATTGCTGACGCTGATGCGGGCGTTTTCAATGGCGTTGTCCACACTGTCGCCGGTGATGGTGCAGACGCGGTCCCCCTTGGAAACGGTGTCGCCCGCCAGCAGATTCAATCCGGACACCTTGCCGGAGGTCTCCGCCGTGACGGTGCTGGATTCGCTGACCTTGACGGAGGCGCTGCCATAGCTGGAGTAGCTGCCGATCACAGCGCTGGCGGTGTAGTCCTCCGTCACCAGGCCCGGATTCGCGGCCTTCACCCGCACGGTGGTCAGTTCCCGGCCGCTGCCGCGGCGTTTCCGGAGGCGGTGGAGGACTGGGAGACCTGCTGGACCGTGCCCTGGAGCGTACCGGCGAAGCCGTTGATGAAGATGGTGGCGCTCTGGCCCACATAGAAATCGCCGCTGTCGGCATAGGAGAACATGAAGTCGATGTAGATGCTGTTGTCCCCCACGATCTTCAGGAGCGCCGTTCCCGCGTTCACCGTGTCTCCGTTCCGGACGTAGACCTCACTGACCGTGCCGGACATATCCGCGGTGGGATACTTATGCTTCACCGCCTGGTCGTAATTGTTCTGGGCCTGGGTGTAGCTGTTCCGGGACTGCGTCAGGGCGCTGCTGGCGTCGGAGGAATCCAGCGTGTACAACAGCTGGCCCTTTTCCACCAGGTCGCCCTCCTCGAAGGTATCGCTGAGGATCTCCCCGTCCACCAGGGTGCTGACGGTGTAGGAGTCCGCGGGTTCCAGCGTGCCGCTGGCAGTCAGGGACCGTGTGATGTCCCGGGCCTCCACCGCGGCCTCCTGATAGCTGACGGCGGCCGCCGCCTGCTGCCCGCCCAGGTGCCGCAGGGCCAGAAAGCCGATGCCCGCCGCCAAAACCAGCGCAAGCAGCAGCCATTTTCCTTTTCTGCCGAGCCGCTTTTTCTTCGGCGGCGACTGTACTTCCTTTTGCAATTCTTCCATAAGCTCTGCCGTTCCTTTCCGGACTCCTCATGCACGGGGAGCCATTGTATGCAGAATAGCGCCCAATACTGAAATCTTTCTGAAAAGCGGCGGCACAATTTCATTTTCAGGAAAAATTTCATGTCGGTTTTCCTTTTGTGTATCCGATGCACCAATCTTTTCAGGTGATTTCGTGCAGCCCGTGAATAGCTTTTTTCCCTCCGGGCTTTTATAATATAAATGCAAGCGATCCGCGAAAAGCGGCCCCACCGCGGCGGGTGCGATAAAAAGCAAAGGAGAGTTTCTATGAAAGAAGTAAAAGTTGGCATTGTCGGCCTGGGTCGGCTGGGCTCCGTCCATGCTGAAAATCTGGCGTTCAAAATTCCCGGCTGTAAGCTGGTCGCCGCCTGCTCCCTGGTGGAAAAGGAGCTGGAATGGGCGAAGGACTCCCTCAAGGTCGAGTTCGTCACCACCGACTACAAGAAGATGGTCGATGAGGCAGATATTGAAGCCGTCGTCATCGTCTCCTCCTCCCCCGAGCACTGCTGGATGATCGAGTACGCCCTGGACGCCGGCAAGCACGTATTCTGCGACAAGCCCCTGGGCTGCTCCCTGGAGGAGTGCAAGCGGGCGGAGGCCGCTGTGGAGCGCCATCCGGACAAGCTGTTCTTCCTGGGCTTCATGCGCCGCTATGACCCCTCCTACGCCCACGCCAAGGAGCAGATCGACGCGGGCAAGATCGGCAAGCCCTACCTGGTCAAGGCCACCGGCCTGGACCCCGAGGCGCTGGTGGAGAGCTGCATCAAGTTCTCCAAGACCTCCGGCGGCATTTTCATCGACGCCGCATCCCACGACATCGACCTGATGCGTTGGTTCCTGGGCGGTGAGATCACCGAGGTCTACGCGGCCGGCACCACCTTCAAGCATCCCGAATTTGCCGAAAACGGCGACACCGAGACCGGCATGGCCATGCTGAAGCTGGACAACGGCACCGTCGCCTTCCTGCACGTGGGCCGCACCGCGCCCCACGGCTACCACACCGAGACGGAAATTGTCGGCACCGAGGGCCACCTCCGCATCGCCGGTGTGCCCTGGAAGGACCGCACCATGATCTATGACCAGTACGGCGCGCGGCAGGAGATCATCGAGAACTTCCCCCAGCGCTTCGCGGAAGCCTACCTGCTGGAGATGGTGGATTTCATCGACTGCATCCAGAAGGACCGCAAGCCGGAGCTGACGGTCTACGACGGCACCAAGGCCACCATCGTCACCTACGCCATCACCGATTCCTTCCACAGCGGCAAGGCCGTCAAGGTCGAGTACTAAGCCGCGCCCAATACAGCAGAAAAAAGTTCCTGATTTCGTAAGAAATCAGGAACTTTTTCTTAATATCATGTCTCGTTTAAGGCCATCAGATACCGAAGGCATCCATAAAGCTCACCAGCATCTTAGCGGTCTGGGCGCGGGTGGCGGTCCCTTTGGGCGCCAGCGTGCCGTCGGTCTTGCCGCCGAGGATGCCCTCCGCCACCGCCCAGCTCATGGCGTCCGCGGCATAGGCGGACACACCGGAGGCATCGGGGAAGCGGCTCAGGTCAGCCCGGGCGGAGGTGTCGAGGCCCACGGATCCGGCATAGCGGTACAGCAGCGCGGCCAGCGCCTCCCGCGTTATGCCGGCGGAGGGCCGGAAGCTGCCGTTATCCCCCAGAACGATCTGCTGATCGGCGGCCCACCGTGCCGCGGAGTCATACCACGCGTCAGCCGGGACATCGGCAAAGGCGGAAACGCCGTCGATCACAGTACCGCCGTCCGTCCCCTGGTGGAGGCGGGACAGCATCACCACGAACATGGCCCGGGTCACCGGGGCGTTGGGCGTGAAATAACCGTTTCCGGTCCCGGAGGTAAGTCCCCGCTCCGTCGCCTGCCGCACCGCGTCCTCGCACCATGCGCCCGCAGGCACATCCCGGTAGCTCACCGGCACGGTGCTGAGGGTCAGCAGGTTCTGGGCGAACAGGTCGGTCACCACCAGGGTATTCCCCTGCACCAGCATCCCTCTGGGCTGTACAGGGGCCTCCGGAGTCTGCTTGGCGGAGGCCATGGTGGTCACCCGTCCATTTGCCAGCCGGCGCACGGCGTGATTCCCGGTGTCGGCAATGTACACCGTGCCGTCCTCCCCGACGGCCACGCCCTGGGGATGGTCAAACCGGGCCTTCGCCGCGGGGCCGTCCGTATAGCCGCCCTCGTACTCGCCGCCGCCCAGTGATGTGCTCTCGCCCGCCAGCACCTCCATCCTGCCATTCGTGACGCGCAGGATGCGGCTGCGGCCCGTCTCCGCCACGTACAGAGACCCGTCGGCCCAGCACAGGCCGGTGGGGTCGGACAGGCCGGTGAGGATCGTCGTCACCTTGCCCTTGGCGTCCATTCTGCGGATGGAGCCGTTGCCGGTGTCGGCGATATACAGTTCTCCGTTATCCCCCGCCGTCAAGCCGGTGGGATAGTCAAAGGAGACCCGTTCCGCAACTCCGTCGGCTCCTCCGGCCTTGCCGCTGCCCGCGGCGGTGCGGACGCCGCTGCTGTCGATATAGCGAATGACATTGGCCGCCGCGTCGGACACGGCCCAGCCATCCAGGAAGGGCGCGATGGCCCAGGGCTCCATAAACAGGGCCGTGGACAGCGTACCGTCATCGTATTTTCCGATGGGCTCCCCGTCCAGGCCGGACACGCTGATCTGCCCGGCAAAACGGGAGACTTCTCCGTCCTCCACCCGCCAGACCACCTTGTTGAAGGTGTCCGTGACCAGCAGGGCGCCGCCGTCCGCCGCAACGCCGGAGAGGGCGCCGCCGGAAAAGTCCGCGGGCGTCAGGGCAGCCGCCGAAACCGTCAGCGCCATGGCCGCCGCCAGCAGCAGGGAAATGATTTTCCGTTTCATAGTTTCTCTCCCCTTTATCAGGTTGAAGTTTGCCGGGGTCAGCCGCTTCGACGGCAGTTTCGCTTCAGGGAATCCAGGGTCAGGGTCTCAAAGCCCTCGGCCTTGCCCTTGAGCTTGATGGAGCCGCCGAGGGAGGTGGTCTCCGCCCGGTCGCCCAGGGCGTCCGCCACGGCCCGGGAGATGAGCACCTTGCCGCCGGGGGCGTTGGCCTCCAGCCGGGCGGAGGTGTTCACCGTGTCGCCGATGGCAGTGTAGTCCATCCGCTGGGGGGCGCCGATGTTGCCCACGACCGCGGGGCCCACATGGACGCCCACGCCGAAGCTGACAGTGCGGCCGTACTTGGCCTCCAGCTCCTCGCCCAGGGCCTTAGAGCCCTCCACCATGTCCATGGCGGCGCAGCAGGCCAAATAGACTGCGTCCTCCTGGGGCAGGGGGGCGTTCCAGAAGGCCATGGTGCAGTCACCCACGAACTTGTCCAGCGTGCCGTGGTAGCGCATGATACACTCGGTGGTCAGGGTCAGGTAGCGGTTCAGAATTTCCACGATGGTTGTGGGAGGCAGGGCCTCGCTCATGGTGGTGAAGCCCCGGATGTCCACGAACAGCACCGCGATGTCAAACATCTTGCCACCCAGGTCCTCGGCGGAGCCGCCCTGGACCAGCAGTTCTTTCAGAATGGCCGGGTCCACATAGCGGCCGAAGGTGTCCGTGACACGGCGCTTTTCCTTTTGGGCCCGAATGTAGTTGACCGCCACGGAGCCAATGAACAGCACCGTCACCGCCAGGGGCACCCACAGCACATGGAGCACCCAGCCCGCCCGGTACAGTGCCGCGCACAGGCCCACCCATCCGGCGGACACCGCCAGCCAACCCAGCAGGGCGGGGCCGACCCGCCGGTCGTGGAACCAGATGAGCGCCAGGGCGCTGATGAGGAACAGCAGCGCCAGCTGGAGCGCCCGGGAGACCTCCCGGGGCAGGAAACCGGAGCGGTAGGCGTCGATCTGATTGGCCTGAATTTCAATGCCGTACATGGGGGCGGCGTGGTCGATGGCCGTGCGGTACTCGTCCTGGAGCCCGGCGGCGTAGGGGCCGATGAGCACGATCTTCCCCGCGAAGTAAGACGGGTCCACCGCGCCGTCCAGCACGTCCAGGAAGGACACGCCGTCGTAGTAGCCGCCGGGGGCGGTGGAGTAGGGCAGGTAGAAGAAGCCGTCCTCCGTCTCCGGCAGGGACGTCACGTCCAGCTCGTGGTACGTGGCGTAGCGCTCGTAAATGGTGCGGGCAAAGGAGTTCACCCGCTCCCCCGCCGGGGTGTCCACGTAGAGCAGGGCGTGGCGGATGATGCCGTCGTTGTCCGCCATGGCATTGATGTGGCCGGTGTCCGTGACGGCTGCCAGGGCGTCAAAGGGCTCGTCCCAGGCCAGCACCGCCCGGGTGTCCATGTAGAAGCCGTCGGTGCCCTCCACCAGACCACTGCCGAAGGTAGCAGCGGCGGCGGTGACCACGTTGCCGCCCGCCTCGGCGGCGTCGGCCAGGGCCGCGTCGCCGTCAGGGTCGGCGCTCTCACCCACATACAGCACGTCGATGCCGATGACGGCGGGGGCCTGCTCCGGGTCGGCGTTCAGGTAATTGATGGCGTCCGCCATGTAGGAGCGGGGCCAGGGCATGGGGCCCAGGGCGTCCAGCGCCCGCTGGTCCATGCCGATGACCACGATCTCACCGTCAGACGCGGCGGGGCGCTGGTACAGCGCGTCACTCACCGCGCCATCCGGGCTGTCCAGCAGCCCGAACCCGGCCACGGCGGTAAACAGGGCGGCGACGGCAAGGGACGCCGCAAGGGTACGAATAGAGCGTTTCATAGGCGGGTACCTCAGTTAGCTGCCTGCAGAATGCTAATGAGCTTGCCGTATGCGTCCTCGACTTCTTCGATTATTGTATAGCCGGTCTCAACATTGGTTAGAAGGCTTTTGGAGGAAGCCTCCAGATGGCCGTTTCCGGAAAGGTGGAAAATGTCGGAAGCGATCCCTATCAGATCATTGGCAAACCGTACGGCATAAACATAGGAATCAGGCATGTCAGGCTCAACAGCGGTCGTGGCAACAGCGCCATCCGAGATATTCAGCACGCCGCCGTTCAGTTGTACACCATCGCCAATGGATTCGACTCGTCCACCGTTGATATTCAGTTCTCCGCCGCTTATGATAATGGCAGTTCCGAGTTTCTTTGTCTCAACAGAGCAGTTTTCCAACGTGACTGTGCCGTTGGAGGAGATAGCCGCACCAATACCCATATTGCTAATGGATACGCCGCCTGTTACGGTAAGTTTCGCGCCCTGTTCCACGGTGACCACACTGCTGCCGGAGCCGGAGATCCTGGTTTGAATGCTTATGCTGTCCGTGATGGTCAAGGAGGCTCCTTCGCCTACGGTGAGCACCGGGTCTGTCAGGGTCTTAGGCGCATCGTAATAATGCCCCGACAGGTCCAGCGTTACATTCTTACCGCCGGAGGTGAGCTGTTTCGTGCAATCAGCCATCAGCTGTATGGTGGTGTTGTCGCTCCATGGCATAGTGCTGTCGCCCGCCGGGCCGATATACGTTACGGTTTTTGAGGTATTATCCATCACGGCAACTGTCGACACGGAATCGCTCATCAATTTTCCGTGGTTGATCAAGGTCAGAGGTGCCTGGGACTCCGGGGCGACAGACACTGTGCCATTCTTGAGTGCAAGCGTGCCGTAATTGACCAGGGTTCCCGGGCCGGAGAGAACGTTGTAAAGATTTACGGTTGTTCCCGCCGGTATGATGACCGTCTTGCCCTTCGGGATCGTAAGCGCTTGATTTATCAGAATACTCGTTTCAGGAGAATAAAGCGTAACGAAATCCGAGGTTTGGAAAGCACTCTCCAGGGCATCGGTGCTGGGTATCCTCCGGGAGAGCACATACCAGTCTCCGTTCTGTGCCTCAACATAGCCCTCCGGCAGTGCGGAACAAACGTTATTAGCCGTTTTGGCCTGCACCGTACCGCCGGTGTAGGTGAAGGGGCCGGACACGGCATAACCGGAAGGCTTTTCTGCCGTCAGCGTGACCGTGCCGCCGTTTATGGCCAGCGTGCCTTGACCCGTCACTGCAATAGCATCGTAACCGGTGCTATTGCTGGTAACCGCGCCGCCGTTTACCGTCACCTTGCCGCTACTCATTATATAAATACCATCGCCGCTGGCGCTGGTGACCGTGCCGCCCGAAATGATAACAGTTCCATCAACAGTATCGCTATCACTGGCAGCACTGCTATACACATTCATGCCGCTGCCGCTGACACTGGAAACCGTGCCGCCGGTCATGGTCAACGTGCCGCCGGATATACTCGCACCTTGGCCAATTTCGGAGGAAACTGTGCCGCCGGAGATTTCGACAGTTCCGCCTGTCATCTCAATACCGGCGCCGCCGGAGGTGGTGACCGTGCCTTTTTTCATATTCAATGTGCCGCCGGACACCAAAATACCGGCTGTATTGCTGGTAACCGCGCCGTCGGAGAAGTTGAGCGTTCCAGCCGCCAACTCAATGCCGTTGCCGCCGGAACTGGTAACCGTGCTGCCGGAGATTTCGGCAGTCCCGCCGCCCACTTTAAGGCCGCATCCCTTGGAACCAGCGGCGGTGCCGCCGTTCAGCGTCAGCTTTCCACTGCTGTAAATGGCATAACCATCCGAAACAGTCACGCTGCAGTCTGTCAGATCCATCGTGCCTGTATTGTACAGTTGGCAGGCAGCAGACACGTCCAGCATCGTGAGAGTTCCG
Source organism: Oscillibacter valericigenes (assembly GCF_021531435.1). Classification (GTDB taxonomy): domain Bacteria; phylum Bacillota; class Clostridia; order Oscillospirales; family Oscillospiraceae; genus Oscillibacter; species Oscillibacter valericigenes_B. The sequence continues at coordinate 50,918 of NZ_JAFBIS010000007.1, forward strand.
TCATTGCTCAAGCCGGCGGCGGTCAGCGTGGTGGCGGTAAGCCCGCTTCCCGCACCGCCCCGAACCTTCAGTTCGCCCGCAATGGTCAGCGTACTGCTCAGGTCAGCGGTATGGCCGTTCAGGTCCAGCACCGCGCCGGAAGCGGAGACAGTGCCGCCGCTCAGCGTGCCGCTGGACGCGCCCAACAGGGTCACGGTGGCGCCGGTGTACCAGCCCGACATCTGCGAGGCAGACCCCAGGTAATACACGGTGCCGTCAGTGCTCTTTGACAGGGCGTAGAGCTGGTCGGTGCGTCCTTCGGTATAGGTGCCGGTGCAGGTAAACGCTCCCGCGCCGTCCACGGAGAAGTTTCCGGCGTTGGTCAGGCTTCCGGCATTGGCAATACTTCCGTTGTTGGTAACAGTACTGTTCGCCGCCACCGAAATGCTGCCGCTCTGGCTGTTATTCAGCGTGCCGCCCGCCTGGATGTCCAGCAGGCCGAGAGCGGCTGTGCCGCCAACCTGGATCGTACCGTTGTTGGTCAGAGTGCCCGCCACATGGAGGCTGTTGGCGCTGGTGATCGTGATGGTGCCGCTGTTTTCGGCGGTTCCGGTGATATTCGCGGTACCCGCCACATCGAGGGTGCCGCTGTTGGTCAGCGTGCCCGCCACGTCCAGAGTCTGGCCGCTTCCCACGGTGAAGGTGCCGGACCGGATGTCCAGCGTCTGGCCGCTGGACACGGTATAGCTCTCGGTACTCAGGTCATTGGCCCCCGCGTTCGTCACAGTCACGTTGGTCACACCGGGCGTCTCCAGCGCGGCTTTCAGCGCGGCGGCCGTAGGGCCGTCCAGATCCATATCGGACGGCGTCGGGTCAGGAGTGGGAGTGGGGTCCGGCTGAGGCGGCACAGAGGGCGCATCATCGTCGTCATCGTCCTCCGCCGTGTTCTGGAATACCTGATCCACTTCATCGGCCGCGATATTGTTCAGATCCTTCTGGATCTTTTGATCCGCCGCGTTGGCGGACGCCTGCTCATTTTTCAGGCGAGCCCCGGCGTTCCCGATGATCGCCGGGATGGAGAGCCGAGACTTTGCTGCAATTTTCTGCTGCAAAGCAGGGTCCTTTTCCACCTCAACGGCCACAAAGCCGGGAACCTGCTTCTCCTGCAAGTTCGTTACGGTCAGCGACATCTGCCTGCCGGCCTGGGCAAGCCCCTTCAGGGTCGCCGTGGCGGTCTGGCCGCTGGTGATGGTCGCCTGCCGCATTTGCCCGGTAGCGGGCTCCGAGCTGGTGACCGTCAGCGTGCCCTCCAGCAAATGGACGCGGGAGGTGAAACGGTCTATCACAACCACCCAGCCGCTGGTACCCCGCACGCCGGTGACCATGGTGGAGGTGCGGATGTTCAGGCTCTCGTCCTTATCCACGGGAGCGGTGACATTGAAAAACAGGCTGCCGGAGACAGCGTTCAGCTCCAGCTTTTTGCCGGACTTCCGCACCTCGGCCTTGCTGGAGGCGTCCAGCTTCACGGCCTTGGTGCTGTCCAGGCTCACATAGGCATAGCTGTTTTTCTCCGTGGCGATGGTATAGCCGCTGTACAGCCGCATTCCGTCGGTGACCGTCACGCTCTTTCCGGAGGCGTTGCTCACCTTGACGGTGCCCTCCGCCTTCTCCAGGCGCAGCGTGGCAGCTGCGGCGGTCTCCGCGGCCGCCGCCGGGAGCGCCATGCTCCACAAAAGCAGCAGGGCCATCAGGATCGATAGCGTCTTTTTCATGTTGTCTCCTCCCATGCCTGGCTCTCTTCAAACAGGGCCAAAATGGTTTCATCCAAGCTTCCCTCCCGCACCATGCTGTGCAGGATGGCGAGGGCCTTTTCCACCGGCATCGGCGGCTTGTAGGGCCGGTCCCGGGCGGTCAGCGCGTCAAACACATCCAGGATGGTCAGCAGCCGCACCTCCCGGGGCAGGGACTCCGCCGTCCGGTGGTCCGGGTAGCCCGTGCCGTTGAGCAGCTCATGGTGGGCGGCGGCCCACTCCGGCACCTGGGCGTACTGCCGGGGAAACACCACCTGCTCCAGGATGCGGGCGGTGGCGGTGACGTGGCTCTCCATCACGCCCCGCTCGGCGGCGGTGAGCGTTCCCTTGCGGACAGTCAGGCAGACGCGCTCGGTCTCCGTCAGCCAGGGGCGGACTTCGCCGTTTTCGTCGGTGTAGGTCCGCTTTGCGATCTCCTCTACCCGGGCAAGGTTCTCGTCTGGCATAAAGCCGGCGGTATTGGCCTTGCGGATAAATTCCAGGGCCTCTTCCCGCTCTGCTGTTCTGGCGGAAAACGCCTCCTCATCCAGGCGCCCTTTCAGCATGGCGATGCGGTCCAGCAGGGCCATGGCCGCAAAGCGGCTTTCCACCCGCTCCAGCGCGGGGCCAAGACGGGTGGATTTGTCCATGACCTCCAGCGGGACCACCAGCTTGCCCACGTCGTGCAGCCACACGCTCAGCAGGAAGGCACGGCGGCGGTCGGCGTCAAAGCTCCAGTCGTTTCCGGTGCGCTCCAGCCAGTCCAGAAAGCGGGCGGCGTACTTCACCATGTTGCGGGTGTGGTTGGCGTTATACGGCGTGCGCTGGTCAATGGCCGTGGAAAGCGCACCCACCAGGGAGTCCAGCAGCCCGGTGACCTGCTCGGCGTACTGCATATTCGTCAGGCTGATGGCGGCCTGGGAAGCCAAGGCTGTCACCAGCGGCTCCATGTCGGAGGTAAAGTCGGTGGGCTTTCCATCCTCTGTCAGCGCGTTGATGAGCTGCAGCACGCCGATGAGCTCGCCCCGGTCATTGGTCAGGGGCACCACCAGCATAGAGCGGGTGCAGTAGCCGGTCATGGCGTCGTACCGGCGGGCGCCGGAGAAATCAAATTCCTGGTCCTGATGGACGTCCGGCACGTTGATGAGCCGGTCCTCCAGCACCGCCCTGGCGCAGACGTGGGACGGCTTCAGCGGCACCGGCGGCAGCGTGATGGGATCGTCGTGTCCCCCCTGCCGCAGGCCGAAGGAGCGGGTCACCATGCGGCAGAAATGGAGGCCGTCCTCCTCCAGCAGGTACAGTGTACCGCCGTCGCAGGCGGTCAGGTCCATCGCCGCGTCCAGAATCCGGGAGAGCAGGGCTTCCCGGTCCCGCTCCGCGGACAGGGCGGCGCAGATGTCCAGAAGGGTCTGCATATGCTGTGTGGTCATAAGAGGACCTCCTCTCCGGCGCGGGCAAACGCGCAGTCTGGGTGGATGCGGCGCAGCTCCTCCGCCGCCGCGTCCAGTTGGCAGTCCGTGTGGGCAGGGTCGTGATGGATCACCAGGACCCGTTTCGCGCCGCAGTCCCGGCCCAGCCGGGCGGCGGCGGTCCATGTGTTGTGGCCGAAACCGGCCCGGGTGGGCCACTCATCGTCACTGTACTGCCCGTCGACCAGGAGCAGGTCGCAGTCCCGGGCAAACTCCTTCAGCGCGGGCAGCAGGCTGTCTGTGATGGTGCAGTCCGTGACAAACACCACCCGCCGTCCTCCGCCGGTCAGCCGCAGCAGCGACACGCCGCCGGGGTGGACGCCCTCCATGCTCTCCACCGTGACAGGCCCCAGTTCCAGCCGGGGCGGCAGGTCGTGAAAGGCCGGCGGAAAGGGCAGTTGATGCGGTCCCACGGGCCACAGGGGCGGAGACAGCAGCGCCCGCACCTGGCCTTCCGCGTCCAGTCCATGACGCCGGGCGGCATAGATGTCCACCCGAAATCCCGGCTGGAGCAAAAGCGGACACAGGGGCAGGCCCAGCAGGTGATCCGCGTGGGGATGGCTCAGCAGCAGGGGGATCCGGCGCTCTTCGTCCTCCAGCAGACGCGGCAGCTCCAGCAGGCCGGTGCCAGCGTCCAGCACCACGGCCTGCCCCGCCAGCCGGGCCAAAACGCAGACGGTGGCGCCGCCGTAACCCATAAAATCCGGGCCGCTGACGGGAACGGAGCCTCTGGCTCCCAGGACCGTGACCGACGCGCCGTTCTTCATTTTCCCATCATCCTTCCGTTCAGGGCAGGGATTTGCTCAGATTCCCCCATTTTTTATCACATCATATCATAAATCAGTCATACTTGCAATTATTTTAGACAAACCATACCATTTTAGGCCAAATTTTTCATACAGAAGCGCCTTCTGCTCATAAGGATTTCTTTTCCGGAAAGGTGCTTTCCTTTCCACGGCCTGTGTGGTATAGTACTCTGTGCCGGAAAACGCTTTCACAGCGGGCCGCATGTCGATCCGAAAGCGTCATCCACGGCGTATTTTCCTGTTTGTAAGAAAGGCGGCCGGCATGGATATGAAACGCCCGTTGTTGTTTGCGCACCGCGGTTTTTCCGGTGAATACCCGGAAAACAGTCCCCTGGCTTTTCAAATGGCGGTGGAAAAGACCTGTGCGGATGGCATTGAAAGCGACGTCCACATTTCAAAAGACGGAAAACTGGTCATTTTCCACGATGCCTCCGTGGAGCGCACCTCCAACGGCACCGGCTTTATCAAGGACATGACCTATGACGAGCTGCTGGCGCTGGACATCGGCGCGTGGAAGTCCCCGGCTTTCGCAGGGCAGCACATCTGGACCCTGGGCCAGCTTCTGGATTTCTGCAAAGAGACCCGCCTGCTTTTGAATCTGGAGCTGAAAAACTACGAGGTCTTTTACAGCGGGCTGGAGCAGCGGGTCATTGACGAGGTCCGCGCCCGGAACATGCAGGACCGGGTATTCGTATCCTCCTTCAACCACATCTCCATGCAGCGTTTCAAGGAGCTGTGCCCCGATATTGAGACCGGGCTCCTGTACGACAAGCCTCTTCTCGACATGGAGCATTACATCCGGCGTTCCAGCGCCGACAACATGCATCCCCGGTACATGCTCCTGCAGTACCAGCCGGAGCTGGTGGACTTGTTCCACAGCCGGGGCATGAAGGTGAACACCTGGACGGTCAACGACGCGGAGAACATGGCGGACATGATGCGGCGGGGCGTGGACTGCATCATCTCCAACCACCCGGACCTGCTGTGCCGCGTGGCGGACGAGGTCTGCGGCTGAAAAACAAACTGCCGGAGAGCAAGCTCTCCGGCAGTTTTTGTAATCATGCATGCAGGGCCATTTCCGGGTTCTCCTGGTCCAGCCAGGCCAGAAACTCCTCGAAGTTCTGAATGACCACGTCGGGCTTTTCCGCCTCCGCGATGGGGATGCCCTCGTCCTTCTGGGCGGTCAGGAAGGAGTAGATCTGCACCGCCTTGCCGAAACCGGCCCGCTTGGCGCCGATGATGTCCCGGGAGACGGTGTCGCCCACGTAGACGCAGTTCTCCGGCTTGCAGCGCATCTGCCGCATGGAGATGCGGAACAGCTCCGGGTGGGGCTTGCGGTAGCCGGTGATGCTGGAGACGGTGACGTCCTCCATGTAGTCCCGGATGCCGTACTGCTCCAGCACGTTGAACACGTTGTAGAGGGAGGCGTTGTTGGAGATGACGCCGATGCGGTAGCCCCGGGCTTTCAGGCCGTCCAGCATCTCCTTGACGCCGGGGCGCAGCTCCCGGTGGTAGTAGGTGACCTCCCAGAGGTTGGCCAGCTCCTCGGTGATGGGCAGCAGCTTTTCACGGTCAAAGCCAAAGGACTTCAGGTAGTACTCCGGCCAGATCTCCTCCGGCTTGGCCTCCAGCATGTTGCCCTCGCTCCAGCGCTTATATTCCTTGAGGCCGGCCAGCACCCGCTCCCGGAATTCCTGATCCGTGCAGCCGGGCTCCAGGCCGTTGCCCCGCAGGGTCTCCCGCAGCTTTTTCATCACGTCGGCGGTGGTCTCCTCGTTGTACCAGATGTCCTCCAGCGTACCGCCCATATCGAACAGGACTGTATTCAGCATCGCATGATCTCCTATCTGTCTGTTATTTCGAGAGGGTGCAGGATGCCCACACGGCATTGTGGTCGGAGAGCTCCCGGCCGCCGAATGCCTCCAGCGCGGAACCGGGAACGGCGAAGGGCCAGACCTCCCGGCAGGTGGAAATGGTGCGGCTGTCCGTGGGCTCCAGATCCCGCAGCAGCAGCCAGTCCAGGCGGAGGTCCAGGTGTCCGCCGCCGGGCAGGGGCTTGCGGCGGGTGAGGATCGGCTGGTCCGGCATGGCCTTGTAGCCGGCCTTTTCCGCGGCGCCGAGGCAGCCCTCCCAGGTGGCCACGTCCTCCAGGCAGCGGCGCTGCAGCGCGGGGCTGCCCGCGATCTCCTGGATGGCGTCCTTGTCCCGGCCGTCGAAGGTGTTGGTGTTCAGGTCACCGCCCAGCGCCACCGGCATTCCGGGGAACATCTCGTCGGCGGCCTTCAGGATGGTCTCCAGCTGCTCCTGGCGGCCGGGGCCGTGGGTGCGGTTCTCCAGGTGGATCGTGCCCACGCCCACACTTTTGCCGTTCACGTCCAGCTCCGCCAGGATAGCCAGGCGGCCACCGATGCGGCGCTGGCGGTCAAAGTACCAGTTGTACTCCTCCGGCAGGCGGACGACCTGCGCCCGCTTGATGGGCCAGCGGGAGAAGATGGCGTTGCCGTGGAAGCCCTTGGCGTCCTGGCCGTTCACCAGCTCGATGAACTCCAGGCCGAACACGTAGTTCATGCCCAGCCGCTCCGCCAGCTCCTTCGTGGTGTCCTTCTGGCCGGAGCGGACGCAGCCGTCGTCCAGCTCATTAGCCAGGATGACATCGTAAGGCATTGCCTCCGGGCAGGTCTCCAGAAAGTCGCCCAGCTCCGCCAGGTGGACGCCCCGCTCCATGTTGAATACCAGCAGGCCTAGGGAGTCCGGGGCCTGCGCCGGGGTGGGAGCGATATTGTGGATCTCCGCCTGGGAGAACTGAGAAATTTGCGCCATGACCTCCGCCTGGGAGGTATGCTCCAGCAGCGCGCCCAGGCGCTGCCGCTCTTCATTGGGAAGTCCGTTCATAGGAACCCTCCTTATGGATAGGATAGATTTTTCGCGCAGGTGGAGCGGATGATAAGCTCCGGCTCCAGCAGGTCCACGGTGTTGGCCCTGGAGCCGCCGATCTTCTCCAGCAGCCGTTCCACCGCAATGCGGCTCTGCTGGAACTTGTGCTGGGAGACCGTGGTGAGGTGGATCCGGGAAAGGGCCGTGAACGCAATGTTATCATAGCCCACCAAGGACACATCCTCCGGAACACGGACGCCCCGCTCTTCCGCCGCCTCTAAAACCTTCAGGGCGGTCATGTCGGAAAAGGCAAAAATGGCGTCCGGCAGGGGGCCCTTCAAAAGCTCGGAGGCAGCCTCGTAGCTCCACTGGCGCATCAGCGTCACATTGGGCGGGGCCGGCAGCTCCCGGCCCTCCAGTCCGGCCTCCTTCAACGCCCTGTGAAAGCCCCGCAGGCGCAGTTCCCGGGTGCGGGACGTGGGGCGGCCGCCCAGGAACAAGATGTCCCGGTGGCCCAGTTGGATCAGATAGCGGGCGGCCAGGTAGGCGCCGGCCTCGTTGTCCGCCATGACGTAGCTGCAGTTTTCGCCGTGGTTCACCCCCAGGTAAACGCAGGGGAGATTCCCCAGAATGTCCCGGTGGCGGGCCTGGGTCTGGGGGGAGATGGGAGAGATCAGCACGCCGTCCACCTGGCGGGCCGTAAAGTTCTCAATAGCCCGCAGCTCCTGCTCCGGCTTCCGGAGGGAATTGCTCAGAAACACCCGGTAGCCGTGGGCGGCGGCAGTCTGTTCAATGGCGGTGGCCATGCCGGAAAAATAGGGGTTGGAAATATCGGGCACCACTAGGCCGATGGTATGGGTGGCCTGCCCCACCAGGCCCCTGGCCGCGGCGTTGGGCACATAGCCCAATTCGGCGCAGGCGGCGCGGACGCTCTCCTTCGTCTCCGTGCTGATCTCGGGCCGGTCATCCAGGGCGCGGGAGACGGTAGCGGCACTGACCCCCGCCAGGGCCGCCACATCTTTAATCGTCGCCCGTTTCTTCATCGTCATCGTCCTCGTAAAACAGCATGGCTTCCTCCTGGGCGGAGCGGGAGACCGCGGGGCTGCGGTCGGCCTGGGGACCGAACAGGGCGTCGCCGGAGGGCTCCGGCGCCTGGGAAGGAGCGGGTTTTGGAGGCTGGGAAGGCTTGGACTGGGCGGACTTTTTGGCAGCCTCCTTCGCCACTGCCTCCTGCAGTTCTTCCGCAATGGTCTTTCTATGGTTCAGCGCAGGATTGTCGCGCTTCATTTTCAAGTAAATGGGCCACGTCACGGCATTGCCCACCAGAACGGGGGCCAGGCCGTAGATCGTGATGAGGTACAGCATCAGGGAACGGGCGTCGCCCTCCAGCAGGATAGCGGCGGCATAAAACATGCCCAGGACCACCGCCAGGCCGAAAAAGCCGTAAGGGGCCACCCGCTTGTCCTTCAGCAGGAACAGCAGGCAGCAGACCGCCGTGCCGATCACGGCGATGATCACGGTGTGGCACACAGTGGTGGCAGTGGGGCTGCCCAGGGAAACGGCATGGTACAGCGGCTCCGCCAGGAGCGCGTACAGCACGCCGAAAATGACGGCATACAGCAAGGCCGCGCCGAAGGCGGCCAGGGCAATGGGACTTTTTCTGCGGTTAAAGCGGTCGATAAAAAAACTCATAGCAGGCTCCTTGTAAGCGGAGGGTTTCTTCGGTAACAAGGGAGGGAAAGCGGCCAGTCAACAGGATAAGCGGCGGGCGGGGATCCGCCCGCCGCTTATTGGTGGATGAATCAGTCAGCCGACAGGAGATCAGCCGAGCATCTGCCAGAAGTCGCGCACGGTATTGTAGTTCACGTAGATCTCGTTGGCATCGAAGGGAGCCACATTGATCTCGGAATAATCGACGGAGCCTTCAGCGGGCTCGATGTCGTCACGGACAGGCCAGCCGCCCAGGGTGTTGAAGGGCTTGTAGCCGGAGGTGTCGCCGTCGATGCCGCCCATCATGAAGCGGACCAGCAGCTTGGCGGCGGCGGGATGGGGCGTGCCTTCCACGATGTACAGGGTGTTGACGGCGGGGATGCCGGTGTCGGGCTCCAGGTTCACGGGAGCGAAGACCCAGCCGTTCTCCTCGGCCTTACGCAGCTTGGAGGAGGCGCAGAAGCCAACGGGAGGATCGGACTGGCCGGGAGTGCCGACAGCCTCGGCGATCTCGTCGGAGGAAGAGGTGAAGATGGGCTCGTTGGCGTGCAGGCGCTTCAGGAACTCATAGCCGGCGTTCTCGCAGCCGTCGGACAGGACCAGGTCCTCGCCGTAGCAGTTCTTGTAGGCCTCGGCCAGACGGTCGGGCTCCTCACCCACGCAGAAGCCGGTGATCCAGGAGCCCCAGGACAGGTTGTCCAGAGGATTCTGCATCATGATCTTGCCCTTCCACTGGGGCTCGGTCAGCTGCCAGATGTTGGTGATGGGAGAACCATCGGGATAAGCCTCGGTGTTGTAGAAGAGCTGGGTCAGCTCGATGTACAGGGGAGTGGCGGTAGCGGTATAGGAAGGATCAATGTGGTCGAAGATGTCGGCGGGCTGGAAGTTATAGAACTTGCCACCCTGGACGTACTCGTTGTACATGGAACCGTCCTGGTCCTTGATGTGGACCACGTCAGCGGTGGGGGCGCCGGCGTCATACTCGCGGGTGACCTTCTCCAGCAGCTCGTTGGTGGAGATGTCGAAGGGCACGCACTCGATGCCGGGGTACTTGGCCATGAAGGCGTCAGCGACCTTGGTGCAGCGAGAGGAGATGGAGTACAGGGTCACGGTGGCACCCTCCTCCAGGGCTTTCTGATACAGTTCTTCGTCGGTCTCGTCGGTGTTGTAGATGCCGGAGCTCTGCTCCCACTCGGTCAGGTCAGACTCAGCGGGCTTTTCGGCGGGCTGCTCGGTCTGGGCGGGGGTCTCGGCGGGGGCTTGCTCAGCTTTCTTGCCGCAGGCGGTCAGGCTGAAGAGCATGACCACGGCCATCAGCGCGGCCAGAGCGTTCTTGTGCTTGAACATTTCCTTTTCCTCCTTGATTTCTTCCTTTTTATTTCATGCGGCATCCGCCGCTAGGGCACGGATCAGACGCAGTACTTGATGAGGTTCTCTGTGGTAGAGTCGAAGACGTTGATCTTCTTGGGATTGAAGCCCAGGTAGACCTTCTCGTCGCTGCCGTAGTGGGTGGAGCCCAGCTCCTTGACGGTGAGCATATCGCCGCCCACCCGGACGGAGACCAGGGTCTCGGAGCCGGCGGGCATGCCGGAGTAGACATGGCCCTCAATGCGGTGCTCGTCGTCGGCGGTGCGGCTGATGGTCAGCTGCTCGGGCCGGATGCCCAGGGTCACGTCGAGCTTGCCGCTCTGGGGCGCTTCGGGCGTCATGTCCGCCCGGTCAAAGCTGACCTGTCCCACGGAGCTCTCCGTCACCATGCCGCCCGCGTCCACGGTGGCGGTGCCCTTGACGAAGTTGATGCTGGGGTTGCCGATGAAGTCCGCGGTGTACAGGTTCACGGGGTTGTCATACAGCTCCAGGGGCGGCGCTACCTGGACCAGCTCGCCCTTGCGGAACAGGGCAATGCGGGTGGACATGGTCAGGGCCTCCACCTGGTCGTGAGTGACGTAGATGATGGTGGTGCCGGTCTCATGGTGCAGCCGCTTCAGCTCGGCACGCATATCCACGCGGAGCTTGGCGTCCAGGTTGGAAAGAGGCTCGTCCAGCAGCAGCAGACGGGGCTCGGACACAATGGCGCGGGCGATGGCGACACGCTGCTGCTGGCCGCCGGAGAGCTCCGTGGGGTAGCGCTTGGCGTACTCGCCGATCTGCATCCGCTCCAGGGCGCTGGCGACCTTCTTGGCGATGACATCGCTGGACTCCTTGCGGATCTTCAACCCGAAGGCCACGTTGTCAAACACGGTCATGTGGGGCCACAGGGCGTAGGACTGGAACACCAGGTTCAGGTTACGCTTGCTGGGAGGCGCGAAGTAGGCCTCGGCGGCGTTGACGATCTCCTTGTCGTCCATGTGGATGAAGCCGTTCTGGGGCTTTTCCAGGCCGGAGACCACACGCAGGGTGGTGGTCTTGCCGCAGCCGGAGGGACCCAGCAGGGTCATGAAGTCGCCATCCTCGATGGTCAGGTTCAGGTTCTTCAGGACGTGGTTCTTGCCGTAGAATTTATCAATATTCGTCAGTACGATCTTGCTCATAATTGCTCTCCTTTCTGTTCTCAGCCGGCCATGCTCTTGGCCAGGTCAGCGTCTCCGAAGATATTCGCCAGCGCGTACACCAGGAACACGATGGAGAACATCACGATGGCCACGCAGTTAGATGCCTGGGGGCAGTTCTGATTCTGATACTGGAACGCCAGGTAGGGCAGCGTGGAGGTCTTGGGGGTCATGATCAGGATGATCAGGTCCAGTTCCTTCATAATGGAGACGAAGATCAGCATGAAGCCGGAGATGAAACCGCTCTTGGACAGCGGGAACACGATCTTGACGAAGCGCTTGAAGAAGCCGGCGCCTTCGATCATGGCGGCCTCCTCCAGCTCGCCGCTGATCTGCAGCATGTTGGAGGTGCCGGCGCGGGAGGCGAAGGGCAGGTGCTTCACCACGGAGGTCAGCGTCAGCAGGGCGAAGGTGCCGTACAGCGCCGGGACCAGGGTCACGCCAAACAGGGTCTGGGGCTTGGAGAACATGGAGAGGTAGATGCCGCCGAAGGCCACGGAGGGGATCAGGTAGGGGATGAACACCAGCTGCTCCACCAGCTTGCCGTGGAACTTGCCGCGGCCCTTGGCGCAGATGTAGCCCAGCAGCTGGCCGAAGATGGTGCCGAACACGCCGTTGACAATGGTCAGCTTCAGGGAGTTCCACAGCGCCAGCTTGAAGTTGCTGTTCTTGAAGATGCCGGGAACGCCCTCCATGATGTTCGGGTCGCCCTCGCCGATCCAGTAGTACAGCGTGAAGTTATCCAGGGAGTACACGCCCTCTTTCAGCATGCAGCTCTCGACGATCAGGATGACCACCGGCATGATGATGCCGACGATGAAGAAGATGATCAGGATGAGGGTGATCAAAGGCTTCCATCCGCCCAGTCCGATGAGGGTGGAGCGGCCGCCCTTGCCGCCGATGGTGGCGTAGGACTTCCGGGAGCCGATGAGCTTCTGGTTGATGAACACGGACAGGGCGGCGATGCAGATCATCAGGATGGCCATGGCGAAGGCCGTCTGGGTGTTCTGGGACTTGGAGTTGGAGTACAGCTCACTGGACAGCGTCCGGAAGCTGACGGGAGAGCCCAGGTAATTGATGGTGCCGAAGGTACCGATGGCCTTGGAGAAGGTCAGGATGACGGCGGACAGCATGGAGGGCAGCACCAGGGGAAGGGTGATCTTCCGCAGGATGAGGCTCTTGCTGGCGCCCTGGATCTCGCCCATCTCCTCCAGCTCGGAGTTGATGGAGCCCAGCGCACCGGAGACCAGCAGGTACGTATAGGCGTAATAGTGCAGCGTCAGCACGATGATGATGGCGATGGGGCCGTAGGCAATGGGCGAGAGGATCGTTTCAATGGCCTCATTGGACATGCCCATGGAGGTCATGATCGACGCCACAAAGCCCGCCGAGCCGCCGACACGGGGCGTCTTGAACATACTGAGCCACGCCTGGGACTTCACCCAGGAGGGGATCATGTAGGGGATGATGACCGCCAGGGAGAAGAAGGGCTTGAAGGGCAGGTCGGAGCGGACCATCAGCCAGGCCAGAATGGAGCCCAGGGCAATGGCGCACACGGACACGCCGACGCCGATCTTCAAAGAGTTCACCAGGGGGACGATCAGCAGGTTTTTGGACAGCTCGCTGGCCAGCAGCCGCTGCCAGTAGTAGAACGTAAATTCACCGGCCACGCCGCCGGGAACCGCCCGCAGATCCCGCTGGGACAGTTGGAAGGTCGTGGACAGCATGTCCACCAGGGGGAAGATGATCAGGTAGGTCAGCAGGACGATGGCGATCAGTACGATCACATTGTAGGGGTTCGTGACCACAGCCTTGATCTGGTTCTTGAGACGCCTGGACCGGGAATAGCTTCGCTCATTTTGCTTCATTGCGTGAAGGCACCCTCTCTCTTTCCTGAGATTTCAAAGCAGAAAGCACGCCCACAGTTTCGCGGTTTTATGCAAACGTTTTCGGCTTTCTTGCTAATACCTTATCATTCCATGTAGAGAATTGTCAAGCGTTGTTTGCACTTTTCACATTAAATACTATATTAGCCCCTTCTTTTTGTGTTGTTTGCACAATATCTTCTTGTGTCTCTTTTTGTTATAATGGAAACCGAAAAAGGTTTCGTAAGTCCTTTTTGACCGGATTATTTTTTGATTTTAGTCAAAATTTTGAATCTTTTTTCAGTTTTAACGCATCAATTTCCCATTTCGTGGAGAGACAGCATCCTGGTTTGCTTTCAGGAGTGCAAACGTTACCAGCAAATATAGCAATCACTGTGGGGGGCGGAATTTTTCATGCGGCGTGTAACGATCAAAGACATTGCCCGGATGGCGGGCGTTTCCGTGACCACTGTTTCCAGAGCCATCAACAACGCGCCGGAGATCAGTCCGGAGACCCGGGAGCGCATCCTGGAGCTCTGCCAGAAAGAGGGATACCGCACCAATCTGCTGGCCCGCAGCCTGATTTCCAGCCGCTCCAATGTGATCGGCGTCGTTTTGCCCGACATCTCCAGCCCGTTCCACGCAGCCCTGGCCCTGCATATTGAGACCTGCACGGCCCAGCTTGGCTACCAGGTCATGCTGTGCAGCGGCCGCCCCGGGAAAAAGGGCATCGACGAGCTGTTCGACTTCCTCATCAGCCAGCGGGTGGACGGCATCCTGCTGGCCAGCTCCAGCAACGGCGCACCGGCGCTGCTGGAGAAGTACCAGTCCGCCGTCCCCATCGTGCTGCTGGGCGCCTTTGTCCCGCCGGACGCCTCGACACGCATCAACTGTGTCAGCACCGACAACTATGTGGGCGGCCAGATGGCCGCCCGGTATCTCCACGGCCTGGGCCATCGGAAGGTAGTCTATCTGGGCGCCCGCCGGCACAGCGACACCCACCTTCTCCGGCACAGGGGATTTGAAGACGCGGCTTCCGAGCTTGGAATGGAAGTGTCCACGGTATGGAATCAGGAAAACCGCTCCACCACGGAAAGCGGCTACCAATTGGCCATGGAGATCTTCCGGAAGCCCTTTTCCCAGACGGCGGTGTTCGCCGCCTCGGACCTCATTGCTCTGGGCGCTATGCAGGCGGCGGATGAATTGGGGATCTCCATTCCTGGCCGCCTGTCTCTCATGGGCTTCGACAACATCGACTACACCGCCCTGCCCAAGATCCGGCTGACCACCATCTCCCAGCGGACCGAGGCTCTGGCCGGCTCCGGCGTGCGGCTTTTGATGGAACTGATCCAGCAGGGCGATGGGATGGAATTCACCCAGCGCCTGCTGACGCCGGTGCTGATCCAGCGGAACACCTGCCGGTAAAAAGTGCGCGCTGAAATTTTGTTAAAAAACGTTGCATTTGTCATATCTTTTTCCTACTAAAATGGTATGATAATATAAAATCTGTACCGGGAAACCCCCGCAATTGATAAGGAGGGCGAAAACATGGCATTCAAGGCGATCTATGGAAATCCCCTGCAGGACCCGAAGTCAGACTATCAATCCGCCGTAAAGATCGGGAATATCCGGTTCGGGAAGGACGCGCTGTATATTCCGGCCTTTCCGGTGGGCGCGCAGTATCTCCCTCTGGAAACGCTGGACCGGGCCTGGGTCCAGAAGAGCTCCATCTCCCCCAAGGGCTGCTGCGGCGGACAGCTGCAGGTCTTTGTGGTGCGGGTCCAGTACGGCGGCGAGTTCTATCAGAGCCTGACCTTTGACCGGGAGCAGGACGCCAACCGGGCCCTCGGCCTGCTGAAAGAGCGCCGCCCGGAGCTGCCCGGCGCGCCGGAGGGCGTGGGCCCCGGCAGCAGCATCGTTTGAGGCACATTTTTCGAAAAAGCGTTGAAAAATCAATGGCCGCAGAAAGGTTTCCCTTTGGCAAATGCCGGGGGAAACCTTTCTGCGGTATTTTCAGGATCCCCGCCGGCAAAACGCCCGCAACTCCGTCCATCTCTCCGCATAGACTGACAGTAATACTACTCTCCCATTAAAATAAGATATTTTAATGGGAACCGCCGCGCTTTGCGCGTCGGTGCGTCTCATAAGAATCCAACGCGCCGTTGGCGCTATAAAAACAAGACCATTGTCTTGTTTTTAATGGATTCTAGTATAAGCTGCCGTATGGCGGAAATTGGGAGGGATTTGCATGAAGGTCGCCGTTTTAAGCATGTTCAACGGGCTGAGCAGTACGTATTCGCTGGTCAACGTCGTGGCCGAACACCTGAAAATGCTGCTGGACGCCGGGATACCCACGAAAGTTCTGGTCAGTGAGGACTGCCCCGACAGTGACCGGAGCGGCATCTTCGCCGATGAGCGGCTGGAGTGGGTGAAGATCACAAACCGGCTGGACGGCAGGCCGATCCAGTGGCACGACTACTCCCAGCCGTCCGGGGAGGTGCATGAGAGCTTTTATGCGGAAGCGGAGGTCATCGCCCAAAGCCTCCAGGCGGCTCTTTCCGACGTGGATGTGTGCATCATGCACGACATCCATTACCAGGGCTGGCGCCTCGTCCACAATGTGGCTGTCCGCAAGGCGCAGGAGGGCCTGCCCCATGTCAGGTTCATCGCCTTTACCCACTCCGCGCCGGTGAACCGGCCGCCCGCGCCCCAGTATCCCTTCTCCTGCCGGTACACCGCCATGCCCCACACCATTTACGTCTATCCCACCCAGTCCGGCATCCCCGCGCTGGCACGGCAGTACGACGTGCCGGAGGGAAAGTGCCGGGTCGTCTCCAACAGTCTGAACCTGCTCTCCGCCATGAGCGCGGATATTGCCGCCGTTCACAGCCGGATGGACCTGTTGACCCCCGATTTCCTGATCGTCTACCCCGGGCGCTTTACAACGGGAAAACGGTTTGAAAAGGTGGCGGCCCTGGCCGGCGCTATCAAAAAGCGGACGGAGCGGACCGTGAAGGTGGTCTTCTGTGACTTCCCCTGTATGGACACGGATGCTGTCAAGTATAAGCTCATCATCCGGGCCACCGGGGAGGTGTGCGGGCTGGATGGCGAAGACATGCTCTTTACCAGCGACCTTGGCTACCAGTCCGGCTTCCCCCGCGGCGCGGTGCTGGAGCTTTTCACGCTGTCGAACCTGTTCATCTGCCCGTCCTACTCCGAGTCCTTCGGCCTGACGGTGCTGGAGGCGGCCAGCCGGGGGAATTTCCTGGTGCTGAACGAGGCCGTTCCCGCGCTGGAGGAGCTGGGGAAAAAGTTCGGCGCGTATTTTATGCGCTGGGACGCCCGGAACTTCGGCTTTGATACCAAGGAGACCTACCAGCCGTCCGAGATGGGGTATCTGGAAAACCACGCGGTGAAGATCGCCGACCGGATGCGGGATAACCCGGTGCTGCGGGCCAAGGCCCTGACCCGTCAGTTCTTCAGCCCCGGCTGGGTGTGGTACAATCAGCTCCAGCCGCTGCTGGAAGCATAAGAGAAGCCGCCCATCCGGGCAGCTTTTCTGTTCTCCGTGGACGTTCGTCCGCAGTTGTCAGCTCCGGGGGTCACACGGTGGGCTCGTCATCCTTGTGCTTCGTCGTGGTCGTGGTGGTGCTGGTGGTGCTGGTTGTCGTGGTGCTGATGGTCAGCACATCCTCCAGCTTGAACTGGAGCAGCATCTGGGTCTTGATGACCTCTTTCAGGGTCTGGTCCACCGAGCGGTTGATGTCCAGCAGGTCCTCAATGGTGGGAGTGGTTCTCTCCCACTCCTGATCCTCAAGGGTGCCAAGCACAAACTGGATTTTTTCCGCCTCGGCGTTGATGATATGGGCAAGGCCCAGCTCCTCAAAGGCAATGGAGGCCAGCAGCAGGTTCACGGAATCCTCCGTGGAAATATCGACAGACGCATCCACGTCCGGAATATTGGGAAAAGACATATAAGACTCCTTTCTCCAATGGGTCTATTTCATTATAGTTCGGTTCCCTCCATGTGTGCATACACCCCCGGGGAAACCCCGAAATATACTGGTGAGAGAACGTATCTCTCATACTCCCTCAAAGAAAGGAGCGTTCTGATGTCATTTCCGAACATTCCGGACATTGAGCCGGTCATTGATATGGATTCCTGCGACGCGGTCAACCTCTTGCTCTCCTCTATCGCCATGGAGGAAATGAGTTTGGCAAAGCTCATGGACGCCGAACACGATAAAATACGGCATGTGCTGGACCGCTGTCAGCACGGCGGCTGCACGCTGCGCGACGTCACGGAAGTGAATAAAAGCGCAGAGGACATGATCAAAACGATCATCAAGCTCCAGATGCTGCTCCAGTTCAAGCTGGAAAACGTCCGGGAGCTGATGCCCTGCACCACGACGACCACCACCACATCCACCACCTGCACATCCACCACCTGCACCCGCTCCACCACAACAAGGCCCTGTCGCCGCGGCTGCTGTCTGATGGGCACCGCACGGGGCTGCATGGAAAACAGCCGTGTCCCCTTTTCCGGCCGGCCCTTTTCCCTCCACGCGTTCATCCCCAGCGGGGACAGCACGGACCGCGCCATCCGGTATACTGCCGGTGACGAGCACGATGGCCTGTGCCTGTACGCGTCCGGGCACGAAGCGGCGGTCCGGTGTCCCGAGGGCCGGTCAAACGTGCTTTCGGTACAGGGCACGGGCCGTCTGACGCGGTTCCGCCGCGGGGAGCGCGACCTTTCGGAAGCCGCCGCCTATCAGCTGGCGGTCCGTGAGGAAGCCTGCGGCCGTCTGGTGTTCAGAATTCAGTTTTCCACCGGCTCCCAGCCCGGTTTTTCCTATGACAGCGGCCCCGTCAGAGCGGACGGCCCCGACCTCCGTATGAGCGTCTTTTAAGGGCAGGCGGCTTTTCAAAAAGTTCTCTTGCGAAATGGAATTTGTTGCTGTAAAATAGCCTATCCAATCCATACGCAAAGGAGTTTTTTACCATGAAAGTCACCGTCATCGGCAGCCATCTGTGCCCGGATACCCTGTACGCCCTGAACCGCCTCAGCGAAGCAAAGGCGGAGATCGACTTCAAAAACCTCTCCGCAAGCCTCTCCGACCTGGAGGCCTATCTGGCCCTGCGGCAGGACAGCCCCGCCTACGCCGACATCCGGGCAAACGGCGGCATCGGCATCCCCTGCTTCATCCTGGAGGACGGCACCGTCACCCGGGACCTGGACGCCGTGCTGAAATAAAGCATCCCATGAAAAACGGACGGTATGCGCCGCATACCGTCCGTTTTTTGTCATGCATTTACCGCTGAACGCTCACAGATTCAGGAATTTCTGCAGGTCCTTATTGCCGCCCAGAATAAAGATGGTCTCATCGGCGGTGAAGCAGTGGTTGGGGCCGGGCAGCGGCTCCAGGACGCCGTCCCGCTTTGTCGCCAGGATATTGACATGGTATTTTTGGCGGACGGCCAGCTCCACCACCGTCTTCCCCACGAAGCTCTCCGGCACCGCCGTCTCATAGATGGAGTGGTCCGGCGTCAGCTGCACGTAATCGAAGATATGGTCGCCGCTGTACCGCACGGCCGCCCAGTCGGCCATCTGCTTTTCGGGGTAGATGATCTCATCGGCGCCGTTGCGCAGCAAAAACTTGGCGTGGACATCCCGGGTGGCGCGGGAGAGGACAAAGGGCGCCCCGTACTCTTTCAGCAGGGCGGTGGTCTCCAGAGAACTCTGGAAGTTGTCCCCGATGGCCACCACGCACAGATCGAAGTTCCGCACGCCCAGAGAGGCGATAAACTGTTCATTGGTGCTGTCGCCGATCTGGGCGTTGGTCACGAATTCCAGCGCGTCGTTGACCCGCTGCTCGTTGTTGTCGATGGCCAGCACCTCGTGGTGCAGCTCCCGCAGCTTCATGGCCATATGGCGTCCAAACCGGCCCAGGCCGATCAGCAAAACAGATTTCATAGTTTGTCCTTTCTGTCATCCCACCGTGAGCCGCTCCTGGGGGAACTGGGAGACCTTGCCCGTCCCCTTGGTGGTCACAGCGTAGATCACCGTCAGGCCGCCTACGCGGCCGAAGTACATGAGGAAAATCAAAATCAGCCGGGACACCGCGGACAGCCCCCCGGTATAGCCCAGGGACAGTCCCACCGTCGCCACGGCAGAAGCGGATTCAAACAGCGCCCCCATCAGGGGGATGCCGTCGATGCAGCAGATGAGGATGCCGCCCGTCATGGCCAGCAGCAGGTAGATCACCAGCAGCGCGGTGGCACTGTGGACCGCCTCCTCCTGAAGGCGGCGGCCGAAGCAGTGGGCCGTGTCACGGCGGCGGAACACCGCCGCTGTGGTCAGCAGCAGCACCGCCAGCGTCGTGGTCTTGAAACCGCCGGCGGTGGAGCCGGGGGAGCCGCCCACCAGCATGAGGAAGACCGTCACAAGCTGGCCGGGCTGGGTCATCTCGCTCAAATCCACGGTGTTGAAACCGGCGGTGCGGGGCGTGACCGTCTGGAACAGCGCCGCCCAGAACCGCTCCCCAGCGCCCAGCTCCCGCCACTGGGTCTGCCGGAACTCGTAGAAGTAAAAATACAGGAAGCCGCCCACCAGCAAAACGGCGGTGGTGGATAAAACCACCTTCGTCTGGAGGCGCATGGTCCGCACGTGCCACTTGTGCTCCCGGAAATCCTGCCAGGTCATAAAGCCGATGCCGCCCAGCACGATAAGCAAAATCAGAGCGATATTCACCAGCGCGTCGGCGGTATAGGCCGTCATGGACGAACAGGGACCGCTGCTCGTTCCCATCAGGTCAAAGCCCGCGTTGCAGAACGCGGAAATGGAGTGGAATACCGCGTACCACAGGCCCTTCCAGCCCATGCCGGGGCAGAACCGCAGGGCCAGCAGCACCGCTCCCGCCGCCTCCATGATAACGGCGGTCTTCAAAATGAACCGGGTCTGCCGCACGATGCCGCCCACCTGGGGCGCGGAGATGGACTCCTGCATGACCCAGCGCTGCTTCAGGCTGATCCGCCTCCCGGAAAAGATAAAGATCGCCACAGCCATAGTCACCACGCCCATGCCGCCGATTTGAATAAGAACCAGAATGACCGCCTGTCCGAAGGGGGACCAGTACAGCGCGGTATCCTGAACCACCAGGCCCGTCACGCAGGTGGCGGAGGTAGCGGTGAACAGGGCGTCCAGAAACGGCGCGCCGCTGGGATTGTTGGTGGCAAAGGGCAGCATCAGCAGCACCGTTCCCACGGTGATCAGCAGCAGGAAGCCCAGAATGATGATCTGAGCCGGTGTGATCCTGTCATTTTTCCAAAAGGGCACGGCCATTTCTCCCATCTGCAAAGGATTTGCTTCCTATTGTACCACAGTTCACGGAAATTTACAGCACCAGGGCTTCCTTCAGCGTCCGCAGGGAGCTGATGTGGCCCTCCAGCATGGGCAGGGTCAGGTCCTCCATCTCCAGGGACACATCGTCGTCGTAGCCGCACATCCGGGCCACGGAGAAGAACTCCTTCCACCACTGGGCGCCATGGCCCGCGCCCACCGCCACGTAGTTCCAGGACCGCTGCGCGAACTGGTCGATGGTCTTGGTGTCCAGCATCCCGTTGGGGCCGCACATCCGGCGCTCCGGCCGGGAATCCTTGCCGTGAATGTGGTAGATGGCCCCCGCCTCGCCCAGCACCCGGGCGGCCTCGATGGGGTCGCCGCCCATCCAGAACAGGTGGGAGGGGTCCAGGTTCATGCCCACCATGGGGCCCACGGCCTCCCGCAGCCGCAGCAGCGTCTCCGGGTTGTACACCAGCTGCATCCCGTGATTCTCCAGAGCGATGCGCTCAATGCCGCAGTCCTCTGCCATGCGCACCAGCTCCCGCCACTTGGGTATGGCAACTTCGTTCCACTGGTAATCCAGGATGTCCTGGGTCTCCGGCGGCCAGGAAGTCGTCACCCACACCGGGGTCCTGTCGCCGGGGCAGCCCGCGGGCAGGCCGCTCATCATCACGATCTTCTTCACGCCCAGTTTCTCCGCCAGGCGGAAGGTCTTTTCCGTCACAGCCCAGTCCTTCTCATAGGCCAGGGGGTTGCCGGAGCAGTTCAGGGCGCACAGCTCGATATTCCGGCGGCGCATCTCGTCAAACCACTGCTGCCGGGCCGTCCCGGAGGACACCATCTCCTCCAGATCGATATGGGGCGCGCCGGACCAGTTGCCGGTGCCGATCTCCACGGCGCCGACCCCCTGCTCCACGCAGAAATCCAGCATATCGGTATAGGACATATCCAATGTACAGGTCTTGATCGCAAGTCTCATCCTATCGCCTCCATTCGTCTCATTTTAAGGCATGGCCTGTCCCGCTGTCAACGTTTTCCGCGCTCCGCCACTCCCGCGCTCCTTGAAATCCCGCTGAAAAAATAACAATTTTTAAAATTTTTCCTTACATTTCCGGCGGAAACCATGCTATACTGTATATGCAGCGCGCAGTCCCGGCCGACGTAAGTCCAGTTGCCGGGGCTGTGCTTTTTTATGTGTGTTGTGTAAGGAGGCACGTATCATGTTTCAGCCCGGAGAGCTGTTGGTATACGGTACGACCGGCGTATGCCGGGTGGAGGGCGTCGCCACGCCGAACCTCACCCGCGCCGAATGGGGCCGGCAGTACTATCTGCTGAAGCCCCTGTATCAGGACGGCGTCATCTACGCGCCGGTAGACAGTCAGAAGGTCCCTATCCGCCCCGTCATCTCCCGGCAGGAGGCGGAAGACCTCATCGACCTGATCCCCTCCATTCAGGCGGAAGCCTGCCACGCCCCTACCCTGCAGGCCCTGGCCCAGCACTACCAGTCCGCCGTCTGCAGCCACGACTGCAGGGAGCTGCTGGAGCTGATGATGTCCATTTACGCCAAGCAGCGGCAGGCGGAAGCCCAGAAGCGGCGGCTGGGCATGGTGGATGAGCGGTATATGAAACAGGCGGAGCGGCTGCTGTACGGCGAGCTCTCCGCCGCGCTGGGCATCCCCTTTGAGGAAGTCCAGCCCTACATCGCCCGCCGGGTGGAGGAAGCCCCGCCCGCTCAGACGTAAAAACACCGGGAAGCGAAACTTCCCGGTGTTTTCCGTTATTTTCTGACGGCGGTGGCCATGATCTCGATTTTGCAGCCATCCGCCAGGTCCACGCCGCCGAAGCACAGGCGGGCCGGCTTATGGGCAGGGTCGAAATGTTTCACGTACTCGGCGTTCATGGCGTCCCGCTCCGAAAAGTCCGCCAAGATCACCTCAATGCGGACCACATGGTCCATATCGGAGCCATACCGCTTCAGGATCATGGCCAGATTCTTCAAAGTCTGCCGGGTCTCCGCGGCAATGTCACCGGAGACCAGTTCCCCGGTCTCAAAGTCCTCGGACACCAGGCCGGAGAGAAACAGGAACTTGCCGTCCACGGCCACCAGGTCGGAATAAGGCCCTTCGCCGGGTTCCTGCAGGTTCAGAAATTCACAGTCCATCATGTGTCACCTCATCACAGGTAATTCAGGGGGTTCTTGGCCACGCCGTTGTAACGAATCTCAAAGTGGCAGTGGTTGCCGGTGGAGTTGCCGGTGGAGCCTACCCGGGCGATCTGCTGGCCCTTGTAGACCTTCTGTCCCACGGAGACCGTCAGGCTGCTGTTGTGGCCGTAATAGGTCTCGTAGCCGTTGCCGTGGTTGATGCGTACCAGATAGCCGTAGCCGCTCATCCAGCCGGCATAGGTGACGGTGCCGCCGTCCGCCGCGTAGACCGGCGTGCCCCTGGGCGCCGCGATGTCGATGCCCTTGTGGTTGGTGGAGCCGATACCGCCGGGGGACTTCCGTCCGCCGAAGTAGGAGGTGACGCGGCCGGACACGGGCCAGCGGAAGCTGCCGGTAGGCAGCCAGGTAGGCCGTGCCTTGGTGCCCTGGAGCCGCTGCTCCGTCACGGGCTCGCGCAGCGTCACGGAGGACAGCACCGTGCGCTCCGTCTCCTCGCCGTTGACGTAGGTAACGGTGGCCACCACATCGGCGGCCCCGTACTGGCCGGGAGAGGTGATTTTGTAATCGCCCTTGTACAGGTTGGCGGAGTCCGTATATTCGATGTCGTACATGACATCCTCCACATACCGCTCCCGCTGGACCACCGTCATAGTCAGGTAGGGAACGGAGGCGGACAGGGTCAGCACTTCGCCGATCTGCAGCTTGTTGATGTTGTAGCCGGGGTTCAGGGCCAGCAGCTCCTGGGTGGTAAGGCCGTGTTCCTCGGCGATCTCAGACCAGGTGTCGCCCTTTTTCACCTCATAGGTGACCTCGGCGGTCTTGGTGCTGTACAGGATCTCCGCCAGGTAGCCCAGGTTCATGATCTCGTCGGTGGAGACATATTCCTGCCTGACCTCCACGTCCTCCGCGAAGTCGCAGGAGATGGTATCCTCGTTGGTGACGGCCTCCTTCATCTGCTCCATCAGCTCTTCCAAAGCGCCCTCGTAGGGCGTGGCGCCGATGCGCTCGCCGTCCACATACAGGCAGTAGGCAGATGTCACCAGGCCGATCTCCTCGGACAGGTCCTCCTCAAAGGTCTCCCCGTCCACCACATCCTGCCGCTTCAGCAGGCCGGAGGAATACTGGATCAGGGAGTCGTCGATGGTAAAGGTCTCTCCCAGCGTACGGGTGGTGATGGTCTCCAGCCGGGAACGGGCCGCCTCCGCCGTGGACTCGGACTCCACGGCGCCGATGACCTCGCCGTCGTAGCGCACGGTGGTGCCGATGGTGTATTCGGAGCAGAACGCGATGATGACCGCCAGGGTGCAGGCCACGCCCAGGAACACCGCCGGGTGGAGCTTATGGCGCTCCATTTTGGCCCACAGGCGCTCAATGGAGTGGAGCCGCTGCTTCCGCCGGCCCCAGGTCTTCTCCCGCAGGAGGCTGCCCAGCATGGGCAGCATATTCCAGGCGAACAGGACCAGCTGGATAGGTGCCCGCTCCGACTCCGGGAAGTTGTGCTTCTTCTCCTCCCGGACGATGTGCCACCACCGCCGCTGGATATGCCGGATCTTCCGCCGCGTCCGGACCCGCAGGATGGACAGGGTGCTCTTCAGCGACCGCTCCTCCCGCTCCGCCGGAGCCGGCTCCTCCCAGTCGGGAATGGCCGCGCCCCGCCGCGGCGCGTTCAATTCCCGTTTCCCCCTGAAGGAAACCGGGTTTCTCTTTTTCAAATTCTGACTCATAGATCTCCTGTATGGACACTTTCAAAAAGTTACAATTTGTTACTATTTCCTATCATACCGCTTTTTCCGGGAGCCGTCAAGCCTTTTCCCTTGTCAAAAAGTTGACACTTTCCGGAATTTTTGGGGTATTTGCCCGGTACGCGGAAAATTCCCGGATAGTCTTGCATATTTGACGGAAGATTTGGTGGACAGAGTATGAATTTTTGTGCTGATATTTTTATTTTTTTAATTGACCCTTTGTCCCAGTTGTGTATAATAAATTCAGTATGATTGCGTAATAAAAACGTAAATTTGTATGGAGGAAATAAAGATGTTTGAGTTTCTGATCAAAAAGCTGAAAGCTCATCCCCGCAAGATCGTGTTCACCGAGGGCACCGATCCCCGCATTCTGGAGGCTTCCGCCCGCCTGCTGTCCGGTACCTTCCTGACCCCCGTCCTGGTGGGCAACGAAGAGGCCATTCAGAAGGCCGCCGAGGAGATCGGCTTCAATATCCGCGGCGCCATCATCATTGACCCCGAGACCTTTGAGGACATGAACAAGATGGTGGACACCATGGTAGAGCTGCGCAAGGGCAAGATGACCCCCGATCAGTGCCGTGCCGCTCTGAAGCAGGCCAACTACTTCGGCACCATGCTGGTGAAGATGGGCTATGCCGACGCCCTGCTGGGCGGCGCCACCTACTCCACCGCCGACACCGTCCGTCCCGCCCTGCAGATCATCAAGACCAAGCCCGGCAGCAAGATCGTGTCCTCCTGCTTCATCCTGGTCCGTGATTCCGCCACCGGCGACCGCGAGGTCCTGGCCATGGGCGACTGCGCCATCAACATCAAGCCCACCGAGGACGAGCTGGTGGAGATCGCCACCGAGACCGCCGCTACCGCCAAGGTCTTCGGCATCGACCCCAAGGTCGCTTTCCTGAGCTACTCCACCCTGGGCTCCGGCAAGGGCGAGGACGTGGACAAGATGCGCAACGCCTGCGCCAAGGCCAAGGCCGCCGCGCCTGACTTGGCTATCGACGGCGAGCTGCAGTTCGATGCCGCCGTGTCCCCCACCGTCGCCCGCACCAAGTGCCCCGACTCCAAGGTGGCCGGCCACGCCAACACCTTCATCTTCCCCGACATCAACGCCGGCAACATCGGCTACAAGATCTGCCAGCGCATGGGCGGCTTCGACGCCTACGGCCCCATCCTGCAGGGCCTGAACGCCCCCATCAACGACCTCAGCCGCGGCTGCAACGCCCAGGAGGTCTACTCCATGGCCATCATCACCGCCGGCCTTTGCAACGACTGATCCCTTCTTACATAGCTGCGAGGACGCCCGAGAGGGCGTCCTCTTTTTCGAGACCTCCTGGGCTTCGCCGCGTCCGCGGCGTACAAGCGTTTTGCCGCAGGCAAAACCTTGAAATGGGCCGGATTCACTTCGGCCCATTTGAATCAAAACAAGGGGCCCCCGCGCGGCCTGCCGCGTGGGGCGGTCTATTCCATGGCCATCATCACCGCCGGCCTGTGCAACGACTGATCCTTTCCTACATAGCTGTGAGGACGCCCGAAAGGGCGTCCTCGTTTTTTGCGGCAATTCGGTTTGCAAATCAGCCGCCGCAATGCTACACTGATAGCACAGAAAAGAGGTGGCCCTTTTGTACGATTATCTGATCCAAAACGCCCGCGTCCTGGACGGCGCCGACGCCTTTTTCGGCGACGTGGCGGTCTCCGGCGGCAGCATCGCCGCTGTGGGGGCGCTGTCCGGTGCCTCCGCCGTCCACACCATCGACGCCGGGGGCCGGTATCTGACGCCGGGCTTCATCGACATCCACCGCCACGGCGACAGTGCCCTGTTTTCCCCGGACTACGGAAAGGCGGAGCTGGCCCAGGGCCTGACCACCGTGCTGAACGGAAACTGCGGTCTGTCCCTGGCCCCGGCAGCCGGCCCTCACCGTGACGAGCTGCTCCGCTATCTGGTGCCCATTGTGGGCAGCCTGCCGGAGGGCCGGGACTTCCCCACGCTGGCGGACTACCGGGCCCAGGCGTCCACGGTACCCCAGCGGCTGAACAACGGCATGCTGGTGGGCATGGGCACCCTCCGGGCCTGCGCGGCGGGCTTCCGGGACGCTCCCCTGACGGATGAGGAATACCGCCGTCTCCACGCCCTGCTGGAGCGGAGCCTGGCCGACGGCGCCGTGGGCGTCTCCCTGGGCCTGGGCTACGCCCCGGAGTGCTTCTACGACACCGCCGGGCTTATCCGGGCCCTGGAGCCCCTGCGGGGCTCCGGCGTCACCGTCACCGTCCACATGCGGCAGGAGGGCGACGGCGTGGTGGACTCCCTGCGGGAGATGATGACTGTCGCCCGGGAACTGAACATTCCGGTGGAAATCAGCCACCTGAAGGCCATCGGGAAGAAAAACTGGCGCCGCCTGGTGCCGGAAATGCTGGAGATGCTGACCCGTGCCCGTCAGGAGGGGCTGGACATCGCCTGCGACGTGTACCCGTATTCGGCGGGCTCCACCCAGCTCATCCACGTTCTGCCGCCGGAGTTCGTGGCCGGCGGTATGGACGCCCTGACGGAGGCCCTGCGGGACCCCGCCCGGCGGGCAAGCATCCGTGACCGCATGGAGACCGGGTCGGATTTTGAGAACATTTCTATGCTGATGGGCTTTGAAAACATCTATCCCACCTCCCTCCACCAGCCGGAAAACCGGCATCTGGAGGGGAAATCCATCCAGGAGATCGCAGAGGCCCAGGGCAAAGATCCCTATGACGCCCTGTTCGACCTGCTGGCGGAGGAACACTGCGCCGTCTCCATGATCGACACCATCGCCCATGAGGAGGACATCGACGACATCCTTCGGGTGCCCTTCTCCAGCGTGATCTCCGACGCCACCTATCCCGGCGGCCTGCTCCACCGCCGGGTATACGGCTCCTTTGTCCGGATCCTGGAGACCTATGTCCGCAAGCGGGGGATCCTGACCCTGCCGGACGCCGTGCGGAAGATGACCCGCCAGCCTGCGGACCGCTTCGGCCTCACGAAAAAGGGCCGCATTGAGGTGGGCGCCGACGCGGACCTGTGCCTGTTCGACCTGGAGCGGGTGCATGAGACGGATACCTGGCTGGACCCGGAGCGGCTGTCCCAGGGCATGGACTATGTGTTTGTAAACGGCGTGCCCGCCATCGCGGAGGGCCGCTTCACTGACCGCTTCAGCGGACGCATCCTCTGATTTTTTAACAGGAAATTAGCGGTTTTTTACCCTGCCTCCATGGTAACATGGAGGCATTCTTTTATCTCTTTTTTGAGGAGGCAGCCTATGAAACACACCCTGAAAACGCTTTTCCGTTCGCTTCGGCCCCTGACATTCCTTCTCTTATTCGCCGCGGGCGTCATCAACGCCGTCGGCGTCACTATGTTTCTGGCCCCTGTCCACCTGTACGACAGCGGCATTTCCGGCACCTCCATGCTGCTGTGGCAGATCACGCCGGAATCATATACCCTGTCCCTCTTTCTGCTGGTGCTGAATGTTCCGCTGTTCCTGTTTGGTTTAAAAAAACAGGGCGTGGTATTCACCATCTACTCTATCTGGGCGGTGTTCGTCTACTCCGCCGCGTCCTATGTCATCACCAACATTCTGCCGGTGGACGTCTCCACCGCCTCGCCCTTCGCGGGCCGGGACCTGCTGCTGTGCGCCCTGTTCGGCGGCCTGATCTCCGGCATCGGCAGCGGCATGACCATCCGTCTCGGCGGCGCCATCGACGGCATCGAGGTCATGGCGGTCATCTTCGCAAAGCGGCTGGGGCTGACGGTGGGGTCCTTCGTCATGGTCTACAACGTCCTTTTGTACATCGCCATCGGCTGTATCTTCCAGAGCTGGACCCTCCCCCTGTACTCCATCGTCACCTACGGCGTGGCCATCAAAGCGGTGGACTTTATTGTGGAGGGCCTGGACAAAGCCAAGTCCGCCATGATCGTCACCGAGAAGGCAGGCGAGATCAGCAGCACCTTATCGGAGGCCTTCGGCCGGGGCATCACCCTGATCGAAGCCAAGGGATATTACTCCGGCGCCGACCAGACCGTCATTTATTTTGTGGTGAACCGCTTTCAGATCGCCAAGCTGAAAGCCCTTGTCACAGAGATCGACCCCAACGCCTTCATCACCATCTCCGAGGTGTCCGACGTACTGGGCAGGAGCGTTCAGAAATAACCGTTACTAAAACAGGCCCTCCGCGGATCAATGAACCGCGGAGGGCCTGTTTTCATTTGCCGTTACTTTCTGTAATTCTGCATCCGCCAGACGATAGCGGACACCTGACCGCGGGTCAGGGTGTTGTCGGGCTTGAAGGTGCTGGTGCCGCCTGAGAAATAACCCTCGACGATACCGGCGGCATTCAATGCCCGGACGCTGGCGTCCGTGGTGTCGGTAAAGGGCTGCACGCTGGAGAGGTTGCTGGTGTCCAGCTTCAGCGCACCGGCGGCAAGCTGGGCCATCTGCAAGCGGGTGATGGGCTTGCTCAGGTTGACGTCGCTTCTGGTAATGATACCGTCAGCCCGCGCCTTATCCAGATACCCGCTGAAAATGTTGCTGCCCGTAGGCTGCTGCTCGGAATATCCGGCGGCCAGCATGATGAGCTTCAGCGCCGCGCCGTAGGTGACGGTGTTGTTTGGCTTAAAGCTGCCGTCCGAGTAGCCGGAGATCACGTTGGCGTCGGACAGCTCCGCCACATACTTATAGCACCAGGTGGAGGACGTCACATCGGAGAACTTCTTGACGCTGTTCACCACGCCCAGGGAGAACATACCGGAGGCGATGGCGGTGCCGTCCTTATCATAGGCCAGATAGGGGATCTCCACAGAGCCGGTGTAGCCGGACGCCGGCACAAATTTCAGCTGGCTCATGGACTTGGAGCCGCTGGCGTAGGTGTATTTGGTGCTGGTGTCCGCCTTCGTGCTGAGGTAGCCGTCGCTGAGAGAGACGGTACCGACCGTGGAGGCAGGCAGCTCCAGCAGCTGGATCGAGGCCAGGGCCGTGCCGGTGGCGGTGTAGACCACATTATAGATGGAGGCGGCGGGCAGGGTGACCGTTGTGTTCTTCGGCGTGACGCCGTACACCTCGGACACCGCGGACTTGGTCACGCTGATGAGGATGGTGCCCAAAGTGGAACCGCCGGTGCCCTTGGCGGTATACAGAATGTATCCGCAGTAGTTGGTGCCGGAGGGGATATAGGTCAGCCGGTTCAGGTCATACTGGCTGCCGCTGGGGCTGCGGTAGAAGAGCTGGCCCGCGCAGTTCTGGCTTGTGAGCTGGGCGCGGCCGCTGCCGTAGTAATCATAGTACAGGCTGCCGGAGGTGGGCACGCTCAGCAGCTGCACGGACTGCAGGGTGCCGCCGGGATACTTCTTGGCATAGTCCCGGGCAAGGTCATTGGCGTTGATCTGCACGGCAGTGCTGCCGGTGGTGGAATAGCGGATGCTGCTGCCGGAAATGGCGTTGGTGCTCGTGCTCTTGGAGGAGATCACCAACGTGCCCGTGACCTTTTTGCTGCTGGATTTGTAAGCCACAAATTTCAAGGTCACGGTGCCGTCAAAATCTTTGCCGGCGACGAAGCTCATGTCCTCCAGAGGATAGCAGTATTCATCGTCCACGGGGATGTCGTCCTCGTCGTAGTAGAAATAATAGTCCTCCAGGCCGCTGGCGCTGAAGCTCTCTTCCTTCTTGCTGTCGTAGCGGTAATAGAGCCGGCCGTTGCTGTTTTTCAGATTCTCGGAGTCTGTGAAACGGACATACAGAATGTCCCCGGAATAGGATTTCTGGAAAAACGCATTGAAATCCTCCGGATCGAACACCGCTTCTTCCTCCGGCTTGGCCACATAGTTGATGTCGCCTGTTTTGCTGGAAGAGGAGCTCTTCACATCACCGATCTCGATCGTAAGGGTCCCCTTGACGGTGTGGGACCGGGTCTTTCCGTAAAGTGTGAAGTCCAGCTCCACCACCTCGCCGTCGGCGTCATCGTCGGCATAGAAAATCAGGTCGCTGATCAGGTAATCGTCATCGGAAGAGCTGTAATAGAAGGAATAGTCGTCCAGATTGCTCTCGCGGATGCGGACGTCACTCTTTTTGGAATAGTCATAGGCATACAGCTTGCCGTAGTCGTCCAGGCCCTCGCAGTCCGTAAACTCGAGGCGGTCAAAGTCATCGTACTCCTCCTCGAAGAGGTCACGGAAGTCCCTCTTGCTGAAGGAAATGTCGTCATCCGGATCCACTTCCCAAACAATATCACCGGACTTGCCGCCGCTCTTTTCGCTGGAGCTGATCTTCACAACGCCCTTCACGTAGCGGCTGCTGCTGATGGCGTAGGCGGTAAAGGGCAGTTCCACCGTGTCCTCAAAGTCACTGTCGGCTTTGAACGTCAGCTTATCCAGCGCGTATTCATCGGAACGGGTGACATAGCTGCTGTCATAGTAAAAGGTGGCGTCCTCCAGGGTGCGGCAGGAGAACTGCGTGGAGCCGCAGGAGAGGGTCCCTTCGTCAAAGGAGTCCGAATCAGGCCGGTCAAACACCACCCGGAACACATCGCCGGAATACTTCTTCTGGAACAGCTTGTTGAAATCGGAGCGGCTGAAGCTCACGGTGCCGCCGGGCTTCACTTCGTACGAAATCGTGCTGGAAGTACTGCTCGTTCCGCCGTCCACCGTGATCTTCAGGGTGCCGTCCACATAGTCGGAGCTGCTGGTTCCATGGAGTCTGAATTTCAGGGACATCGTACCGCTGGGAGCGTTTCTGTCCGTTACAAATGTGAGCCCCGACAGGCGGCAGTCACCGTTGTGGGAAATATCGCTGCTGTTGTAATAGAACCAGACATCTTCCAGGCTGTCTTCATCCAGCGACTCGGTGCTGCCGCTCTTGTTCACAGCCGTAAAATATCCGTAATCCTCCAGGTCATCGTAATCGGTAAAGACGAGGTAGGAAAAACTGCTGCTACTGCTGCCGGTATTGTTATTGTACAGGTCTCTGAAATCAGAGCGGCTGAGCTCGACTTCGTCGTCCGCATCCACTTCGCAGCTGATCACGGTGCTGGCCGCTGCCGCGGCGGGGATCATGCCAATGACCATCGCCATGGCCAGCAGGAAGGCCGGCAGCTTTGTTTTCCATAATCGTTTCATCAAACAACCCTCCATCAATCATCAATTTTGAATCCTTTTGAAACCGCGGTTACATAATATTCCTGTCTATAACATAGCCGAAACCGCAAAGGCAATCATGAACAAACTATGAACAAGCGGCATTGCCGCCCTATTTTTCAGATATTTTCAGATATTTTCAGATATTCCACGTTTCCCTTTACAAATAAATACACTTCCTATATAATACTATGGCTAAAGAATTTCGGAGAAATGGAGAACCGCCATGGCTTTGATCGAATATGACGTTTACAAGCAGAAATTGCGGGAGCTGGGCCCGGAGCTGGACAAGCTGTCCGCCGCGCTGGACATTGAAAGCGCCCGGCAGGAGGCCCAGCGTCTTGAGGACGAGACCGCCCAGGACGGCTTCTGGAACGACCTGGAGCGCTCCCAGAAGGTGCAGATGCGGCTCAAGCAGCTGCAGAACAAGATCACCCGCCAGGAAAAGCTGATCTCCTCATGGGAGGACCTGACCACCCTGTGCGAGATGGGCCAGGAGGAGGACGACGCCGACATCCTGGAGGAGCTGAAAAGTGAGTTCGCCGACCTGGAGGAGCGGGTGGAGGAGACCCGGATGACCACGCTGCTCTCCGGCGAGTACGACAACTCCAACGCCATTCTGCAGTTCCACGCCGGCGCCGGCGGCACCGAGGCCCAGGACTGGGCCCAGATGCTCTACCGCATGTACACCCGCTGGGCCGAGCGCCACGGCTTCGTCTACAAAATTCTGGACTACGAGGAAGGCGACGAGGCGGGCATCAAATCCGCCGCCATCTCCATCGAGGGCGAGAACGCCTACGGCCTTTTGAAGAGCGAGAACGGCGTCCACCGGCTGGTGCGGGTCTCCCCCTTTGACGCCAACGCCCGCCGCCAGACCTCCTTCGCCGCCATTGAGGTCATGCCGGAGCTGGAGGACGACAACTCTGTGGAGATCCGGGAAGAAGATATTGAAATGCAGGTCTACCGCGCCTCCGGCGCCGGCGGCCAGCACGTCAACAAGACCTCCTCCGCCGTCCGCCTCATCCACAAGCCCACGGGCATCGTGGTGGCCTCCCAGCAGGAGCGCAGCCAGTTCCAGAACAAGGACAACTGCATGAAGATGCTGCGGGCAAAGCTGCTGGAATTGAAGGCGCAGCAGCACGCGGAGAAGATCTCCGACATCAAGGGCGTCCAGATGAAGATCGAGTGGGGCAGCCAGATCCGCTCCTACGTGTTCATGCCCTACCAGATGGTGAAGGACACCCGCACCGGCTTCGAGACCAGCAACATCGACGGCGTCATGGACGGCGACCTCGACGGCTTCCTCAACGCCTACCTGACCCAGCTGGCCACCGGCGAGCTGAAAAAGTAAAAGTTTTTGCCCCGGCTTTTTTAAAAAAGCCGGCGGGGTGCAGGGGCGGCGCCCCTGCGAAAAAAGGCGCGGCTGCGAGAGCCGCGTCCTTTTTCTGCCGATTTCCAAAGAGAAAGGAACATCAGAAATGAACGATAAGACCCCCGCCGCTGGTGCGGCTCCCCAGGAAAACAAAATGGGCGTTCAGCCCATCGGCCGCCTGCTGGCCAGCATGGCGATCCCCATGATGCTCTCCATGCTGGTGCAGGCCCTGTACAACGTGGTGGACAGCGTATTCGTCTCCCGCATCAGCGAAAACGCCCTGAACGCCGTGAGTCTGGCGTTCCCCCTCCAGAACCTGATGATCGCCGTGGGCGCGGGCACCGCCGTGGGCATCAACGCCCTGCTGTCCCGCTCCCTGGGGGAAAAGAAGCAGGAGATGGCCGACCGGGCGGCGGGCACGGGCATTTTCCTCTCCCTGTGCAACGCCGTGGTGTTCGCCCTGATCGGCATTTTCCTCTCCCGGGCGTTTTTCATGTCCCAGGCTAAGAGCGTGCCGGAGATCGTGGAGATGGGCACCGCCTACACCCGCATCTGCCTGGGGCTCTCGGTGGGTCTTTTCTGCCAGTTCTGCTTTGAGCGCCTGCTCCAGTCCACCGGCCGGACCGTCCTAGCCATGGCCACCCAGATGATCGGCGCCGTCATCAACATCGTGCTGGACCCCGTCTTTATCTTCGGTCTGTGCGGCATGCCCCGGCTGGGGGTCACCGGCGCGGCGGTGGCGACCGTGCTGGGCCAGTTTGTGGGCGCTCTGCTGGCCATCCTTCTGAATTTGAAGCGCAACCCCGATATTCATATCCGCCTCCGGCTCATCCGCCCGGACCGCCGCGTGGCAAAGGAGATCTACCGGGTGGGCGTCCCCTCTATCGTCATGCAGTCCATCGGTTCCGTGATGACCTTCGGCATGAACAAGATCCTGTTCGTGTTCACGCCCACCGCCACCGCCGTGTTCGGCGCGTATTTCAAAATTCAGAGCTTCATCTTCATGCCGGTATTCGGCCTGAACAACGGCATGCTCCCCATCATCTCCTACAACTACGGCGCCGCCCGGATGGACCGGGTAAAGCGGACCGTGAAGCTGACGATCTGCACCGCCGTATGCATTATGACTGCGGGCTTTGCCGTCTTCCAGCTGGCCCCGGCGACCCTGCTGGCCCTGTTTGACGCGTCGGCGGAAATGACCGCCATCGGCGTGCCCGCCCTGCGCATCATCAGCATCTCCTTCCTGCTGGCGGGCTTCTGCATCATCTCCGGCTCCGTCTGCCAGGCCATCGGCAACCCGCTGTACAGCATGGTGGTCTCCATCTGCCGCCAGCTGGTGGTCCTGCTGCCGGCGGCGTGGCTCCTGGCCCAGACGGGCCGCCTGGAGCTGGTGTGGTGGTCCTTCCCCATCGCGGAGATCGCCTCCGTCACCCTCAGCGCCATCTTCCTGCGGCGCACCATGCGCTCCGCCGGGGCGAAGCTGGCCAGCCGCAAAGCGTAACTAAAAACAAGGTCCTGCTCCCGTGGGAGCAGGACCTTGTTTTTATCGCTTGGAACGTTCCTTTTTCATCTGTTCTTTTCTCTGATACATCCGCTCGTCCGCCCGGGAAAACAGGGAATCCTCCGTCTCCTCCGGCCCGGTGCTCCGGGCGGTGCCCATGGCCACCGTCACCTCATAGGGCAGTCTCCGGCTCTTTTGCTCCAGATACTGATACATGGTCTGCTCAGCGTCCAGAAGCTCCTGGTCGGAGGCGTCCTCCAAAACCGCCAGGAACTCGTCGCCGCCGATCCGGTAGCATCTCCCCAGGCCTTGGAACGCCTCCCGGATGCTCTCCGCCGCGGCGATGATGGCCGTGTCTCCCGCGGAATGGCCGTAGTGGTCATTGATGCCCTTCAGGTCATTCAAGTCAAACAGCACGTAGGTGACCCGGTCCGGCATCTGCGTCTGCCGCTTCTCCAGCGCCATCCGGTTTTCAAGCCCCGTCAAAGCGTCTGAATAAGCCATCTTTTGATATGTCTCCGCATGGACGCTCTTCTCCATCTGGACATAGAGCCTTTTCATGTTTGCACAGGCGAGGCACAGGGCAAACAGCATCAGCCCGATACTGTACAGATATGCGTAATTTCTACCCGGCATCAGGTAAAACAGGGCCATTGCCGCGATGCCGCAGATACCGAACAGCACAAAGCCGCTGATGATCCCCCGGGTCTCCAGATTGCCGCGCTGCCTCTCCCGCACGCAGAGGCAGAGCACCGCCCCCATGGAGCACACCAGCAACGCATGGCAGACGATCAGCGTGCTGTACGGCTCTTTCCGGCGCAGAAGATAGCACACCAGCATCACCAGCAGGTTCAGCACCTGCGCCAGGCACAGGGCGTCCAGGATCCGGCGCTGACGACGCAGCACCTGCCGGACATATAGAAGCAGGCTGACCGGCATCGCCATGAACGTCACAAAGGAGAGGAACACAACGCGCACCGTGTTGCCCGAAAACAGCATGGGAAACTGGGAATCACAGACCACCCACATGCCGGACAGGAACAAAAACAGGGCCAAAAAACACACTGCCGTATACCCGCTTCGGCTCCCGGCGGTAGCCCAGGACATAGCCGCCGGCAAGCACGATGCAGCCCAGCAGGGTAGTAAAGCAGCCGAAGATCAGGGCGTACAGGTTGTCATACACAAACCGGGCGAACACCGCGTTGGAGCTGCCCAGATAGCTGTTCCCGGACAGCACCCGCTGTCCGCTGCGGCTGCCCTCCTCCAGTCGGAGCGTCAGCACGGCTCCGCCGCAGTCCTCCGGCAGGTCGGCCCACAGGCGGACGGTGCCGGCCATTCTGGGGGGCTCCTCATAGCTGAGCAGCTCCTCGCCGTCCAGCAGCAGTACGGCATTGCACCAGAACACCTCCAGGCTGACCGTGTGGGCGCTTCCTCCCAGCTCCGGGATGACGTATGTATAGTCCCGGAAGCCGTTTTCCGGAGATGCCGCCGGCGTCCATTGATCCCGCAGAGAGATCAGCTCGCCCTCGTCCAGCGCGGGGATGCGGGAAGTCTCCAGTCTGCTTCCGGCCGCCGTCAGAACGATCACAAGCAGCACGCACAGGAGGACAGCGGTATTGCGCGCCCGGTTTTTCATATCCGCCGTCCCCTCTCCTGTCATCATTTCCGTAAAGATCACGGTTGACTCGCAATTTGTTCTATTTTATACAAAAAAGCGCAACAATCAAGAGCGGCGGGCGAATTCGCCCGCCGCTCTAACATCCGCCGAAAAATTACCCGCTGTCTTTCGCCTTATGCCCGATGATCCACCTCATACATGTAGGCGATCAGGTCCAGCAGCTTGTTCGTGTAGCCCCATTCGTTGTCGTACCAGGCGATGAGCTTCACGAAATCGTCATCCAGCATAATGCCCGCCGT
Source organism: Oscillibacter valericigenes (assembly GCF_021531435.1). Classification (GTDB taxonomy): domain Bacteria; phylum Bacillota; class Clostridia; order Oscillospirales; family Oscillospiraceae; genus Oscillibacter; species Oscillibacter valericigenes_B. The sequence goes on from NZ_JAFBIS010000007.1 coordinate 87,145, forward strand.
CTCGTCGAAGATACAGGTCTCGGAAAATCCCGTGAGGTCGGAGGAGACCACCTGGTCCCGGGTGCAGGTGATGATGCCCTTCATGCTGTTCTGGGCGGCGTTCTCCATGGCGACGCACACATCATGGTAGCTGGCCGGCTGGATGAGTCGGGCCGTCAGATCCACCACGGACACATCGTTGGTGGGCACCCGGAAGCTCATGCCGGTCATCTTGCCCTTCAGGTCCGGGATGACCTCGCCCACGGCTTTGGCGGCGCCGGTGGTGGAGGGGATGATGTTGCCCAGAACGCTGCGGCCCGTCCGCCAGTCCCGGCCCGCGCGGGCGTCCACCGCCTTCTGCTTGGCGGTGGCGGCGTGGATGGTGCTCATCAGCGCCTGCTTGATGCCGAAGGTATCGTGGATGACCTTGGTCATAGGCGCCAGGCAGTTTGTGGTGCAGGAGGCGTTGGACACCACATCCATCTCCGTCGTATAGGTTTTATGGTTCACACCCATGACAAAGGTGGGCGTGCAGTCGTCCTTGGAGGGTGCGGAGATGACCACCTTTTTGGCGCCGCCCGCCAGGTGGACGGATGCTTTTTCCGTGGTGTTGTAAGCGCCGGTGGATTCAATGATGTACTCCGCGCCGCAGTCATCCCAATGGAGCTGGGAGGCGTCGCTCTCGCTGTATACCCGGATCTTCTTGCCGTTCAGGATCAGGTTCTTGCCGTCATGCTCCACGCTGCCCTGGAACGTCCGGAAAACGGAGTCATATTTTACCTGATAGACCATGTAGTCAAGATCGGCGTTGCGCAGGTTGATGCCGCAGATCTGATAGCTGTTGCAGCCCCGCTCCACCATGATCCGCAGCGCCACGCGTCCGATCCGGCCAAAACCGTTGATGCCAACTTTAATCGCCATGTTACTGTTCCTCCACCTCATATTTTGCCAGGGGTACCGCAGGTATGGTTCCAATTATAGCATCCGTTTTCGGGAAAGTTAACTATTATTACGTAAAATTTACGCATGTTTATATAAAAATTTTTATGGAAATAAACGGATTGCCCGTGCCGCAAACGCTTGCCGCATAAACAGAAAGGCAGGCAGCACCGTGAACGGATACTGCCTACCTCTTTGGATGATCCATATTTTTTTCCTCTCTGATCGTTTCCTGCATATCCTCAGCCAAACATATGGTAGTAAGACTGCAGCATGACGGACAGCTTCTTCATTTCTTTTCGCCTCCTTCATTTGTTCTCTCACGGGCTATCGTATTAACCAAACATGTGATAATAAGACTCCAGCATCACGGACAGCTTCTTCATTTCTTTTCGCCTCTTTTCCTTGGTCTCCCGGAAGTTCTCTCGTTCCCTTGGAACAATTCTGATGATAAACCCTTTTTCGCAAAATGTGAAATACATATTAAATTGCATTTACTATACGATTTTGATATAATAAGGCATCATCCGGAAAACGGTGGAAAGAAGGTCTTTCAATGGATTTCCGCTCTCTGCAATATTTTATTGCCGTGGCACAGGAGCTCAACTTCACCCGGGCCGCTGAAAAACTGCAAATGAGCCAGCCTCCCCTCAGCAGCCAGATCAAGGCACTGGAGGAAGAGCTGGGCGTGCAGCTGTTCATCCGCGGCAAGCGGCGGCTGACGCTGACCGAAGCGGGCACGCTGCTGCTGCAGCGGGCCGTTCAGATGATGGAGCTTTCGGAAAAAACGCGGCGGGATCTCTCTTCTCTGGGAAACGAGCTCTCCGGGACGATCTGCCTCGGCATGGTAGAGGGCCGGGCGCCCTATCTGGCGGCCCGCTGGATCGCCGGATTCCAGGAGGAATACCCCCTGGTCCGGTATGAGCTGTGGAACGGCAGCAGCGACGATGTGCTGGACCAGCTGCACCGGGGGCTGGCGGATCTGGCCGTCATTGCCGCTCCCTACGACATCGAGCATCTGGACGGCTTCTCCGTGGGGCGGGAGCCCTGGGTCGCCATCATCTCCCGGAGCCACCCGCTGGCCGCGGTTCCGGGCGCTGAGCTGCCCCTTTCCAGTCTTGTAGGCCAGCCCCTGATCGTCCCCCGCCGCAAGTCCCGTGTGGAGGCCATCCGCGCGTGGTTTGCCGGCATCGGCGCGGAGCCAAGCATCCTGTGCGAAATGTCTAACTACATGGACGCCGTGGCCCTGGCGGAGCAGAATGTGGGCATCAGCATCTTCCCCCAGACCACCTACACGCCGAACGCCCACGTGGTCTCGAAGGTCATCACCCAGCCGATGAAGCAGGTGGAATATGTCCTGGTCTGGGAGCGGGGGCAGCATTTGCAGACGGCGCCGGTGCAGGAATTCATCCGCTATGTCCGGGATTTCATTGAGGCGGACCTGATCCACACCCCGCGCTTTCAGGTGCGGGAACCGGAGTATCAGATCCCCGATGACACAAAGAACATGTGAGTTTCCCGGCATTTTGCCGCAGGACAAAAAAGCAGCCATGGGCCGCGATTGGGCGGTCCATGGCTGTTTTTTACAGGAAATGACGCGCCGGTCAGAACTCCAGGTTGACCCGGACGTCGTCCAGAGCGGGCGCGGAGCTGATGAGCCCCTGGGCCAGCATCCAGTCGATGTTCTCCTGCCAGCACGCGTCGGACTGGGACAGGAACCTGGCGTCCTCCGTCTCCATGATGGGCAGCAGCACGCCGATGCTGGAGCGCTCCACGGTCTCGGACAGGGGGAAGTTCTCCTCGTTCTGGTTCTCCAGCAGGATGCGCAGGGCCTCCTCGGGGTCGGCCTTCATATCGGCAAAGCCTTTGGCGGAAGCCCGCAGGAAGGCTTTCAGCGTCTCGCTGTCGTTTTCGATGGCGTCGTCGTTGGCCACGAACACGCCCTCGTAGTTGGTGGGCACGCCGTAGTCGTCCAGGCTGAACCAGTTGACCTCGAAGCCCTCTTCCTCCATCTGGGGCACCTCATGGTTGACGAGGCAGCCGATGGTGGCGTCCACATTGCCGGTGGTCATGGAGCTCATCAGGTCAAAGCCCACGTCGATCATGGTCACGTCGCTGTAATCCGCGCCCACGTTCTCCATGATGCTGCGGACCAGCGCCTCGGACAGCTCCGTGCCCGCGTAGCCCACGGTCTTGCCCACCAGGTCGGCAGGGGATGTGATGTTCTTCTCCTTCAGGGACAGGATGATGTTCAGGGGGCCCTGGACCACGGCGCCGATGGACTTCACCGGCACGCCCTGCTCCGCCCGGGCCTGGATGACGTCATGCTGGTAGTAAAGGCCGATGTCCGCCTTGCCGGCGGCCACCAGGGACAGGGCGTCGTTGGTGTTGGAGGGGAAGCGGATGTTGACCTTCAGGCCCTCCTCGGCGTAGTAACCCTTGTCAATCGCTTCGTACAAAAAGGCGTGGAGGGCGTTGGGATACCAGTCCAGCACCACGTCCAGCTCCCGCAGCTCGCCGCTTTCAGCGGTCTTTTCGGAGGTAGTGCTCCCGCCGCAGCCCGCCAGCAGGGACAGGCACAGCAGGGCGGAGAGCAGCATTGCAGTCAATTTTTTCACAGAAAATTCTCCATTCATATAATTTTTTCAAAGAGCAAACAACTTTTCAGGACTCGCCCCGCCACTTCACGACCTTGTTTTCGATGAGCCCCACCAGGGCCACCACCAGCATGGCCGCCACGCTCAGAAGCACGATGGGGGCGAACACGCCGGCGCCGTCCAGCTGGGTCATCATCCGGCGGGAGAAGTACCCCAGGCCGCTCTGGGCGCCCAGCCATTCGCCGATGGCGGCGCCGATGATGCTCAGGGGAACCGCCATTTTGATGGCGGAGAAGAAATAGGGCAGGGCGCAGGGGACCTTGATCTTCATAAAAATGTCCCACCTGGTGGCGCCGTAGGTCTGTAAAAGCTCGCTCATCTCCGTCTTGGCGGCCCGGAAGCCGTCACAGACGGTAATGGTGATGGGGAAGAAGGTCATCAGCACCGTCACCAGCACCTTGCTCCAGATGCCGTAGCCGAACCACAGCACGAACAGGGGCGCGATGGCGGTGGTGGGGATGGTCTGGGAGGCCACGACGATAGGATACAGGCACTTTTGCAGCAGGGGACTCCAGTCCATCGCCACCGCCAGGGCCAGTCCCAGGATCACGGAGATCAGCAGGCCGATGCCGGTGACCGCCATGGTAGCGGGCAGGTGGACGGTGAACAGCGGGACACGCAGCTCCCAAAGCCGCTGCAGAATTTGGATGGGGGTGGGCAGGATGTAGGCGGCGTTCACCTTCATGGCGCCCAGCTGCCACAAAAACAGCAGGCAGAACAAAAAGATGGCCGCTGGCAGGTTGCCCCGGTTGGCGTGCTTCGTCATGGCGCCACCTGCTTTCTCAGAACGTTGATCAGGTCCTCCCGCAGGGCCACCATGTCGGGATGGGTCAGGCATTCCCGGGTGCGGGGATAGTCCGCGGGCACGGGAACTTCCGTCAGGGCGTGGATGGGCGTGCTGGTGACCGCCAGGACGCTGCCGGAGAGGAACACCGCCTCCTCCACATCGTGGGTGATGAAGAGAATGGTCTTTTTGTGTTTCTCCCACTGGCCCAGGAGCCACTCCTGCATGGAGATGCGGGTGAGGAAGTCCAGGGCGGAGAAGGGCTCGTCCAGCAGCAGAAGGTCGCTGCCGGTGAGCATGGTCCGGGCGAAGGCCGCCCGCTGGCGCATACCGCCGGAGAGCTCGTCGGGCATCTTGTCCCGGCAGCCCTCCAGACCCACATCCGCCAGGGCGTCGTCGATGCGCTCCCGCCGCTCCGCACGGGAATACCCGCCCATGATCTCCAGGGGCAGGGCCAGGTTCTCCCCGATGGTCCGCCAGGGGAACAGCAGGTCCTTCTGGGGCATATAGCCGCAGTAGTGCTTCTGCTCCGCGATGGACTTCCCGCCCACCCGGATGGTGCCGGATTTGGGCCGCAAAAGGCCGTTGGTCATGCGGAAAATGGTGCTTTTGCCGCAGCCGCTGACGCCGATGATGCAGTGAAAGGAACCGGGCTCCACGGAAAAGCTCAGGTCGTCGATGATGTCAAAGTCCTCGCCGGGGTACTGGTAGGAGACGTGCTCAAATTCCAGCAGGCTCATGGACGCATCTCCCAGGCCATGTCCCAGAAGCCCAGCTCATAGCGGCTGCAGTTGACAAAAATCTCCGCCAGACGGTCAAACTGGGCTTCGGAGGCGCCCTCCGCCAGCTCGTCCATCAAGTCGATGAGGGCCTGGTTGGTGGCGGCGTAGTCCTCGGAGGCGTAGCTCTTTATCCACTCGCCGTAGAAGGGATGGTCCGCCGCGCCGGGGATCTTGGCCAAGGCCTGGCCGATCTCGGCATAGCTCCAGGAGCAGGCCAGGATGGAGGCCACGATCTCCATGGGACCGCCCATGTCCGCCACCGCCATCATGTAATGGGTATAGGACAGATTGTCCAGCGCGGGCTGCACTGCGGAGACCTGCTCCTCGGTGATGCCCAGCCGCTGCATGTAGGCCCGGTGGATGTTCATCTCGCCGTTCAGAATGGCATTCACATTCTGGGAAAAGGTCTGCATCAGGGCCCTATCCTGGGCCTTGACCACGCCCAGGGCAAAGACCTTGGCATAGTCAAAGAGGTACAGGTAATCCTGCAGCATGAAATACTGGAATTTTTCCACGGGAAGGGTGCCGTCGCCGATGGCGGTGACGAAGGGATGGTGCAGGCATTTCTCCCAGATGGGGGCCGCCGCCTGGCGCAGCCGCTCGGAAACAGACTGGCTCATATCAGGCGTCCTCCCCGCAGTATTCGCTTTTCAGGTCAAAGAGGTGATTCATGGGGCCCCGGCCGTGGCCCAGGTCCAGCATGGCGCCCAGTGCGCCGGAGATGTACGCCTTGGCCCGCTCCACAGCGTCCTCCAGCGCCATGTCCTTCGCCAGATTGGAGGCGATGGCGCTGGAGAGGGTGCAGCCGGTGCCGTGGGTGTTGGGGTTGTTGATGCGGCGGCCGTTGAACCAGCGGGCCCGGCCGTCCTTCCACAGCAGGTCGTTGGCGTCGTTGAGGTCGTGGCCGCCCTTGCACAGCACGGCACAGCCGTACTTTTCGCTGATGGTCCGGGCGGCGGTCTCCATGTCGGCGGGGCTCTCGATCTTCATGTCCGCCAGAATTTCCGCCTCCGGAATGTTGGGGGTCAGGACCTCCGCCAGGGGCAGCAGCCGATCCGTCAGGGCGCCGATGGCGTCGTCCCGCAGCAGCTTGGAGCCGGAGGTAGCCACCATCACCGGGTCCACCACGATGTGGCGGGCGCCGTACTGGGTCAGCTTGTCCGCGATGACGGTGATGAGCTCGGCAGAGGAGACCATGCCGATCTTCACCGCGTCGGGGAAAATATCGGTGAATACGGCGTCCAGCTCCGCTGCCAGAAAGGAGGGCGTGGCCTCCAGGATGTCTGTGACGCCGGTCGTGTTCTGGGCAGTCAGCGCGGTCACGGCGGTCATGGCGTATACGCCATTGGCTGTCATGGTCTTGATGTCTGCCTGGATACCGGCGCCTCCGCTGGAATCGCTTCCAGCGATCGATAATGCTGTTCTCATTGTGATGCTCCTTTCTTGTTTCAGCATTATTTTTATGGAGCGACGGAAGGTGGTGCCCCCGATCCGCCGCGTTTCCCGGCACAGCCGGGTGGGAAAACAGCAAAAAGCCGTTCGCCCACAAGGGGAGAACGGCGCAATGCCACGGAATGAAAAAAGACCCGCAGCGGCCAATACCGCCGGGGGTCCACCGTGTCTCGTAAAAATGTAGCGTGTCGCATCCCTACGTTGGCATTACCCAAATCAGGTGAGGTCGAGGGAAATCACCCTCCTCTCAGCCCTCTTTCCGAGAACTCCCTTGCGCATCTATTTTAATGCGGCGGAAATGCCCTGTCAAGATGATTTTACCGCCTTTGGCAAGATTTGAAGCAAACGTTTTTCACAGCTTTTTGTGCAGTTTTTCACTTGCAAATCTCAACAGAAGAACTACAATGTAAGCCCTGATAAAAATGGTTTGTTGATCGGAAAGGAAGTCTTGGACCATGTCGTATCATTATCTGCTGGATCTGGCGCTGATTTTGCTGAGCACCAAGGTGCTGGGGATGGTGACCCGCCGGTTCCAGATGCCCCAGGTAGTGGGCGCGCTGCTGGCGGGCCTCATTCTGGGCCCCGCCATGCTGGACATTCTCACAGAGACGGAGTTTCTGTCCCAGCTCAGCGAGTTGGGTGTCATCGTCATCCTGTTTACTGCCGGTATGGGCACCGATTTGAATGAGCTGCGGGCAGCCGGAAAGCCCGGCTTCCTGGTGGCCCTGTGTGGTGTGCTGGTGCCACTGGCCATGGGTACGGCATTTGGATGGCTGGCGGGAAAGACTGGCTGGCTGCCGGGGAACACCCTGCTGGAGGACGTATTCCTGGGCACCATCCTGACCGCTACCTCCGTCAGCATCACCGTGGAGACCCTGAAGGAGCTTGGAAAGCTGGATACCAAGGTGGGCGGTACCATTTTGGCGGCGGCGCTGATCGACGATGTGCTAGGTCTGATCGCCCTGACGGTGGTCACCAGCCTGGCGGGCGAGAGCGTGAGCCTGCCGGTGGTGCTGCTGAAGATCGTGCTGTTCTTCGTGTTTGCCGTTGCGGTGGGCTTTGCTGCCATCCGTTTCTTCCGCTGGATGATCGGCCGGGCTTGCGGAAAGAACCTGCGGCGCTATCCGGTGCTGGCCTTTGCGCTGTGTTTGCTGATGGCCTACTGCGCCGAGGAATTCTTCGGCGTCGCGGACATCATCGGCGCTTTCGCGGCGGGATTGGTGGTGGCGTCCACGCCCAAGGCCAAGTACATCGAGTCCAAGTTTGAGCCGCTGAGCTATCTGCTGCTGGCGCCGGTGTTCTTCGCCAGCATCGGCATCAAGGCGGTCCTGCCGGAACTGAACGCCGCACTGGTGCTGTTCTCCCTGCTGCTTCTGGCGGTCGCCATCCTCTCCAAGGTCATCGGCTGCGGCCTGGGCGCGAAGCTCTGCGGCTTCAGCGGCCGGGAGTGCGTTCAGGTTGGCGCGGGTATGGCCTGCCGGGGCGAGGTGGCCCTCATTGTCGCCAACCGGGGAATGTCCATCGGAGTCCTGGACCAGGCTCTGATGACGCCGGTCATCATCACCGTGGTGGGCTGCGCCGTGCTGACACCTGTCCTGCTGAAGCTGGTGTTCCGGGGCAAATCGCAGGAATCCCTGCGGGAGAACGGCCTGGCAGACCGCTACCGGGAGGCGGAGCAGTTGGATATCGTGTCCGCAGACTTGTTGGAGCGGAACCGCCGGATGATGAAAAAGAGCAAGGAAAGCAAATAATGAGTTCGCTTTCACAAAAATACCGCCCTGCGCCAAACAGCGCGGGGCGGTATTTTATTCCGGGCTGGTATCTCCCACGGAGCCGTCGCCCTTCAATTCGTGATAGACTTTCATATCTGGGCCGCCGGTGCCGGGGATGATGGGCTTCGCCTTCTCTTTGCCGTGCTTGGCCTTTCCCTGGATGAGGGGGACCGAGGGCGCGTCGTTGCGGGGCTGCGTGTGGGTCCAGTCCGGCCGGGCCATGCCTTTTTTCGCCATGAAATCACCTCAGGCATAGTCTGCCCGAAAAGGCGCATGGTATCCGGCATTTTTTCAATTACACAGAGTCCGGCAGGATGCGGAACGCCACCTCATGGCCGTCGATGAGCTGGGCGCGGTGGAGGAAAAACACCCGGCCCCGGCAGTCCGCCCGGAGCTGCTCCAGCACAGCGCAGGTGCAGGGGTCCAGAATATCGCCCAGCACATCCCCCGCCTGTACCGCGTCCCCCGGCTTGCGGCGGCAGAACAGCAGTCCGCCTGTTGACGAAAGCACATTGTGGAGGCGGTCCTCCCGGAACAGAACAGGGGCGCTTTCCAAAGCCGGAGCTTCCCGGCGAACCAGTCCCTTGACCGCCAGAAACCGCACAATCGCTTCCACCGCCTGACGGGCGGCGTCCGGGTCGATGCTGTCCGTCTCGTGGGTGTACAGGGAAAACGTCTGTGTCTCCCAGATCTGCCAGTTGTAGTTCAGCGTGGTCGTGTCGTAGGGCTGGGGCGTCCGCAAGAGGACGTAGGGCAGGCCGAATGCCAGTGCCTCTTCCTCCCGCTGGTAGCCCGTCTCCATAATGCGGACATGGGGCAGCAGGTCGCCGAGCAGATAGAAGCTGGTGAGGTGGACGCCGTACGCGTAGCCCTGAATGGCGGCAAAAATATGGGCGGCAATGCGCTGGGTGGTCTCCCCCTGGTCATAGCCGGGGAACATCCGGTTGATGTCCGTGTTGTCCGCCGCCCAGAACCGGCGGCCTACATTCATGGAAAACTGGTTGGCACAGGGCACCACCAGGATGCCGCAGTCCGGGGACAGCAGGCCGTCCCGCTCCAGCTTCTCCAAAGTCTGAATAAGTTGGGCGCAGATATACATCTGCTGGACCTCGTTGCCCCGGAGGGCGCCCATGACGGCAAGGCTCTTTTTCTCCGGGTCTCCAAAGCGCCAGCCCTTCACAGGCAGGGAATGGCGGTACGGGGTATCCACGGTAAATAACACTTCTTCTCTCATACGCCGCCTCCCAGAATACGGGCGATCAGGGAGCCCTCATACACCACGGGGTATTCCCGCAGAGTGAACAGCAGCCCCGACGCCGGACTTTTCAGCGTCTCACAGGTCTCCCCCGTCAGGGGGTCCACCACGGCTCCCAGTTCCTGCCCCTGCTCCACATGGGAGGCGTGGGCCACGGCGGGGATAAAAATGCCCGAACAGGGCGCATTGACAAAGGAGACGCAGCCGTCGCTGCTGGCGATGGGCGGTCTCCACCTCCACGGAGTCGTCGAAGCTGCCCCGGAAGGCCATGATGTCGTCCAGCACCCACTGCAGCTCCACGCCGGGGGCCTCGCTGCGGGCAGCCAGCTCCATGGCTGAGTGGGCCATCTGCAGATAGGCCAGGGTGGGGGAGGTGATGGTCTCCCGCAGGACCATGCCGTTGCCCAGCATGGCCTCCACGCCGGACTGCACGGAGTAGGGAGATGTGCTGTCGAAGAGATACCGGCGGCAGAAGTCGTCCCCGCTGTCATAGGCGCAGGGAATACCCATCTTCTGGCAGAATGTTTCGTAATCCACCGTTTCGCCGTCGATGAGGCGGTCGTATTGCTTCATCATGTACTGGGTGGTGGTGTAGACCCGTTCGGCGTACCGCCCCAGCCAGAACAGGCGGTTTTGTTTGCTCAGCGTGACAGTATCCATGTATCCTTAAAGCCTCCTCCCTGAGAAGAATTGACGATAAAGCTGTCCGGGTTCCGGGAAAACCGGGTCAGGCCGCTGGGCCACACCACGGTGTCCTCCGCACCGGAGAGCACGAAGGCCCGCAGGTCCGCCTTGCGGTCCACCTGTTCATCTCCCTCCATGATGGGCAGGTCCTGGAAGTCGATGACCTCCTGGGCGATGAACCGGCGGGGCTGGGCCAGAATGGTGTTCTTCAGGTCATCAAGCTGCTCACGCGTCAGCTTGCTGCCGAAGGCCACGCCGTAGCCGCCGGCCTCCGCCACATCCTTGATGACCAGCGTGTCCATGTGCTCCAAAACGTACTTCCGGTCCTCCTCATAGAAGGGCAGGTAGGTGGGCGCGTTGCAGAGAATGGGCTCCTCATTCAGGTAATAGCGGATCATCTTGGGCACAAAGTAGTAGACGCCCTTGTCATCGGCCACGCCGTTGCCAAAGGCGTTCAGCACCGCCACATTCCCCGCCCGGTAGGCGGACATCAGGTTGGGGATGCCGATGAGGGAGCTGGCCTCAAAGGTCAGCGGGTCCATGTACTCGTCGGAGACCCGGCGGTAGATGGCGCCCACCCGCTGGTCCCCCTGGGTGGAGCGGTAATACAGGGCGCTGTCCCGGACGTACAGGTCTCCGGCCTCCGCCAGCACCGCCCCGGCCTGCTCCGCCAGATAGGAGTGCTCAAAATAGGCGGCGTTGTAGCGCCCCGGCGTAAACACCACGTTGATGCCGCCGGTATTCACACTGTCCATGGTGCGGCGGAGGAGCTGTCCGTAATTCCGGTTGTCCAGAACGTCGTTGTGGCGGAAGGTGTCCGGGCTGCACCGGCGGCACAGCTCCCGGGCGATCAGCGGATAGGATGCGCCGGAGGGAATGCGGAGGTTGTCCTCCAGAATGTACCACACACCGTCCTTCCCCTTGACCAGGTCGATGCCGGAGATGTGGCTGTACACGCCCTTTACCGGGAGGATGCCCTCGCACTGGGGCAGATAGCCGGGAGAGCGGTACACGAAATCCTCCGGCACCACGCCGTCGGCGATGATGCGCTTCTCCCCCTAGACGTCCTTTAAAAACAGATTCAGCGCCCTGACCCGCTGGATCAGGCCCTTTTCCAGGCTCTCCCACTCCCGGGCCGTAATGACACGGGGGATCGTGTCAAAGGGGAACAGCCGCTCGTGGAATTCGCCGTTTTTATAGATGCCGAATTTCACACCGTACCGCCCGAGCTGCTGGTTGATCTGCCGCTCATGCCGAATCAAATCATTCATCCACACACCCTCCTCGCAAAAAAGCATGGCAGCGGCACCTCTCGGCGCCGTTGCCATGCTTCTGAATGAGTTCATTATAGGCGGGATACGGGATTCCGTCAAGAAAAACCGGGAACGGAGGCGGGAAAACATCCCTAATGACGAATATTCGCCGCCGACCGCCCGGCTTTTTTGTGCGTTCCTCCCCGCCGTTCTTCCGGGCGGGGATATTTCTTGCAAAAAGCCTTGCACTGGCCCGCAATTTTTGATATAGTCGTCCCGACAAGTCGATCAGTCTGTCTGACTTAAAAGAGACTACAAGGTTTTCGCTGTTTCTGATACGAACGGCACGCCGGTAGTCTCTTTTTTTGATTTCCAAAATTTAGTAAAGGAGTTTTTGCAATGCGTTACCAGCCCCACGAATTCTACCTGAAACGGTGCATTGAGCTTTCCCGGATGGCCCGTGCCGGCGGGAACACCCCCTTCGGCGCGCTGCTGACGGACGAAGACGGCAGCATCCTGCTGGAGCAGGGGAACATCGAGATCACGGAAAACATCTGCACAGGCCACGCCGAGACCGCGCTGGCCGCCAGGGCCTCCCACATCTACTCAAAGGAATTCCTCTGGAAATGCACGCTGTACACCACAGCGGAGCCCTGCGCCATGTGTTCCGGCGCCATCTACTGGGCCAATATCGGCCGGGTGGTGTACGCCATGACGGAAAAGCGCCTTCTGGAGCTGACCGGCAGCGACGAGCAGAATCCCACCTTTGACCTGCCCTGCCGGGACGTATTCGCAAGGGGGCAGAAGGACATCCGGGTGATCGGGCCGTTCCCCGCCCTGGAGCAGGAGGCCGCCGAAGTCCACAAAGGGTTCTGGAACCATTGAAACATACCGGCCTTTTGGAGCGTCCAAAAGGCCGGTATTCTCTCATTTCTTCAATTGAACCGCACGACTTTGTTCGCCAGCTTGTAAACAAGGCCGGAAACATTCTGTCCGAACCTGCCCGGCAGACAGATAAACCGCAGCGGAGAGCGGTTCCGGAAATACCCGCCCCATTTGGGGTCGAATGCCATGCAGGTTTCCCACATCCGCTCCAGGGCCGCGTCCGTCTCCACGGTCCTGTTCAGCCGGGTGAATAAGATGGCGATGCCGAACATCACAAACAGCTCATGCCGCATGTACCGCTTCAGGCGCGGCTCCTGAATATCATCCAGATGGCAGGAGGTAAAGCACCGCTCCGTCACCAAAATCTGGTGGTGGTAGCGCTTCATCATCACCGTCCGCTGCACGGACTGGTCCGGCCGGCCGATGGCATAGCGGTACAGGTCGGCGTTCATGTAGACCATCCTCCGGGTGTGGGGCAGCGTCAGGTAGACCATCAGATTGTCCTCATAAAATGTGTGCTTTGGGAGCTCGCAGCCCCATTTGCGCATGTTTTCCGTCCGGAAGGTGCAGCTGTGGATGGTCAGCATCTGGTGGATGCGGAAGGGCCTCGTATCCGCCCATGTAAAAACGCGGCCCTCCGGCAGAACGCTGGAATAATTGATGGAGCGGTCCCCGATCCCGTCGGAATGAACGTAGTAGTAATTGGTGACCGCCAGATCCACGCCTCCCCGGGCCTCGCACTGCTCCAGCAGGTCCAGAAACGCCGGGAAATCATCGCTCAGCCAGTCGTCGCTGTCCACCACTTTGAAATAGGTGCCCGCAGCGTGCCGCAGGCCCTGGTTGATGCCCTCGCCGTGGCCGCCGTTTTCCTGGTGGATGACCCGGACGATGGTGGGATACTTTTCGGCATACTCATCCGCGATGCGCCCGGTATCGTCTTTGGACCCGTCGTCGATGATGAGGATCTCCACCCGCTCTCCGCCGGGGAGCAGGCTCTCGATACAGTGCCGCATGTAGTCCTGGGAGTTGTAGCAGGGCACCGTCACCGTCAGCAGTTTCACGCTTGTTCCCCCTCTTTGCCCAGTTCTTTTTCCGCCAGCTGCAAAGCGGACAGCAGCACCGCGTCCATATCGTAGTAGCGGTACTCTCCCAGCCGTCCGCCGAAAACGGTCTTCCGCTCCCGGTCCGCCAGCGCCTTGTATTGTTCATACAGGGCGCTGTTTTTTTCGTCGTTGACCGGATAATAAGGCTCCATGCCGGGGCGCCACTCCGCGCTGTACTCCCGGGAGATCACCGTTTTCGGCTGGGTGCCGAATTCAAAGAACTTGTGCTCAATGATCCGGGTAAAGGGCGTCTCCCGGTCGGTGTAGTTCACCACGGCATTGCCCTGGAAGTTGGGCGTATCCAGCACTTCTGTTTCAAACCGCACGGAGCGGTAGCTCAGGGGGCCGTAGCAGTCATCAAAATAGGCGTCCACGGAGCCGGTATAGACCACCCTGTCCGCCAGGGCGTCCAGCTCGGCTTTGTGCTGGAGGTAGTCCACGTTCAGCCGGACCTCCACGCCGTCCAGCATCCTTTCCACCATGCGGGTGTAGCCGCCCACCGGGATGCCCTGGTAGCGGGCGTTGAAATAGTTGTTGTCAAAGGTGAAGCGCACCGGCAGCCGCTTGATGATGAAGGACGGAAGCTCACTGCAGGGCCGCCCCCACTGTTTTTCCGTGTAACCCTTGATCAATCGCTCATAGATGTCCGTGCCCACCAGGGAGATGGCCTGCTCCTCCAGGTTTTTCGGCTCCGTGATGCCCGCCGCCTCCCGCTGTTCCCTGATCTTCGCTTCGGCCTCCCGGGGCGTGACCACGCCCCACAGCTTGTTGAAGGTGTACATGTTGAAGGGCAGGGAGTACAGTTCGCCGCGGTAATTCGCCACCGGGGCGTTGGTATAGCGGTTGAACTCCGCGAACCGGTTCACGTATTCCCAGACGGAGCGGTCATTGGTGTGGAAAATATGGGCGCCGTAACGGTGCACCTGGATGCCCTCGATCTCCTCCGTATACACATTGCCGCCGATATGACTCCGCCGGTCAATGACCAGGACGGACTTGCCCGCCGCCCTGACCTGCTGGGCAAAGGCCGCGCCGAACAGCCCGGCGCCCACGACGAGATATTGGTAATGCGCTGTTCCGCCGTTGCTCGTAGGAACTCCCTCTTTCTGTCGGATGAATGCGATTGTTTCTTAGAGATAAATTATAAAATCACCGGCAATTTCTGTCAAGATTCGCCCGATTTCCCTCTGCGGAGCGCAAAAACAGCGGTTTGACTTTTGCCAAACCGCTGTTTTTCGATGTCAAATTTCCCGCAGGGCGGGATAGAGCTTCCGATAGCGGGCGTACTGGGCATCGTACAGCGCCCGGTATTCGCTGCGGGGGCGGTAAACGGTTCCGTCCTCCGCCGAAATAAGGCTGTCCGCATCCTGCCGGGTCAGGGCGGCCAGGGTCCGCGCGGCCCGGAATTCCGTATCCCCCAGCACGGTGATGTCATGGCCCAGCACATCCGCCAGGATCTGGCACCAGACGGCCTCCCGGCCGCCGCCGCCGATGAGGGAGATGGACGCGGGCGGTTCGGAGAACTGCTCCAGACCCTGCCGCAGGGAAAAGGCCACGCCCTCCAGCGAGGCCCGGGCCAGGTCGGAGGTGGAGGTCTCCGCCGTCATACCGAAGAAGCAGCCCCGGGCGTCCGGGTCCAGCACAGGAAACCGCTCGCCCACAAGGTAAGGCAGAAACAGCACGCCGTGGCTGCCGGGGGCGCTTTGCTCCAAAAGGGCGCTGACCGCCCCATAGTCCGGCGCACCGTCCTTCCGTCCCAGCACCCCGGCGATCCACTTGTGGACATTGCCTGCGTTGAGGAAGGGCACCACGTTGATGTAGCAGCCCTCCGACGCGGCGGCCAGGTTAAAGACCCCCGCCTCCGTCAGCAGAATGTCATCCGATACCGTCGCCACCCAGCCGGAGGTGCCCAGGTTGATGTTGTACTGCCCCGGCCGGCGGATGCCGCTGGCGAGGGTGGTGGCCCCGGCGTCGCCGATGCCGGCGAACACCGCTGTCCCGGCCCGGTAGCCGCAGGCAGCGGCCGCCTCCGGGAGAACAGTCCCCACCTGCCGGTGGGGCTGGTACAGCGTGGGGAACAGCTTTGCGTCCACCCCGGCGGCGGACAGGAGCCTTTCATCCCAGCACTTGCGGCGGATGTCCATGGCTCCCGCCGTGGCGCAGGCGGTCACATCCCCGGCGCAGACGCCGGTGAGCCGGGCAACAAGAAAGTCCTTGGAGCTGATGAGGATGTGGACCGTCCGGGCGTACAGCTCCGGGCGGTGCTCCTTCAGCCACATCAGCTTGGGCAGGGACAGGGAGCCGTCGCAGCGGTTCCCGGTGGTGTGCAGGAAGTATTCGCCGCCCACGGCTTCTTCCAGCGCGGCGGCCTGGGCCTCTGCCCGGCCATCGGAGTAGAGGATGGCGGGGCAGACCGGGTCCAAATTCTCATCCAAAGGGATCAGATCCTGCATCTGCCCGCTCATGATAATGCCCTGAATGTCCTCCGCGGGGACATCTCCGGTGAACTGCCGGGAAATTTCGCAGAAAGCCGCCCACCAGTCCTGGGGTGCCTGGTCCTGAAACCCGTCATGGCAGAGAGTGGACAATTCCACGGAGCGGGAGAGAACGGCCTCCCCCGCTTCATTGACCAGTGTGCCCTTGACAGCGGTGGTGCCCGCGTCAAATGCGGCGATGTATGTCATATGGTTTCCCTCCTCACGCCGCGTCGCCGTGACCGGCTTTCTGGGCGATGACCGCCAGGATGATGATGCCGCCGGTGATGATGTTCTGCATGTAGCTGGGCATCTGGAGAATGGTGAGGCCGTTGGCCAGAATGCCCAGGATGGCGGCGCCCACCAGGGTGCCAACCGCGTTGGGGATACCCTTCCGGGAGACCGTGCAGCCGATGAACACGGCGGCGTAGGACTGGAGGAAATAGCCGTCGCCGGCGGTGGTGTTGGCAGAGCCCACCCGGGAGGCGATGAGCATTCCGGTGACGCAGGCCATCACCGCGCAGAGGGCGAAGGCGATGGTCTTGTACTTTTTCACCCGGATGCCGGCAATTTTAGCGGTTTCCTCATTGCCGCCGATGGCGTAAAACTTCCGGCCCAGGGTGGTGTGCTCCAGCAGAAAGAAGAACAGGGCCACGAACACCACCATCAGGATAGACAGCAGGGGAATACGGCCCAGCTTGGCGGTGCCCAGGAAGGAAAAGGACTTGGGGATGCCCTCGAAAATCGTGGCGCCGCCGGAGAGCCGGTAGATGACGCCGGAGAGGACGGTGCTCATACCCAGGGTGGTGATGAAGGACAGCACCCGGAACCGGGCCACCACCCAGCCGTTCAGCAGGCCGATGAAGAAGCTGATGATAACGGGAAGCAGAAAGCACACCGCCATGGGCAGGCCCTTTACAGCCAGCACAGCGGCGATGATGCCGCCGAGGGACGCCATGCTGCCCACGGACAGGTCAAACTCATTGACGCTCATCACCAGCGTGGTGCCCAGGGAGATCATCACCAGCAGGGAGATCTGGCGGGTGATGTTGATGAAGTTCGTCAGGGTGCAGAACTTGTCCGGGCGGATGAGGCTGAACGATGCCACAATGACCGCCAGCGCCAGAACGGTGCCGTAGGACTGCAAGATTCTTTTCAGGCTTGAGCGGCTCATGGCTGCGCCTCCTTCTCCTGGGTCTCATAACAGCAGGCCAGTACCTGCCGTGGGGTCAGATTCTCATTTTTCCAGCATGCTCCGGTGCGTTCCCTGGACATGACCAGGATGTTGTCCGCCACCTCCAGCAGCTCCTTGAGGTCGGAGGAAACGTACAGCACCCCGGCGCCCTCGTCGGCTTTCTGCCGGAGAAGGTGGTGGATGTCGCTGCGGGTGGCCACATCCACCGCCTGGGTGGGCTCGTCGCACAGGAAGATCTTCGGTGCGGTCATCAGCGCCCGGGCGAACACCGCCTTCTGCTGGTTGCCGCCGGAGAGCTCCAGCATCCGCTGGTTCGGGCTTGCCAGTTTGATGTGCAGGGCGTCAATTTGCTCCGCCACCGCGTCATTTCCGGCCTTCGTCCGCAGAACGCCGTGGCGGGAAAAGGTATCGATGCTGGAGAGCAGGATATTGTCCCGGACGCTGAGGCCGCCGATCATGGCCTTGCCCCGGCGGTCCTCGGAAATGAGGACCATGCCGCTGCGGATGGCCTCCTCCGGCGTCAGGCCGGGGCGTGCCTCGCCGTCCAGCAGCACGGTGCCGCTGGAAGTGGCCCGGCAGCCGAAGATGCATTCCAGCAGCTCCGTCCGCCCGCTGCCGCCCAGACCGAACAAGCCTAAAATCTCGCCGCTGCGAAGGGACAGGCTGCCCTGCTTCACCCGGCCGTCCCGGGAGGCAAGGTCTTTGACTTCCAGCAGCACCGGGCCGAAGCTGTCCCGGCGGGAGATGGGCTCCACCGCCGTCTGGTCGGTCATTTTCGCCACCAGCTCCTCCCGGGTAACACTTTCAGTGGGAACGGTCTCCACCAGCTGGCCGTTGCGGAACACGGTCACCCGGTCGGTCAAAAGGAAAATCTCATCCAGCCGGTGGGTCACATACAGGATGGAGGTGCCCTTTTCCCGCAGGCTTTGCAGCAATCGGAACAGCCGCTCCGCCTCCTGGTCCGTCAGGCTGGCGGTGGGTTCGTCCAGAATCAGCAGACGGCAGTCGGACATCTGGGCCCGGACGATCTCCAGCTCCGTCCGCTGGGGCGGGGACAGCTCCGCCGCCGTCTTTTTCAAATCCAGGCCGATGCCGAGGCTCTCCATGGTCTGCCGCACCCGGCGCTCCATGGCGGCCCAGTCCACCCGGCCAAGCCGGGTGGGGTACTCTAAGCCTAAGTAGCAGTTTTCAATGCCGTTGAACGTGGGGATGAGCGTCCGGTCCTGGTGGATGACCCGGATGCCCAGCGCCCGGCTGTCCGCCGGGGAGGAGATGGTCACCGGTTCCCCGTTCCACAAAAGGCGGCCCTCCCGGAGCTGGTAGACGCCGGTCAGCAGCTTGATGAGGGTGGATTTGCCCGCGCCGTTTTCTCCCACCAGGCCGTGGATCTCTCCGGCGTCCAGCTGGAAATTGATGTCGCGCAGGGCATAGATGCCGTTGAACGCCTTGCTGACGTGTTCCGTTTGCAGCAGCATGGCGGGCCTCCTTTCGTGGGTAGTCTCTTGGTCAGTTACTTGATAAAATCAGCCGCGTTGTCGGCGGTGATGAGGGTGGCCTCGGCGTATTTCTCGCCGGTCTCAATAGTCTCGCCGGCGAACAGCTTGCCCATGTCCTCCACCACGATGTCCACCATGCCCTGGAAGTTCTGGGCCACGGTAGCCTTCAGGTTGGTGCCCTCCTGGATGAGGGAGACGGCCTGCTCGTTGCCGTCCACGCCGACCACCAGAATTTCATCCCGGCCGGCCTCCTGGCAGGCCTGGGTAGCGCCGATGGCAGGCTCATCCCACGCGCAGAGGATGGCGGTGATGGAGCCCTTGTCGGGGTTCGCCAGCAGCAGGTTCTGGACGATGTCCTGGGCGTCGTTGATGGGCTGCTCGGCGGGGACGTGCTGCTCGGTGATGAGGGTCAGCTTGTCGTTGGCGGCGATCAGCTCGTCAAAAGCCTCGCAGCGCTTCACCACGCCGGGATGGGGCCGGTGGGTCAGGGTGATGACGGTGCCCTCGCCGCCCATCAGGTCGTCAAAGAGGTAACCGGCGATCAGCTGGCCCATCTGGTGGTTGTCGCTGGTGGCGTTGACCTGCATGCCGTCGATATAGCCGCTGTCCACGCCGAAGACGGGGATGCCCGCGTCCATGGCCTCCCGGAGCTGGTTCTCCAGCTGGGTTGGGTCGGCGCTGACCAGCACGATGGCGTCGGTGCCGGAGGCGGTGACGTCCTCGATGCGGCTGGCCAGCTCCGCGAAGTCGTTGGCGGTGTCGATGACGTTGACCTCGGCGCCCTGGGCGGTCAGGTCGGTCTCCAGGTAGCCCACCATCTGGTTCGTGGTGACGGAGGCCATGTAGGGGGTCATAACGGAGACGGTCTTCCCGGCGAAGGGGCTTTCTTCCGCCGCGGCGGGCTGTTCCGCCGGAGCAGAAGACTGGGATGAAGTGCCGCCGCAGGCGGTCAGGGACAGCAGCAGCGTCAGGGCTGCCAGCACAGAGACAAACTTTTTCATTTCAGGTTCCTCCTTAAAATTGCTTGTTAGGTTGCTTGATACCAGACGCCCGCTTACGCTTCCCGTACCGCGTCTTTCATACGCTTCACATAGTCCGCCACGTAGGGGACGGCCTCCCGCCCGTACTGGGCGATGAGCTTGACGATGGCGCTGCCCACGATGGCCCCGTCGGAGAGGCCCGCCATCTTTTTCGCCTGCTCCGGGGTGGAGATGCCGAAGCCCACGGCGCAGGGCAGGTCGGAGCTGGCCCGGATAAGCTTCACCATGGCGCCGATGTCCGTGGTGATCTCGCTGCGGACGCCGGTGACGCCCAGGGAGGACACCACGTAGATAAAGCCGCTGGCCTCCTTTGCCACCATTGCGATGCGGTCCTCGGAGGTGGGGGCCACCATGGAGATTAGGTCCACGCCGTACCGCTTGCAAATGGGGTCGAACTCGTCCTTCTCCTCGTAGGGGATGTCCGGTAAAATCAAACCGTCGATGCCGATCTCCGCGCAGGTGGAGATAAACTTTTCAGAGCCGTAGGAGAACACCACGTTGGCGTAGGTCATGAACACCATGGGGACGGTGACGTCCCTCCGCAGGTCCCGCACCAGGTCGAAGATTTTATCGGTGGTGGCTCCGGCGGACAGGGCCCGGACGTTGGCCGCCTGGATGACGGGGCCTTCGGCGGTGGGGTCGGAAAAGGGAATGCCCAGCTCAATGAGGTCGGCCCCCGCCTCCGCCATAGCCCGGACGACCTTGGCGGTGGTCTCCAGGTCCGGGTCGCCGCAGGTGATGAATGGGATAAACGCCTTGCCGTTCGCAAAGGCTTTTTTGATGTTGCTCATTCGGAAATATCCTCCCCTCTGTACCGGGCGATGGCGGCGCAGTCCTTGTCGCCCCGGCCGGAGATATTGACAACGATGATCTGGTCTTTGCCCATCGCAGGAGCCAGCTTTTTGGCGTAGGCCACCGCGTGGGCGGACTCGATGGCGGGGATGATGCCCTCCATGCGGCTCAGATACTCGAAGGCCTCCACCGCCTCCTCGTCGGTGACGGGGACGTACTCAGCCCGGCCGATGTCGTGGAGATAGGCGTGCTCCGGGCCGATGCCGGGGTAATCGAGGCCCGCGGAGATGGAGTACACCGGGGCGATCTGTCCGAACTGGTCCTGGCAGAAGTAGGACTTCATGCCGTGGAAGATGCCCAGCCGCCCCGTGGCGATGGTGGCCGCCGTCTCAGCGGTGTCCACGCCCCGGCCCGCCGCCTCGCAGCCGATGAGCCGGACGGAGGGGTCGTTAATAAAGTTGTAGAAAGCGCCGATGGCATTGGAGCCGCCGCCCACGCAGGCGATGACGGCGTCGGGGAGCCTGCCCTCCTTCTCCATGAGCTGTTCCTTGATCTCCCTGGAAATGACGGACTGGAAATCCCGGACGATGGTGGGGAAGGGATGGGGGCCCATAACGGAGCCCAGGCAGTAGTGGGTGTCGGCGATGCGGTTGGTCCACTCCCGGAAAGCGGCGGAGCAGGCATCTTTCAGGGTTCCCGTGCCGGTGGTGACGGGAATGACCTCCGCGCCCAGCAGCCGCATCCGGTAGACGTTCAGGGCCTGGCGCTTCGTATCCTCCTCGCCCATGAACACCACGCACTCCATGCCCATCAGGGCGGCGGCGGTGGCGGTTGCCACACCGTGCTGGCCC
Source organism: Oscillibacter valericigenes (assembly GCF_021531435.1). Taxonomy (GTDB): domain Bacteria; phylum Bacillota; class Clostridia; order Oscillospirales; family Oscillospiraceae; genus Oscillibacter; species Oscillibacter valericigenes_B. The sequence continues at coordinate 108,538 of NZ_JAFBIS010000007.1, forward strand.
GCGCCGGTCTCGGCGATGAGGCGGGTCTTGCCCATCTTCTTTGCCAGCAGCGCCTGGCCCAGCACGTTGTTGATCTTGTGGGCGCCGGTGTGGTTCAGGTCCTCCCGCTTTAAGTAGACCTTGGCGCCGCCCAGATCCTCCGTGACCTTCCCCGCGAAATACAGCCGGCTGGGACGGCCCGCGTAGTCATTCAAAAGGGCCGTCAGCTCCGCCTGAAATTCCGGGTCGTTTTTGTAGTGCTCATAAGCCGCTTCCAGCTCCTGCACGGCATTCATCAGCGTCTCAGGGATATACTGTCCGCCGTGGATGCCAAATCTTCCTTTCGGATTCGTCATGGTGATTGCCTCCTTGCTTTACGCAACAAAAAAACGTCCTCGATGAGAAAACTCTCATCAAGGACGGTAAATAACCGCGGTGCCACCTTGGTTCGCGGCAGAAACTGCCGCACGCTCAGCAGAGTACCAACATACTCCCGGCCTGATAACGCCTGCCTTCGGCGTCGCGGGATACTTGCGGCCATGCCGCTTTCGCCGCGCCCTCGGTGACCCATTGTGACCATCTGCATCTCGGCCCGGCTCCCAGCACCCCGGACTCTCTGTGCGCGCACGGTGGTCTTTACTTTCACCTCAGCGGTTTGTGCTTGATTGGATTGTCCCTATCATAGCCGCACGATGAGAAAAAGTCAAGTAAAAAATAAGCCGTTTTTCTCGCTCGAAGTCTGTGAAAAGCGTACAACGCCCCGGGCAGGCAAACAGCCGGGCCCCGCGAAAACACGGAGCCCGGCCGTTTGATCAGTAAAAATCAGCCCATGTAGCCCTTCAGCTGGTCCAGGCGCTCCTGTGCGTTGCTCTCATCCATGATCATAGAGCCGGAGTCGATGAAGGCTTCCAGCTTCTCGCCCTCCAGAGCACGGACGCAGGCGTCCACGGCCTTGTAAGCCATGTCGAAGCCCTGCTGGCAGACGTCCAGCGTCAGCTGACCGTTCAGAATGGCCTCGCAGCCGGCCTGACAGCCGTCGAAGCCCAGGAACACGGTGTTCTTATAAGCCTCGTTGCCGGCGGCGGCACGGGCGGCGGCCACCGCCATGTCCTCGTTGTTGGCGCAGATGATGGCGACGCCTTCGGGATGGTTCTGCATGATGGCCTCCATGCAGGTCACGGCCTGGTCAGCCAGAGCGTTGGCGTACTGGACCTCATCGTCCAGGAACACGCCGCCGGCCTCGGTGACGCCGGTGCGGTAGCCGTCCATCCGGGCGGTGTTGGTGGAGTCGCCCTGCACGCCGGCGATCTCAATGCAGTTGATCTCGGTCCAGCCCCGCTCCTTGGCCAGAGCCACGGCAGCCTCGCCGCCCATCTTGGCGGCGGCCTCGTTGCCGGTGCCGACAAAGGCCAGCACTTCGGGAGCGTCGATCTTGGTATCCAGCGCGATGACGGGCTTGGTCTGGCCCTTGATCATGGTAGCCACCATGTCGGACTGCAGGGGCGCGATGACATAGCCGTCGATGTCCGCGTTGTTCATGTCGGTCTCGATCATGTTCTGCTGCTCATCGTAGGAAGTCTCAGAGGGAGGACCCTTGATCTCCACGGTGACGTTGGGATGGTCCTTTTCGTACGCCTGTGCGCCGGCGATGATGTACTGCCAGTACTCGGAGGAGCTGGTCTTCAGGATGACGGAGATGTGATAGCCGTCATCCGTCTCAGTGGCTGCCGGGGTCTCGGCTTCGGGGGCTTTTTCTGCGGTCTTGCCGCCGCAGGCGGTCAGGGACAGGGCCATGACCAGAGTCAGGGCCAATGCGAGAAATCTTTTCATGGTTGCTTGCTCCTTTTCTTCTTCCTATTTTTTCGGAATATCCAATTCCGGGGCCCAAACAGCAAATGGGGCTTGCCTATCTCACTCGATCTCGCTGATCTTGACGGGGCGGCCCTCCTTCAGGGACTTGGTGGCGGCCGCGGCGATGAGGATGGGGGCGAGTCCGTCTTCCCCAGTGACCTGTGTCTCCGTGCCGTTGATCACCGCCTCGGCAAACGCCTTCTGCTCCGCGGCGAAGGCCATGGTGTAGCGGTCCCACATGATCTTGTAGCAGGTGCCGGAGACGGTGCCGTCGGCGCCGTAGAAGGTGGCGTTGTTGGGGGTGTCGTTGACGTCCATCACCGCGCCCTCAGAGCCGAAGACCTCCACCCGCTGGTCGTAGCCGTAGACGGCCTTGCGGCTGTTGTCGATGACGCCCATGGCGCCGTTGGCGAATTTCAGGGACACCACGGCGGTGTCCACATCGCCGGCCTCGCCGATGGCGGGGTCCACCAGCACGCCGCCGTAGGCGAACACCTCGGTGACCTCGGAACCGGCCAGGAAGCGGGCCATGTCGAAGTCGTGGACCATCATGTCGTAGAAGATGCCGCCGGAGACCTTCACATAGTCGATGGTGGGGGGCTCGGGGTCACGGGAGCTGATCTTCACCAGGTTGACCTTGCCGACCTTGCCCGCCCGGACGGCCTCATAGACGGCCCGGTGGTTGTGGTCAAACCGGCGGTTGAAGCCCACCTGGAGCTTTACCCCGGCCTTTTTCGCCTCAGCGATGACCTCCTTCACCCGTTCGATGCGGTAGTCCACCGGCTTCTCCACGAACACGTCCTTTCCCGCCTGTGCCACTTTGATAGCGTACTCGGCGTGGAGATCCGTGGGGGAGCAGACGACGACGGCCTTGATTTCCGGGTCATTCAGGATGAGGTCCACGTCATTGACGATGTTGGGGATACGCAGGCGCTTGAGGAACTCCACCGTCTCCTCGCTCATGTAGGGGTCGGCGATGGTCTTGATCTCCATTTCCGGGACAAACTTGGTGATGTTCTCCGCGTGGACCTTTCCGATGCGGCCGGCGCCGATGATGCCGATTTGAATGGTTTTCATACGATTCATCCTCCGAATACATTAATATTTCATAATGGCTTTCACTGCTTCCGCAGTGGTGGTTTTGGGGATCAGCTCAAAACCCACCAGGCCGGTGTAGCCGCATGCCTCCAGGCAGGCAAACACATTGGCGTAGTTGATCTCGCCGGTGCCGGGCTCGTGGCGGCCGGGAGCGTCGGCGACATGGATGTGGCCGAACTGGTCGCCGTAGGCCCGGATGTTGTCGCAGATGCTGCCCTCGTTGAGCTGCATGTGGTAAACGTCATACAGGACCTTCAGCCTGGGGGAGCCGATGAGCCGGGTCATCTCCGCCGCCATCCGGGTGGTCCGAAGGAAGTTGCCCACGTGGTCGGTGGTGATGTTCAGCGGCTCCAGGTTCATCTGGATGCCGCTCTCCTCCGCGATCCTGGCGCACTCCAGCAGGGTATCGTACATGGCACAGAGCTTCACCGTGTCGGAGAGCTCGTCGTAGTGGTTGATGACCACGCCGCCCTCGCCCAGGCCGTTAGAGTGGATGGTCACGCTGCGGGCCCCCACCTTTTTTGCCGCCGCCACGGACTGCTTCAAAAAGTCCAGGTAGGCCGTCTTCTGCTCGGGGTCGATGAGGGAGAGCTCCGCGTCGCCGTTGAACCCGGAGATGCCGACGCCCGCCTTTTCCGCGGCAGCCTTTACCGCGTCCAGGTCCTTGTCCGTCCAGCCCCAGAACTCCACAAAATCAAAACCGTCATTCTTGGCCGCCTGGAACCGGTCCAGGAAGGGAAGCTCACTGTACATGGGCTCGATGCATGCGGATTTGAGAAACTTCATGTTCGTCACCGTCTTTCCTTTTCTGTGCTTTGCACATCTATGTGCTAAGCACAATATAGGCAAAGCACGCTCCGTTGTCAATAGAAAATTGGCCGATTTTTTTAAAATATTTGAAAATAGTCGCTTTTAACAAAAGATTTCCCCGATTTTTTGCGGATTGACAACCATGCAGAAATGCGTTACTATCAAGATGTGCTTTATGTGCTTTTTTAAAAATGCACATATTCAAGGAGGTCCTGTATGGGAAAGAAGGTCACGATCCAGATGGTAGCGGACCTGGCCGGGGTGTCCCGGGGTACCGTTGACCGTGTTTTGAATAACCGCTCCTATGTGCGCGCGGACGTCCGGGAGCGAGTTTTGGACGCCATCCGGGACACCGGGTATGTGTCTCCCCGGGAGTCCCACCAGCAGCAGATGGACGCCGCCATTCAGCCCATCAAGCTGGGGGTCCTCATGCCCAACTGGGACAACCAGTTTCTCACCGAGGTGACCCAGGGCATCCGGCAGGCCCAGCTGGAGCTGGCGGACTCCCATGTGCAGGTCATCAGCCGGAAGTGCAAAACAGACCTGGCCCAGGAAGCCATCGGCCTGCTGGAGGAGCTGCGGGCCGAGGGCGTCTCCGGCCTTGCGGTGTGTACGCTGAACGACCCTTCTATTGAACAGCGCGTCTCGGAACTCGCGGAGGCGGGCATTCCCTGCATCACCTTCAACTCCGACCTGCCCGGCAGCCGGCGGCTGTGCTTTGTGGGGCAGGACATCCGAAAGGCCGGCCGGGTCGCCGCAGGGCTGATGAGCAAGTGCGTGGAAAAAGAGGACATGGTCCTGGCCGCCGTCGGCAACCTGAAATTCGACGGCCACCGGCAGCGGCTGGACGGCTTCCGGGACAGGATGCGGGAGCTGGGCTTTCCCGAGGACCACATCGTCATCCGGGAGACCTTCAACGACTACGAGACCACCCTCCACATCGTGCAGAGCGCCCTCCGGCAGTATCCCAATCTGCGGGGCGTCTACATGGCGAACCTGAACGTCTCGGCCTGCGCCGCGGCGGTGAAGAGCGCTGGGAAAAAGGGGACGGTCCATGTGGTCTGCCACGACATCAACGAGAGCATCCGCCAGCTCCTGCGGGAGGGCAGCGTGGACTTTACCATTCCCCAGAATTTTACCCAGCAGGGCTACGCGCCGCTGATGCTGCTGCGGGACCTGGTGCGGAAAAAGAATCCCGTGGACCTGAACCGCTTCAACACGCAGATCGACATTCTCTGCGCGGAAAATCTGCCGGAATCCGGCACGTAAAACCGCAAATAAGGACCCCTGCCGACTGCCGGCAGGGGTCCTTTTTCTGTATCAAACGGGGTTCAGTCTTCCGCGCAGTACCGGCGGAGGGCGCAGTTGTACAGCGCCGCCATCCGGGGCTCCAGGACCGGCTCGGAGCGTTCTTCTTCGTCCTGGATGTACCATTTGGAGCCGTCCGTCCGGAGGACGGTTTTCAACTGTTTCAGGGAATATGTGTTTAATTGGATGCTGCCCCGGCCCCACACCCGCAGGACATACGGGACATCCACATTGGACGGAGAGTCGATGATCGCCAGCTTCAGCTCTTCGATATAGGCGCCGTCAAAGGGCTGGTCCACCTTGCTGTCCTCAAAGCCGCTGTCGTAGAAAGCCTCCAGCGCCAGCTCCAGGTCCGTGTTGTTCCAGACCGGGGCGATCAGATACGTCTCCTGCAGCTGAACGCGCTTTTTCCCGGAGGGCTGGATACCGGATATGGGCAGCAGATCGTCCATGTAAAACGGCGCGGTTTTGGTCTTGGGCAGGAAAATGCGGGAGGCGCTGTCAGAGGTCAGGCTGGTGATCAGGGCGTGGATCGCCCAGTCCAGGAACATGTTGAAGTTCCGTCCCGACTCCCCGCACCGCCGCATCCCGTCATTTAAAATTTTGGACAGGGCGTCATAATCCGTCAGCGCCATGGGCGGCAGCGGGTTTTCGTAAACATCCTTCAATCGCAGCATACGCGGTACCTCCATCGGTCTTCAAAAATCCGGTCCCGGAAAATCCTGTTCATTTTACCACAGGAAACGGCAATGTACAACCAACGCCGGCCATTTTTTGCGGAAACCGGTCCTGGCCGCCTTGTCAAGCTGGCAAATCCAACGAAGTTTTTGTCAATTTCTCTCCACAGGCGCATCTTGTAGGCTTTTGCTTTCTGTGCTACCATATATTGTCGTTGGGAGGGATACGCATGGGTTACACAGAGGAAGAATCCTGGCTGATCGACGGGGTGATCCAGTCCTACTTCGCGCCGCAGTCCGTCAGTGAGCAGATCCGAAAGCGTTACTGGGAAACGCACCAGCATCTTCAGCAGGGCCAGATCGAACATTCCGATCTGCTCAACATCAGAGCCGCGCTGTCGTTTTTGACCCCCGCCTTTCAGGGGAGCCGCCAAACGCAGAAGGAGCTCCAGTCGGTCATTGCAAAAACCAATGCCCTTCTGCACGCAGCCGTGTAGATCGTTTTGCAAAATACACCGGCAGCGCAGTGGATGCCGCCAAGCTTCTCTGAAGAACAACTTCCCTGAGAAGGCCGACGCCCTCTATCAGAAGGAGATCGCCGACGTCAAGGCCCGGTACGCCAAGTACCGCAAGCCGGCGGACGACGCTCAGTAAAACAAATTAAAAAACAGCCGCCGTGCCGGGTATACCCGGCACGGCGGCTGTTTTATGCATGGTGCTCTCAGGCCTCCTGATAGAGCTCCAGAATGGCGCCGTCCTTCCAGACGAAGGCGAGGCGGTCGCCCTTTTCGTTGGCCTCCATGGGGCCGCAGATGACACTGTCAGCGTCGGCGATGTACTTCTCCAGGTCATCCACCTTGTAGGCCACATGGGGATTGCGGTGGATCTCCTCCGGGAAGGGCGTGCCCTCCTCGAATTTCAGGTACTCGATCTTGTAGTCGTAGTCGTCCACATTGCTGTACCAGAATTTCGCACCCTCGTTGTGGAGCATTCCGGGCTTGCGGTTGGTGACGGGGATGCCGATGTGCATATACTCAGCGGACATAGAAGTTTCCTCCTTTTTTACGATACCCGGTAAGCGCTCTCAGCCGCCTCCGCTCCCTCGGTGAGCGCGGCGTTTCCGCCGTGATCCTGAGCATGACCCTTCCGGGAGACGGCGCCGCCTCGGTGCTGAAGGCCCTGCGGCAGGAGCCGGCCCTCTGGCAGATCCCCGTCCTGGCCACCATTCCCAGCGGCGACAAGATGGAGGAACTGCCGCTGGCGCTGGAGACCGACGACTTTTTGTGCAAGTGCCACCCGCTGTTCGACCTGCACAGGCGGGTCCAGCGGCTGGTGGACATTGCGTCCTTCCGCCGGCGGGAGAGCATCCTGCAGGATGAGGCCAACCGGGATCCCCTGACGGGCCTCCTGAACCGGCGGGGGCTTCAGGCCGCCATGGCCTCTCTCAGCGAGGGTGACCTGCCCCTGGCGGTGTGCCTGTTCGATCTGGATGATCTGAAAAAAGTAAACGATACCCACGGCCATGACGCGGGAGACCGGATGCTCCGGGCCTTTGCCGACCTGCTCCGCCGCCAGACCCGGGCGGAGGATATTCACTGCCGCTACGGTGGAGATGAATTTGTGGTGATCCTCAAGCAGATCAGTTCCCTGGAGACCATCCTGCGGAAGGGCGGAAACATCTGCCAGGCATTTCACGGTTTTCAGCTGCCGGACGGATCCTGCGCCACATGCTCCGGCGGCATCGCCCTGTGCGGCTCCCACGAAAAGCTGTCTGAGGAGCTCATCAGCCGGGCGGACGCGGCATTGTACCAGGCCAAGCAGGGACACAAGGGGACCTGCTGCCTGTGGAAAGCAGGCGAAAAAACCGAGCGCTGACCTGAAGGCCGCAGCAGCCTGAACCACCACCGGAAATCTTTTTCAGGGATGGAGATGATGGGATTTGAGCGCAGCCAAAAACCGCCTGGGAAACAGCATCAAAATACCGCTGCTGATCGTGACGGCAGTCATGATCATCGCAGCGGTGTACGGATACGCGCGTTCCACCAGGGAACACCTGAAAGAGCAGGCATACTATGCCGTTGGGCAGAATGTGGGGGCGATCGCAAACGAGATCGAATCCTCCATCGGCTATGCCACCAGCAGCATCCGGCTCACCTCGCAATCCGCCACCCAGAGCATGGACAGTGAGGTCATCGAGGATGTCAACGCCATCCTTGACCCGCTGCTGGAGAGCACGCCGTTCAATTTCATCGAATACATTCTGGCGGACGGCTGGAATACCATGAACGACGGCGGCACTCCCTTTGACGCGAGCGACCGGGAATACTACAAGCAGGGCATCCAGGGAAAGACCGGGATCTGGATCAATTTTACCCCGAAAAAATCCAAGGAAGTTCTGCTGAACTTTTATACGCCGCTCTACTATGAGGGAAACATCGTGGGCGTTTTCACCGGGACGCTGGGCGGCGACACCAATATGAAGCCGCTGCTGACATCCACCTTCTTCGGCGAGGAAGTGCGCGGTTTTCTCTGTGACAGCAGCGGATATATCATCGCGTCCACCGTGGACGGCCTGGCCACCAACACAGCGATCCGGACATACCTGACGGAGACCATGGGCGTGTCGGATGAAACCTACGGGGTCTTTGCCGGGCACGTGTCTCAGGACGATGAGACAGCCTTTGCATTCCGCGAAAACGCAGGAAACGCAGTGGCCTGCATTTCCTGCGTGGAGGACCTGGGCTGGTATGTGGTGCAGATCGTCCCGGCAAAGTCCCTGGCCAATATCATGAACACGACCACCATCCAGTCGGTCCTGGTGATCGGGTTCATCATCCTGCTGTTCGTATGCTATTTCCTCTACGCCGACAGGGAGCGGAGGGAGAAAGCCAAGCAGGAGATCGCGGAGCACCGGGGCGTCATTGAGGTCCTCGGCAGAGAATACAGCTCCGTCTACCTCATCAATACGGAGACGAAGTATGTGGAGCCCTTCCGTCTGGCCGGCGAGATCAACCAATACTACGGCGACGCCCTGAAAAAAGGACTTTTATGGGACGACGGCGTCGCGGATTACGCGAAACGCTTTGTGAAAGAGGACTACAAGGCGGAATTCCTGCGGAAATGCTCCCTGGATAACCTGCTGGCGGAGCTGCGGGAAGACGGGCAGATCTTTACGTATGAGTACATCAACGACCGTGACGGGGAGCAGCACGTCTACCGCATCATCGCGTCTCTGCTTCCCGACAGCAAAGTGAAGCACATCGTCCTGGGCTTCGCGGACATCAACGAGGAGCGGGAAAACGAGCTGGCCATGCAGCGGGCGCTGCAGGACGCCTGCCGCAGGGCCGAGGCCGCCAACGGGGCGAAGTCCGCCTTCCTGTTCAACATGTCCCACGACATCCGCACCCCTATGAACGCCATCATCGGCTTTACGAACATGCTGGAAAAGTGCCGGGAAGACGAAAACGCCTTCCGGCACTGTGTGGACAATATCAAGGTCTCCAGCAATTACCTGCTGAACCTCATCAACAATGTGCTGGACCTGGCCCGCATCGAGAGTGGAAAAGCCACGCTGGACGACGCCGACCTGTGGGACGCCCAGCGGTTCAACGACAATCTGGTCACCGTGTTCTCATCGGAGCTGGAGAAAAAGAACCTGACGCTCCACCGGACGTTCGACATCACCCATGAGCACGTCTTTGTGGATACTACAAAGCTGGAACAGATCTTTATGAACATCCTCAGCAACGCGGTGAAGTATACACCGGCCGGAGGAGACATCTATATGACCGTGACAGAGGTGCCGTCCGACAAGGAGGGGTACTGCTGTTACCGGACGGTCATTGAGGACACGGGCATCGGGATCTCTCAGGAATTCCTGCCCCACATCTTCGATGAATTCGCAAGGGAGAAAAACTCCACGGAAAGCGGGATCGCCGGCACCGGGCTGGGTATGGGGATCACCAAGAAGATGATCGACCTGATGGAGGGGACCATCTCCATCGAAAGCGAACTGGGCAAGGGCACGAAGGTGACCGTCTGCCTGCCCCACCGGATCGCCGCGGAGCCGGAGGTTCTTCCGGACGCGGAGCCGCAGAAAGCGGCATCATATGACGCCTCCGTGTTTGCCGGAAAGCGCATCCTGCTGGCGGAGGACAACGCGCTGAACGTCGAGATCGCGGTCACCATCCTGGAGGAGGCGGGCTTCACCGTGGAGCACGCCGGGGACGGCGCCGCCTGCGTGGATATGCTGGAGCGCCGGGAAGCCGGGTACTATGACCTGATCCTGATGGACATTCAGATGCCCAACATGGACGGCTATCAGGCCACGGAGGTCATCCGGAACATGGCCGTGCCGGAAAAGGCTTCCATTCCCATCATCGCCATGACCGCCAACGCCTTTGAGGAAGACCGGAAAGCCGCTTTCGCGGCAGGCATGAACGGGCACATCGCCAAACCTATTGATCTGGACAAGCTGTTCGCCGCATTGTCGAAGACTCTCAGCCGCCCTGACGCGGAATGACCGTCAGCCGCCCAGCTCCTGGATCAGCGCTCTCAGCTGCATACGGGTCTTTTCCCGGTAGATACCGCCGTACCCCATGGCGTCGGCCTTGCGGAGCAGATGTTCCCGGAACGCGGTGACCATGGCCGGGCGGCGGATATCCAATATAATAATCGGCTCTGAGGTGCGAACGACCAGGGCCATGCCGCCCTCGTTGGCAAACAGGTTATAATCCGGAAGCTCCTTCTCATGCAGCGGCAGGAAGGAGTAGTTCTCATACCGCTCCATGAGCCGCAGGATGTTCCGCAGATGGAGGCAATAGGTCTCCGGCGTATAGCACAGCTGTCCGGCGTAAGTCCTGGCAGGGGCGGCCACAGGGACGTTCCCGGACCGGACCTCCTCCGCTGTGGCCAACCGGCACATATCAATGTAGGGATCCTGGCTGAGCCGCTCTTCAAAACGCGGGATATCATCCAGATACACCTGGAAGGTCTTGGCCCAGCCTGGATTTTCCGCTTCCCGCACACAGCGCTCCAGAAGCTCCCGGGGCATGCTGTTGATGGACAGGGAGTTGACCTCCTGAATGGTATCGCCCTGCCGGGAGAAAAACTCCAGAAAACGGGGGATGGATTCGTTGGGGGTGCGAAGGACATTCAGAGACGGTCTGCAAAGGGCCAGATGCTCCTGGAACTGCTTTTCAAAGGCCTTCACAAGCTTCGGGTCGGTGGAGAACATGGTGATGTCGCTGGTACTGCCCACGCCGACGGAGGCGGCGTACTGCACGCAGCGCCCCGGCACCACGATCACGGAGTGGCGGTACAGGTTGCCCCGCAGCCTGGGGTAGTAGTAGACCTTCGTCTGTCCCATGACGTAGATAGGCAGCCAGAATTGCAGGGATTCCGTATAGCGGTTGATGTAGTTCAGCGGCGGCATGATCTGATAGAAGGTGAATCCCCGCTTCGACAGTTCCATGAAGCCGGCCTGAATTTTTCTCATGAGAAGATAATCGGACAGCAGCCATTCCAGATTGTCATCCACCACGGTGAGAATGGAGCCGGGGGCTTCCATATGCTGCAGCTCCTGCATCACGCGGGTCATGACCTCCCGGCGCCCCTCCTCACCGTAGAAGAACAGGGTCTGTCCCTCCGGCGCGGGCGCTGGCGCGGGGAACGGCGCCTGCGCGCTTTCTTCCAGGGAGGGGAATGTCCGGATACCGGACAGTACAGCGTCGGCAATGCTGCCGCTTTCCCCCTGCAGCCAGCTCTCCAGCCTGTCCGCCAACACCTCGGTGGGCATGCTGGTGCTGATGGACACCTGCCCCAGCATTTCCGACAGCGCCTGCCGCTGAAAAGCCGCGGGGCAGCGCCTTGCAAAAAAGAGGGCCATTTTCTTCGCCTGGGCGGGATTTTTGGAGAGTTTTCTCTTGCCGGTGCGCATCAGGCTGATCATAGACGGATCGACTGACAGCTCGGCGGCAAGTTCTTTGTTGCTGGTTTCCGTGATATGCATTAAAAACGTCAGCTTTTCAGCAAAAGGCATCATAAAATTCACTCCTCTCCTGCATTATATGCGCAAATTTTGGCTTATGCAAGAGAGCAGCCGCAGGGCCGCGCCGCCGCTTTTTCGGTGCGGCCCGAAGAAACGCCGAAAAAACGGGAGGTAAACTATGACGATTGAGGAATGTTATCAGGAATTGGGCGGCAGCTACGCCGAAGTGTGCACCCGGCTCCCCAGTCCCAGGCTGGTTGAAAAATTTGCCGCTAAGTTTCTGGAGGACCAGAGCTTTGAGACCCTCTGCAAAGAGATGGAGGCCGGCTGCCGGCAGGAGGCCTTTCGGTCCGCCCACACCCTGAAGGGCGTGTGCGCCAACCTGAGCTTTACCCGTCTGCTGGAGTCTTCCGCCCGGCTGACGGAGGAACTGCGCCCGGAATCCGCCGCCATCCCGGATGCCGCGTTCCCCCTGCTGGAAGAAGTGCGGCGTGATTACCAGGTGACCACCGCCGCCATCCGCAGGTATCTGGAGCAATCGTGACGGAGATTTTTTATATCGTAAATCGAAAATGACCTCAAGGGGGACGGCTTTGCCGCCCCCCTTGTTTTAAGATTTGTTCAAATAATCGGCGTCTGCTTGCGTTTTTTCCGCGGTACGGTATAATATAATCAACTTTTTACAAAAAAATGGATTTTCAGTCTTTCGCCCGCGCCGTATAAACGATCATGGGGCGGGGCGAAAGCTGTGCCGGCCTCCGTAAGACGCGGACGAAAAACAGGAGAGGAGCTGCTCAGTTATGGGAAAGCCCGGGCAGAATGGCGGCCAGACCTACACGGAAAAAACGAAGCAACAAAACATCGTGGTGGAGGAGCACCGCCAGCCCCAGAATGAAATGATGGCCCCGCAGCACGAAATGGCCGAGCAGCGGCAGGCAGAAGGGATTTCCCCATACGCCCGCTTCTTTCACAGTATCAAGCCGCTGCCGCCGCTGCCTTTGGCGGGAGGCCCCGTCCCGAAAGAGGAGAAGGTAGGCTATAAGGAGCGCAAGCGGCAGAAGAAGCAGTACGAGGATCTGGGGAAGGAGAACCGCCTGCTGCGGCAGGATGAGGTAAAAGCCCTGCCGCAGTTCCAGACCAGGGAGAGGCGGGAGAAGTGGGCCAACGAGACGCTGCCTCACTCCAAGCTCACCCGGGAACAGACCCTGAAGCAGGTCCTGAACGATAAGGACTACTCCAACTTTGAGAATCTGGACCTCGTCTCCCGCAATTTAATTGCCACCAACGCGCTGGCCAAATTCGTCAAAGACTACAACATCGGCGAAAACAGTGATCCAGAGGCTATTTGCGCCCAGATCCAGCGCACCGGCGAGGGCGTCAGCGCCCTTTTGGACCCGACACTGCGGCTGGGCCTGTCCCTGGCACAGCATTCACTTGACTACCGTCCGAAGGTACGGAACTTTTTCCGCAAGCTGGATGAGGCGATGTCCACAGCGGTGATGGTATCCACCCTGACCCATGTGGCCGACCAGAACGCGGTCAAGACCTATTTTCAGGGCAAGGGGTCGCCCGACGCCGACGGGGACGCCCGGAACGCCATCGAAGCCAACAAAGCCCAGCAGATCCAAATCGCCAAGCGGCTGCTGCTGATGCAGATCTCCAACTTCAAGGAAGTCAGAACGGTCAAGAAGCACCGTTTCAAAGCGGACGAGACCCGCAAGGAGAATTGGGATAAATCCATGGCCGTAGCGCTGAGCCACTGCTCCCGCGTTGTGCTGACCCTTCCAAAGGAGGATGTTTTCAGCAGTGCCAACGCACATCAAAAAATGTGGAAGTCCATCCTGACCATAGACGGGGCAAACACCGCCCAGGACAACAGCCGCGCCAGCTCCACCCACTCCATTAAGCGCAGAAAGGTCAAGAACAACGGTTCCATGGGCAGCAAGGAGAAGAAAGTCTGGTTCAACCTGATCGGTCAGCGGGGCATGAACTGCGCCATCGGCGGTCTGGGCAATGCCGGCGTCAGCGGCAAGACCCTCTGCAACGACGGCTCCTGCGGTCATTTCTACTCCATGTACAAGGAAGCCGACGCCGATCACTACGGCGCTATGCTCATGGGCCTGGAGTCGGACGCCAACGCCGTGACCAACCAGATGGGCCACACCCACGACTGGCACGCCACCGCGGAAAAGGCGTCCAGCCTGGGCGGTCAGCGCACCGACGAGGTGGGCGATAAGTACGGCGGGCGCCAATGCGACCTCAGCGAGATCCCCGCTAACACCATCACCCTGTGGATGACCTCTCTGGAGCACGCCATGCTCTACTGGCAGTCCCAGCCGGGCGGCATGTCCTCCCCGGAGGCTGTCAAAGCTATGGAGATGATCTCCGGCAAGAAGTTGGATGCGGATAGCCAGCGCGAGCTGCTCACTCTGCTGAACAATGCGGAAGCACGTCTTCTCTTCCCTCATTTTTATAATTAAATCCCCATGACAGAACGGGAGGATCTTTATGACGAACGAACAACTGCCTGAAGTGGAGCTTTATTCCATAGGCCCAAACGAAGCAGATCACGCCGCTCCGCTGCTGACGGCGGAGGCGGTGGAAGCCATCAAAAGCGGCGAAGCCTTCGGCATGGCCCTGGTGGAAGAGGGCGAGGTCCGGGCCGCCGCCTGCGCCCGGCTTCTGCCGGAAAACGAGGAGGTCCTGGAGCTGATCAGCCTCTATGTGGCCCCGGCGTTCCGCCGCCGCGCATTGGGCGGCACGCTGCTGATGGAGCTGCTGGAAGAGACGATGAACGCCACGGACGGCGGCCTGCACTGGGTCGTTTCCTCGTTTATGCCCGGGACGGAGGGCGTGGAGCCTCTGCTTGCCAATGCGGGCTTCCGGATGGAGCAGGACAAACAGGCCGTTTCCTGGCGGCTGCCTGTGGCTGACCTCGCGGACAGCCCGCTGCTGAACCGGCCCGCGCCGGTGCCCGCCGGATGCACCCTGCGCACGCTGGAAGAGCTGCCCGACTATTGCCTCCGCCAGCTGGTGCAGGAGCTGAAAAAGAACGGTGTGGATGACCTCACCGCCCCGGAGATGCGGCAGGCACTCCAGACATCCAGTTACATCCTTCTTGATGCGAAGGGCCAGCCGAAGGCCTGCGCCATTTTTTCCGGCGCGGGCGAAGGCGGTGTTTACCTGTCCCAGTTCTTCACGGCGGGCGGCAATGCCGCTGCCGCCATAGCGGTACTGCAGGCGGGCGGAAAGGCCCTTTTGTCGCAGCTTCCGGGCGAAACGGTGCTGGAGATCCCCACCCTGGCGGATTCTTCCGCGCGGCTGGTGCGCAAGCTGATCCCGTCCAGTCAGGCCGTGTGCCTGACCCGCGCCGTTCTGGACCTGGCAGGCATCTGAGCCGAAAGCCGCCGCAGCACCGGCAGGACAGGCGGAAGCCTTGCCGATTTCCAACACGGGGCAGAATGCCTTCATACGGCTCTGCCGAAAATGCCATCAGCCTATTAAAAAAGGCTATGAAAAAGTTCCATATCGGAACTTCTTCATAGCCTTTTTATCTATTCACCCGCGTGTGAAAGTGCTCATCTCTTGTTGGATCTGCGCCAGATCTTTTGATCTTCCGCCGCGGCGATCAGGTCTTCCCGGAAGTCCGGGTGGGCGATGGAGACCAGCAGCTCCGCCCGTTCCCAGGTGGACCGGCCCGCAAGATTCACCGCGCCGTATTCCGTCACGATGTAGTAGGCCTGGCTGCGGGGGTCCGTCACGATGTCCCCGCCGAAGTGGGGCAGAACGCGGGAGCGGCGCACGCCGGTTTTGTCCACGAAGGAGGAGGTCATGCAGATGAACGCCTTGCCTCCCTTTGACATGGCGGCTCCGGTGAGGTAATCCAGCTGGCCGCCGGTGCCGCTGATGTGCCGCAGGCCCGCGCTCTCGGCGCAGACCTGGCCGTACAGGTCCACGGCAATACAGTTGTTGATGGAGATCATGTTGTCCAGCTTGCCGATGGTCTCCGGCGCGTTAACGTATTCCAGCGGCTCCACCACGACCCCCGGGTTCTGGTCCACCCAGTCGTAGAGGGCCTGAGAGCCGAACACGATGCCCGTCACGCCCTTGCCCCGCTGGTGAGACTTGCGGCGGTTGGTCAGCTTTCCGGCCTTATACAGCTCATAGTAGGCGTCGCCGCACAGCTCCGTGTGCATCCCCAAGTCCTTTAAATCGGACTCCGCCAACCGGGCGCCTACCACGTTGGGCATGCCGCCGATGCCAAGCTGCAAAGTGGCGCCGTCCACGATGTGGGGCACGATGAGGTCCGCGATCTTCACATCCTCCTCCGTGGGCGGGGCGATGGGGAACTGGGGCAG
>NZ_JAFBIS010000080.1 GCF_021531435.1 Oscillibacter valericigenes
CAAGTTTTACCGGCGAAAGCACACGGGTTTCATAACCCCGTCGGTGCCTTTCGCAGAAAGGCGGATTATACGGATGAAAGAACATTATCAGGGCCTTGGGCACATCGCCGTTTATACAAAGAACATGGACGAGAGCATCGCCTTCTATGAAAAGATCGGCGGCGCCCTCCAACAGCGCTCGTCCATCCCCACGCCGGACGGCGATAAACTGCTGGCGCTGGTGTCCTTCGGCGGCTTCACCCTGGAGCTGATCCAGTCCCCCACGCCCATGCCGCTGACCGAGGGCAACGTCCCCCATTTCGCGGTGTATGTGGACGACCTGGACGCCGCCGCAGCGGAGCTGAAAGCCCTTGGCATCGACACCTTTATGACGCCGGAGAAAAAAGTCCTGCCGGACCTGTTCGGCGGTTTGCAGAACTGGTTCTTCACCGGTCCCTCCGGCGAGCAGATCGAGCTGCTGCAAATGCTGTAATACTATTTTCCAATAAAAAGCAGATACTTTTTATTGGAAAGGCGCCGCTTAAAGCGTCGCCCATCTGCGCAAAGAGCGCAGATGCCGTCTCATGCAGACTCCGACGCGCTGACGCGCTATGAAAAGCAG
>NZ_JAFBIS010000081.1 GCF_021531435.1 Oscillibacter valericigenes
TGGCGACCCGGAACGGGCTCGAACCGTCGACCTCTAGCGTGACAGGCTAGCGTTCTAACCAACTGAACTACCGGGCCATTTTTGGCTCGACACTGGAGCATTATATCACATACAACTCATGTTGTAAAGATTTTTATGGCAGGGGCAGAAGGATTCGAACCCTCGGCACGCGGTTTTGGAGACCGCTGCTCTACCAGCTGAGCTATACCCCTAAATCGCTTGAGGCATACCCTTCAGGCGACGACCATAGTGGTGGGCCTTCGGGGACTCGAACCCGGGACCGATCGGTTATGAGCCGACTGCTCTAACCAACTGAGCTAAAGGCCCGTGCCGGCTTGCTTTTAGAGAAGTATTGCCGCCACGCCGAGTGGCGGCAATACAGTGGCTCCCCCAGTTGGACTCGAACCAACGACACCGCGGTTAACAGCCGCGTGCTCTACCGACTGAGCTATGGAGGAATGTTTCAGGCCCCAGCTCTATTGAGCTAAGACCTGTGTTGGCGCTACCTATTTTCCCGGGCCGTTGCCAGCCAAGTATTGTCGGCAGAGACGAGCTTAACTACCGTGTTCGGA
>NZ_JAFBIS010000082.1 GCF_021531435.1 Oscillibacter valericigenes
CAACAGTCTCAATGCTGAACTACCATTTTGTATTTTGCCCGCGCTATCGACGGAAGATATTTCTTATCGATGGTCTGGAAACCCGATTTAAAGAATCTGTTCTCCAAATCTGTGAGCAAAACCAGATGGAAGTTTTAGCCATGGAATGCCATGTGGACCACGTACATCTGTTTTTGAGTTCCCTCCCAAAGTATAGCCCCGCCGATATCATGCGTATCGTAAAGGGAAACACGTCCCGTGTACTGTTAAGTGAGTTCTCGGATATACTGCGAAGCCCTACGGTATGGACACGAAGCTACTTTGTCAGTACCGCAGGAAATGTATCAAGTGAAACGATACGCCGCTACGTAGAGACCCAGAAAACCCGTTAATGAAAGGGGGCCGCGTCATGGCAAGAAAATCACCCAGCGAGCACATCTTCGTTTTGACGCTGCCTCTCCAGTGTGAGACATGGCAAATCGA
>NZ_JAFBIS010000083.1 GCF_021531435.1 Oscillibacter valericigenes
GGAATAACGGTTTCCAAAACGCCGGAACGACGGTTTCCATTTCACCGGACTGGCGGTACCCCGCCACCGGAATATTCAACTGAACTTGCAGCGATAAAACCATTCAGCAATCAGGAATTTGAAGATTTAGAACTCGGTAAATTGGCATCACGATATATTAATCTACTTCATACTTCCAAAGATGTACTGAAATATAGAGAAAAAGGTGATTACGCTTATTTTGATATTTGGGATGATATTTATTATGAAAGATGTTCTCTGCTTGCCATATTTGTTAATCAATATGGGCTGACAATCGATGAGCCACATCAGGCCATCATAAATGAAATGATTATTGATGGAGAAAACGCCTCAGAAAATCTAAACGAGCTACTGTTAGAGTCGGACGGAAACGGCCAAATAGTGTCGGAAGAAAACGGCCAATCGTAGCCGCCTAAAAACGGCCGAATGG
>NZ_JAFBIS010000084.1 GCF_021531435.1 Oscillibacter valericigenes
ATAGCCTGCATCATCCCACACAGGCCGTCCGTGCAGAACAGATATACATCCAAAACACCCCTGCTTTTGAGGTCATTCAGCACATTCAGCCAGAATTTGCTGTTTTCGTGCTCCCCGATCCAGACGCCCAGAATGTCCTTCCTGCCATCCATGGTGACGCCCAGGACCACATAGGCAGCCTTGGTCACGTACCGCCGGTCTTCCCGCACCTTGTAGTGAATGGCGTCCATGAACACAAACGGATACACCGGCTCCAGAGGACGATTCTGCCAGGCTGTGACCTCCGGCATGATCTTTTCACTGATCTTCGTTACCAGCTCTGGAGAGATCTCCACGCCGTACAGTTCCTTGACCTGCTCAGCGATATCCCGTTGGCTCATGCCGCAGGCGTACAGCGCCAGAATCTTATCCTCCATCCCGTCCGCATTCCGGTCATACT
>NZ_JAFBIS010000085.1 GCF_021531435.1 Oscillibacter valericigenes
CGCGCCGCTTCCTCGAAACAGGCTCGCTTCATCCGCCGCTGGCGGCGCTTCGCCTGTTTCCCCCACACCCCCTAACGACGCAAAGGGGAGGGGCTGCGGCCCCTCCCCTTTGGATTTCCCTCCCGGGGATAGACGGGGGAGCGCGTAGCGAAGCGGAACGCGCGGGGCTAATGGTAAAGCCCTTACGATGACCACCCCGGAAAGATGCTGCGCAGTACCAGATGCGGGGAGCACGCTCTCTGTTCCTGGGCGGTACGGCGCACCCGGCGGGAGCCTGTCAAGTTTCCGCTGTCCTGATTCGCACGACCCCCGTATTTAAGCAAAAAAGGCGCCAAAGGCGCCGTTTTGCGCCCAAGCGTCTTTTTCTTCCACCGTGCACGGCGCATTCTTTTTCGGCAAGACGAAAAAGAATGGGGGGTGC
>NZ_JAFBIS010000086.1 GCF_021531435.1 Oscillibacter valericigenes
TGGACGTTCTGGAGCCCCAATCCCTCCGGGAGGAGGTCCAGCGGACCCTGCAGGCCGCCGCGAAGCGGTATGAAAGTCCGGAGTGAAACGCGTCTTGGGCAGGATGCGGAATCGGATATGGATATTGCCCTGATTTTACGTGGAAAGCCGGACAGGAATACGACGGACCACTTGCAGGATTTCCAGGCAGATGTCAACAACTCCGCCCTAATAATGAAAAAATTTTGACGTGGCTTGCATTATGTCAAATGTCGCTGTATACTGTAACAAGCACAACCTCAAACAGTAAATTCTTGGAATTTATTTGCGCTTGGGGCGTGTTTAAGTCCAATGGTGCTAAGTCAATAGACTGAAGAAGAAAAAATTGGAGAAAAACGGCTATTTTAGGCAGACTGCTCAGAA
>NZ_JAFBIS010000087.1 GCF_021531435.1 Oscillibacter valericigenes
TCCACCAGGTGCGCAGTTCCACCAGATATGTCAGCTACAAGGACATCAAGAAAGTCGTTGCGGATCTGAAGAAGATCTACGGTGCCGTTACGCTGGAAGAAGCCGAGAAAAACCTGCAGGCCTTTGCGGAGGCCTGGCGTAAGCAGTACCCCTCCTGCGTGAAAAGCTGGGAGGAAAACTGGCCGGTTTTAAGCACATTCTTCGAATACCCCGTTGAGATTCGGAAAATCATATACACGACGAACATCATCGAGGGCCTGAACCGCCAGTTCCGGCAGATCACGAAGAACAAGCCCTCCTTCACGAACGACGACTCCTTGCGCCGGATGCTGTATCTGGCCTCACAGCGCATCGTGAAGCACTGGCACGCCAGATACCAGAACTGGGATCTGGTGCT
>NZ_JAFBIS010000088.1 GCF_021531435.1 Oscillibacter valericigenes
AGATGCCCAGAGCAACATACACCTTGGGATGCACGGTCTTGCCGGTCTGACCGACCTGATGGTCAGCGGACAGCCAGCCAGAGTCGATGGTGGCACGGGAGCCGCCAACGACGCCGCCCAGGACCTCAGCCAGCTCCTCAGCCAGCTTGATGCCGCCCTCGACGTCCTTGCTGATACCACGGCCAACAGACACGATGTAGTCGGCGCCGATCAGATCCACCAGCTTCTTGGCGGCCTTCACGACCTCTACGACCTCGGTCTTCATGTCGGCCTCAGTCAGGGAGAAGGCGGGCTTCACGATCTCGCAGGCGTCAGCCTTGGCCTGGTCGAAGGCGTTCTTCTTCATAACGCCGGGACGCACGGTGG
>NZ_JAFBIS010000089.1 GCF_021531435.1 Oscillibacter valericigenes
AGGCCAGAATCCGCCCTGCTTTCCAGCGCCATTCTTGACTTTGTCGAAAATCGCTTACACAAAATTTTACACCGGGCCATTGGTTGCAGCGGTTTACATCCACTGCTTTGAGTGTGGCATCTACATTCTGTATCAGAAATGCAGAGTAAAGGTCTCTCTGAACTTTCGTGCCATCCTGCATGGTGTTCCAGCGCTTGCTGAGGTTCTTCTTCGTAAATGTCTCCGTCAAATGGTTAAATTGGCTTGCCTTTACGGAAAAGGTATCAACCTTTTTGAAAGACCCGCCAGCGCTGATGA
>NZ_JAFBIS010000008.1 GCF_021531435.1 Oscillibacter valericigenes
GTGTGTCCTGCTGACTGCACCCGTGCTCTCATTTTCTACGTTTTGACGATTCAAATTTTTACCCCTGCTGAACAGTTACCTTTTATTTAATATCCCACAATCCCAGTCACTACAACCGATTTGCTCGACTTGTTTCTGATCATCAACGTATAGCTGCCATTCTCCGGGACCTCAATTGTTTTGTCAATGCTGCCTGTTGTCACATTGACATAGTGGTATACTCCATCTGAATCGACTAATCCAAGGTCTACACTGGCATTTTCCGGCGAATAGTTTGCTCGGATCCGGACAGTTTCCCCAGCCGCCATCGAAAAAGCGGGTTTCACTGATACATTGCTGTTCGCCTTTACGGTACAGTCAAGAGTCCCTGTCGCCCGTGCGGTAATTGTCTCCGTTGCTTCAAGTTCTCCTGTCTTCGCACCGAGTTCATCAGTTGCTCCGGCGCTGGTACACAAGCATCCGATTATCATCGCTCCGGTCAATACCATACACAAAAACTTCCGCATCTGCTTCACCTCCCTCTTAATCAGACTCGTCTAACTCTCCAAGTTCTACGGTATCGCCCTCGGTATCACTCAGAATTTCACTTTCCATTTCGCTAAAATTGATTTTATCTGAATTTTCTTTCTCTGTTCCCGAGAGTATACGTACAACTGTAGCGGTCAGGACCACCAATAACAATAAAATTACAATGGCAAACAGCTTGCGCTGTTTACCCTTTCCAAGTTCTGGCTCTCGGTGTTCTTCTTCCAACCGATCTTTTAGAGGAACCTTCTCCGGCTCTTCTGTCGCCGTGTCATCCAGAAGAATTTCCAAAGGGATACTAAATAATTTGCTCAGGCTCTGCAAATTCTCTGTCGATGGTCTTGATGTCCCTGCCTCCCAGCTAGATATAGCCTGTCTGGACACGCACAGCATTTCGGCCAGTTCCAATTGAGACAGTTCTTTTTCCTTTCTTAAGGTTTTTATTTTTTGATTCAATTCCATTTTTTCATCTCCAAATTTAATCAAAATCCCATTAAATGTAAACCGTGTGCGGTTTACATTTAGGCAAGTATTACTTGCCTGCCGCCTTTTTTAGCATTTTTTTAGCTTTTCATACTCTGCTAAGGCATCCACATTTTCTTTTCTGAATCGATCCATTTGCTCAATTATCAGATTGCTGACACTCCGCCTCTTCATATAAGCTATTATACCACGAATGGGCTTCTATGTCTTGAACCACAAGGCTTTTTCTATTATTCAGGATACATTATTTAGAAGACTAACCGTATAACGGTTTACCCGTTCATGCCCTGTATGGGCACAAACGGGTAAACCGTTATAAAAAGGACGGTGTAAGGTGATATCATATCACCCTACACCGCCCTTTTTATTCATCATTTTATGTGCTCTTATCGCAGACACTTAGTCCTTATGCTTCCTGATAAAACAGCATATTACGACCATAATCTGCAGGGCAGTTATACAACATATGAGAGTACAACCCCCAATTTCCCCATTTAGATGTTACGGTGATAGGAGGATTAGACCCGCTACCAGAACCAACATTAGTTACAACTGCAGAATGCAGATACTCTGTGCTTGATGCGCTCATTCTATACACAGCAATATTTCCAGATTTGATTATTCCCGTATTTTCCTCGTAGTAGTCGTCCTCCATAAAATCATCAGGCCAATCAATCCACCACAAGTTAGAACTGGAGCGATTGTACCAAGCATACGAGTGACAATTATACTTTGTTGTAGGTTGTCTTAACGGCTCAAGGCCATACGCATCTCGAACATATTCATTTATTTCTGTACGATCACCTGCGGTCATTTCTGATCTGTCATAATGACACCAACTGCTTGTCACCTGATTTCCACTGGGAGTTCTTGGTAGCGAAACCCTTGTAATTTCAATATTTTGCTGATTCTCCCATTCTTCGCTGTTTTCTTCCAGAGTTATTTCGATTGCTCTTCTGACTACATAGCTCATACCTGACGAACGAGTAGTTTGCTGCTCTTCATAGTATTCTGCTAAACAGAGCATTCCATCTGGTCTACTTTCAAGCTCCTGTAATCCATTAAAACCATTCCGAACAGTCTCGTATCCAAGTTCCTGTGTCGAGAAGGAATCCATATCTGGAAAATAAGGGTAATTGACAACGCTTTCCACGAGAGCTTCTGTTGTCATTTCATTTAGTACATCTTGAGGAATTTGCAGCATTTCGACCTTTTCTGCATGACTCTCTATTGCAAACCATTCATCGGTCCCAGGCTCGATAGGATACTCATACGGTTCGTCAATCGTATATCCCTCATTATTGCTGGAACCTTCGTAAGCGGACGTCTGAAAACTGACCATTGAGGTCATCATTGCAAGTGCAAGGAAACAACTCAATAGACGCTTAAGTTTCATATGCAAGTTCCTCCTTTTATCACTCAAAGGTTCTTCGATTACTTCTTAAACATAAGGGACTTATCTAACATCAGAAACGCGATACCGTCCCTGAATAACCATCGTTGCCCAACCTGGATCACTATATGTGCTTGCTCTACAGCTAAGCATCTCATCATACACACCATCCAGAATAGCTAAGATTCCTTCAGAAAGTCTTGTTTTCACAAGCAAGCTCTTACCTGTTGATGCGTTTGTTACCCCAACATTGTAGGTTTCACTTGAAGATAACGAAGTCGCACCTAAAGCAAGGCACGTTCCATATTCATAAGGGTCATTCTGAAAAGTCTCAAATGAATCTGCGTTCTGACTCTGTGACGCCTCTTCCAAATAAACTCGTTTGGAACAGAAGCGCAGCCAATCATCTGGGCCTACACCAATCTGTGGCAGTGCATCTACTTCATACTCTGTAATTTCTTCAGTAGGTACATCCCAATCAGGAAAAATCTCAGAGAAATGCGGCAGGACCTCTATAATTTCCCCGGTCTCAGCATCCATAACCGCTCCATTGTAACCATCAGCAACCCAGTCTGTGTTATAGATAATCTGTTCTCTAGCCTTCAAAATTTTTTTCTGCATATCGGGCGAAGCTTCGTCAAGTTCAAGATATGCAATATCATTCCCTAACTGCTTTTCGTGATCCGCTTCAGCGGCAGATGCCGTTACCGTTGTACCAATTAACATCATCCAAGCCAACACAACAGAAACAATCTTTTTCACAATTTGCTCCTCTCTTTTTCAAAGTTAGCCTCTTACTTACATTCTGCGGTAACAAGTGGCTGATGGCCTATTAACTTTGAAAGGTGTTACCGATTCATCCGACGGTTCTCTTGTCTCAATATCTCACGATTCCAGTTACTATGACCGATTTGCTCGAATTGTTTCTGATCATCAGCGTATAGCTTCCATTCTCCGGAACCTCAATCGTTTTATCAATACTGCCTGTCTTCACATTGATATAATGGAATACTCCTTCTGAATCAATCAATCCGAAATCCAAGCTGGCATCTTCCGGCGAGTAGTTTGCGCGAATTCGAACAGTTTCCCCTGCTGCCAACGAGAAAGCTGGATTCACTGATATGCTCCCATTCGCTTTTATAGTACAATTAAGAGTTCCTGTTGCCCGCATAATGGCGGTTTCCGCCGTTTCATATTTCCCCGAAATCACATTCACTTCTTCAACAGCTCCGGCGCTAGTACATAAGAATCCGAGCATCATCACCCCGGTCATTACCATACACAAAAACCTGCGCATCTTCTTCACCCCCTTCTTAATCAATTCCAACAAGTGATACTTCTGTTGTTTCCTCGGTAGTATCTATGATCTCGCTTTCCATCTCGTTAAAGGTTAGTGCTTCTGATTTATCTTGGTTTATCCCTCTGTATGACTGTGCGCTGACGGCGAGCAGAACCAGCAGAAAGCCAAAAATTATAATAACAGTAAGTAATTTATACCGTCTGCCATCTTTGCCCTTTTCCTGTTCCAATTCCCCGGTTTCTTCATGCAACTCCGCTACAGGTATCTTCTCCAGCTCTGGCTCCGCTGTTACTGTATCATCCAGGAGCATTTCCAGCGGGACATTATATAGCCTACTCAGACTCTGCAGATTTTCTGTCGACGGTCTCGATGTTCCTGCTTCCCATCCTGTTATAGCCTGCCTGGACACACACAGCACTTCAGCAAGCTCAAACTGGGACAGTCCCTTTTTCTTCCTTAGGACTTTTAATTTCTGAGACAATTCCATTCTCTCATCTCCAAATTTAATCAAAATCCCATTAAATGTAAACCGTGTGCGGTTTACATTTAGGCAAGTATTACTTGCCTGCCGCCTTTTTTAGCATTTTTTTAGCTTTTCATACTCTGCTAAGGCATCCACATTTTCTTTTCTGAATCGATCCATTTGCTCAATTATCAGATTGCTGACACTCCGCCTCTTCATAATATAAGCTATCTTTAGCTGTCCGCTCCATTCGGGCATGATACTGTTCAAAGGTTTCTATAAATTTCTGTCTGTCCTCGTCGCTCTCTAACGCAACCAACAGAACCGCCAGCATAATACCACCCACCCGTTATCTAAGTGCCTATAACTAACTAATTTATAAATGCAGTTGAACCGCAATTCCTCACACCATTTTTTCAAAAATCTTTCATCGTTTTTATTTGAAAGCAAGTTCTCTGATCTGTTATCAGTATAGCACGGCGCATCCCAAATCTCCACGGGGCACACCGTACTGCTATGTGTAGCCGCTACAAGAAGAATCTGGCCGCAAAAATTGCGCCGCATAAACAAAAAAGACAGGCTGAACTTCCAGCCTGTCTTTTCTTTCAAAACGCCTCGAAGCGCTTCCGCATCTCCTCGTCATCGAGCTTGCCATGCTCCGATTGCTCCAACACCTTCATCGCCTCCGCGACAGCGGCGTTCCACTCCTCCACACTGATCTTCTTCCGATTCTTCCTCTGCTTCAGCCGGTTATAGGCTCGGTCATACTCCACCTGAGCCGGGGTGCGGTTTGCCTTGCCCTGGGCCTCTTTCCGGTGTGCGCCCACCTTGCGGCAGGTGCGTTCCGTCTCACCGGGGGCAATGTTGTTGCAGTAGCAGGTGTTATATCCTGCTGTCAGCAGAAAATACTTTCCACAGTTATGGCAGCGGCGGGGTGCGTTGCCCACAGCTAATCCCCGGTAGAATTCCGTCCGCAGGAAGTCCGTCAGGCTGTTGAAGGTGGCCTTCTCCGCTATAAAGATCTCGCCCTCCTTCGTCTGGTGCATCATAGGAACGAAGCTCACCTCCATGGGGAAACTCTGGGTGAAATCCTCGCCAAAAAGATGCGCGGCTACGGAGAGCATCTGGGCGTAGAAGAAGGAGTACGCCTCGGCATAGGCCCCGCTGTTTCTCCGCTTCAGCGGCTCAAAATATTTCTCTGTCATAATGGCGATTTGCTGGCGAAGCCTCATAAGTTCGCTGGCGAAATCCGCCAGGGCAATGATCATTCCCTGGTAAAGCGCATGGCCCTCTGAAGCCGGGTCCTGCACCTGTGCCCACTTCTCTTCGTCCGCAAGGAGCCGCTCTAAGGTGTGGTAATTGCTCTCCTCATCCATCTTCAATTCCCGGTACACTGGTAATGTAAACACAACATCCCAGACAGCGTTCAGCTTCTCCTGTGCGGAGGCTGCGGCGCTGTCTGTTTTTTCTGCCAAGAGTGCCTGAGCGGCCGGGACAAACTCCCTCACTCTCCGATTAATTTCATGGAGAACTTGCTCATCCAAGTTCATGATATCCACGCAGCACTGTCCGATAGGAACATCCCTCTCTCCAACAAAAACATGGTCATCATGAAAGAACACTGTGAATTGGTCGTAGGTGTAGGTGAATGGTATCTCTATGCGCTCCATCTTTTCTTCCATAACATCCCCCTTGTACCCGATAGAGAATCGACATTTACCCGAACGCGCCCAAATCCATTGAAGCGGCTTCCTGAGTATGTTACCCTCAGCGTACCAGATAAAAAGCTAAAAATCAATCACAGGGAGGTAACAGACATGAAGGAATCCTCGTACAAAAGTTATGACGAGCTGCCGCTGTTCCTGAATGCGGAAACAGTAGCAAAGGTGTTGGGTGTGTCACCAAGTAGTGGGTACGAGTTGATGCACGAAGATGGATTCCCCACGCTAAAAATCGGGAACCGCATCGTGGTTCCCAAGGAACAGTTCATCCGATGGGTATCGGAGCATACGGGAGGCAGCGCATGAAGCATACTCGCAAAGGGAACTTTTTCTCTCTGCCTAACGAGGTGTTCCTCCTGGGACTGAGCCCCGGTGAGTTGGCGGTGTACAGTTACCTGCGGCGGTGCGAAAGCCGCAAAACGCACCAGTGCTGGCCCAGCTACAAAACCATCGGCGAGGCAGTTGGGATGAGTGAGAACACGGTACGCAAATACACGCTGCGGTTGGAAGAACGCGGTCTCATCACTACGGAACCGACTGAGGTCACCACCCGGAATGGACAAAAGCGCAATGGGAACCTGCTCTACACCATCCTGCCGATCCAGGAAGTCATCAACCATTCCTACGAGCGGCAGATGGTGAAACTGGAGGAGGTCACGGAGCGTCAGCAGGTGGCGGAGGAACTGCGAAAACAAGGCCGTGTTCGCCCCTGTGAGCCGCTGTGTGCGCTTCCTCGGGGCTGAGTGGAGTCCCAGCCCCTGCAAGGGTTTTTGAGGCGGTTTTCGGGAGCCTTTCACGACTCTTCGGAGGACGAAAGGACAAGCGGGATAAAGAACAGGCGTCAAGTGTGGCGCTCTGTTCAGTCACTTCTGCCCGCAGTGCGGGCAGTTACGGGGGTTTTCGGGGAGTTCCAAAGTGGGGTCAAAATCGAAAGGGCGCTATCACTTCTGCGGTCGTCATCCCCGAAAGCCTACAACCACAAAGAAAAAATGGGGGTCATGCCCTGGAAAGGAATCATTTTGAGCAAGAAAGAAAAATTCGCTCTCTACCTGACGCCGGAGAAAAAGGCAATTTTGGAGAAGCGGTATCAGGAGGACGGCAGCCGCAGCATCACCGGATTCATTGAGCGGGCCATTGATTTCTACCTGGACTATCTCAGTGCCAACGACGCCGGGCTGTTCCTCCCAACCTCCATCCAGTCCTATCTGGACGGTCGGGTGGGTCAGTTGGAAAACAAAATGGCGTTGCTGGTCTACAAACAGGCGGTGGAGTTGGATATGCTCTCCGGGATCATCGCGGACAGCTTTCAGTTCAGCGAGGAAGAACTGCGCCGACGCCGTGCGGAGAGCGTCCGGAATGTGAAGCAGACCAATGGCCGCATCTCGTTCGAAAAACGGGTGCGGGAATCTGTGAAGGATGATGACGGATGGCAAGGCTGATCGTCAAGAGTCCGTACATCAAGTGTGGAGGTGGACACTCAGCAGGCGGCTACATGCGATACATCGCCACCCGCGAACGAGTAGAGTTGATTCAGGATGACCGCCCTCCCACTCGAAAACAGGAGCAGCTTATCGTAAAACTGGTGAAGGATTTTCCTGACGCAAGGAAGCTGGATGAATATGCTGACTACCAGGAGCATCCCACCAAGGCCAACGCCTCGACGTTCATCTCTCAGGCGTTGGAGGAAAACTGGAGTGACGTTCAAAAATCAGATGGCTACATGAAGTACATCGCAACGCGGCCGAGAGCGGAACGGCTCGGCTCTCATGGGCTCTTCGGTGACAAAGATGGTGTGGAGCTGGACAAGGCCATGGCGGAACTGGAGAACTACACGGGAAACGTATGGACGCACATCATCTCCTTGAAACGGGAGGACGCAGAACGACTGGGCTATGACAATGCCGGGGCGTGGAGAAATCTTCTCCGCGCCCACCGCAACGACATCGCCGCCGCCATGAACATTCCGCCCCAGGACTTTCGTTGGTACGCGGCATTTCACGATGAAGGCGACCATCCCCATGTGCACATGATGGCGTGGTCCGTAAAACCCGGGCAGGCGTATCTGTCTCAGGACGGCATCCGGCAAATCAAATCCAAACTCACCAACGACATCTTTCAACAAGAGATGCTGCACCTCTATGAGCAGAAAACTGTTTCCCGTGACCAGCTGGTACGGGAAGCGCGGCAGGCCATGCGGGAGTTGGTTCGGCAGATGCGTAACAGGATCTGCGACCACCCGGAGGCGGAGCGTCTCATGCAGGAGCTGGCACTCCAACTGGAAACGGTCAAGGGGAAGAAGTCCTACGGCTATCTTCCCAAGAAGCAAAAGGCTCTGGTGGATGAAATCGTGGACCAGATGGAGCAGCTCCCTACCGTGGCCGAGTGCTACGAAAAGTGGTGGCAGCTACAAAGTCAGGTGGAAGATTTCTATTCTGAGAAGGAGCGGCACCGCCCGCCGCTGTCACGGCAGAAGGAATTCCGCCAAATCAAGAATGCGGTCATTCAGGAGGCGAAGACTATCCGGCTGGGAGAGATCACCTTCGAGGATGATGCCCTGCGGCAGAGTGATGAGGTGGATGAAGATGAAAATGGGCCCTGGGACTTCTGGACGCTGCGCATGGATATACAGGATGAAGGCTCTTCACTGGCGGAGCGGGATGATGCCGTGGAGAGTATGCGGGAGCTGGCAGAGAACGGCAATGTTCGTGCTCAATACTTCATGGGAAAGCTGTGCCGAGATGGTCCGTTGCTGCCGCCGGACTGGGTGATGGCCCGGTACTGGTTTGACAAAGCGGCGAAGCAGGGATACGCTCCCGCCCAGTATGCTCTGGGAAAGCTATATCTCTCTGATGATGCCAGCGTCCATGATTCCGAGCTTGGAATCCAGTGGTTGGAGCACGCCGCCTACAATGGAAACCACTATGCATCCTACCGTCTGGGCAAAGAATATCTGAAAGGCGAATCGGTAAGAAGGGATATCCGCAAGGCCATGGATCACATCTACACATCCGCCCAGGCTGGAAATCCTCATGCGCAGTATCTGCTGGGGAAGCTACTGCTCCAAGGCAAGGTGATTGAGCAGGACAAGGATGCGGGTATCCAATGGCTAACCCAGGCGGCGGAGCAGGGACACAGCTATGCGCAGTGCCTTCTGGAAAGGCAAAGGGCTTCGATAGCGTCGGAGGTTTTCCTTGCGGTGACGAGGCTGCTCCACCACATGGCGAACGTCTTTCAGGACAAGTCCCTGCCGCAGAGCGGCACAGGGCTCATCCATGCCGACCGCAAACTCCGTGAACAACTGCGAGAGAAGCGCCTCGCCCATGGTCACAAGGAGAATGACCATGAGGAACAGCAATATGGCGGTTGGAATATGACCATGAGGTAGAGGTTATGCCTACGTTTTGATGCCGGGGTCAAAAGGGTATTTTGAAATTGACGGTTGTGCATGGTACACAAAATCAGGCCCAACTTCAGCCTGCTTTGGCCGGCATTTGAGGCTTAATTTCGAACCATTTTTGTGCATATCAACATTTCAAAATCTAAAAACGTCCTTTTGACCCCAACCTCACGTTTTATCACAGACCACGTTGTTGCTTTCGTAGAATATTCTCTGGCATCCAATCTTTTGTTGGCTTTCTGTTTGCTCTTCCGCTATTGTGTGTTTGCAAAAATCAAAATGGAGGAGTGTGACAACTGATGGTCAGCGATGCCAACATTGCGGTGCATGAAATGCGATGCAAATCAAAGAATAAAACCCCTGGGAGGTGAAAGCAAATGGCAAAACGCAGAGCAAATGGAGAAGGTAGTATCCGCAAACGGTCTGACGGAAGATGGGAAGGGCGGTATACGGCAGGCTATGATCCTGAGACTGGAAAACGTATCGTAAAAAGTGTTCTTGGTAAAACGCAGGCAGAGGTAAAGGAAAAACTCCGGAAAGCTCTGGAGGAAACCCGTGAATTGGATATTATCCGCTCAGATGACTACACCGTGGGAGAGTGGGTGCAGACATGGTTTGAACTATACTCCAAACCCAATGTCCGGCCTTCCACAGCAGCGTATTACCGGCGGTTCATCGACTGCCACGTCATTCCATACATCGGACACATCAAACTGAACAAGTTGACTGCCAGGGACATTCAAAAACTCTATAACGACCTGAAAGACCATGGTCGGGTACGAGAGGTTCTGAAAGCGAAGAAACCTGGTCTGAGCAGTTCCTATGTGCGTGGACTTCACATGATGCTCCACAACTGTTTTGAACGTGCCAGAAAAGAACGGCTCATCATGCGCAATCCCACCGAAGACTGCATCATACCCAAAATAGAGAAAAAGGAAATGAAAATTCTTCGGCAGGAAGATATCGGTGCGTACCTCAAGGCAGCCGATGCCCGTGGAATGCTTCCCATGTTCTTTCTGGAACTGACCAGCGGTCTACGAAAGGGGGAACTGGTGGCTCTGCTCTGGAGTGACCTGGATATTGAGCACAAAACGCTGTCAGTGTCCAAACAGGCGGTTCGTGCCGAGGGCGGTGCTATCAAGGTGTCACGGCCCAAGACAGCGACATCTGTCCGAAAAATCTCCATCCCCCAGGAAGCAGTGGACTTGCTGGTACAGGAGCATAAGAAGCATCCGGACAATCCCTATATGTTCCCTTCCCCCAAGACCGGAGAGATGTGGTTCCCCGATTCCGTGGTCAACCTTCATAGAAAGATCCTGAAAGACGCAGGTCTGGAACAACTTCGTTTCCACGATCTCAGACACACCTTCGCGACCATGGCGCTTCAAAACGGTGTCGATGTAAAAACAGTATCCAGTATGCTGGGCCACTACGACGCAGGCTTCACCCTGAGCGTCTACGCCCATGCCACCGACAGAATGCAGGAAGAGGCCGCGGAAAAGATGGGCAGTTTCATGGTACAGTCCATGTAAACCCTCCCCACAGAAGCAGAGAAAGCACCGGAAAACTCCGGTGCTTTCTGCGTTTCGCTCCCGTGTGGGTCAAACGCGGGGCTTGCGCATGTGCTCAGACTATTTCAATTTCAAAAAATTGATTCGTAATCAGCGCATTGTGGGTCAAGCACAGAAAATGAGGGGCAGAAAACAAGAACATTTTAGAACGAAAAGCACCCGAAAACCGCCGTTTTCGGGTGCTTTTGGAGCTGGAAATCAGACTCGAACTGACGACCTGCTGATTACGAATCAGCTGCTCTACCGACTGAGCTATTCCAGCTTATCAACTTGTACGCGGGGTGATATAGAAATTACGAATCAGCTGCTCTACCGACTGAGCTACAGTAGCATAATATTCAAGCACGCTAGATGATACCACATTTTTTCCTCAGCGTCAACACCCATTTCGCGCGGAGAAATCCGGTCGATATACGCTCTTGTTTTGCATATTACTATTTGTATAGTTGCATGATCTCTTGCATTCTTTTGGTGTGTGGCTTTTCCCCGTTCGTAAATTTTTCGTTCGGTCCTGCAAAAAAACGACGATATTTCTCGATATTTTTCTATATAATCCGAAAATTATTTTCCTGTTTATTCCATCTATCTCGATTCTTTTTTCATATATTCAATTTACATAAAACAATTTATAACATCCTTCTACAAGGAGTTATTCACATTTTCCACACAGTTTTCCACATCTGATTTTTCTTTTTATTTCAACATTTTAATTAATTTTATCCAGTTTTTTACATCCTCTGTAACAGGGATTTCACAGCCATCTTTTCTCTCGTTCAAAATTTACATAAAAATATATCCCGCAGTCCTTTATCCATTTTTCTACGTATTTTCCCTCCTCCAACAGCTTTTTACTGAAATCCCTCCGCATTTTCATCGAAAAAGGAAAGTTCCTTCCCAATATTATGCAAAGATAGTATCCAGCCATGCACAAAGGGCCGCATTTATACAGAGGGAGCAAGCCGATTCCGCGGCCTGCTCCCTCCCATTCTTTTATACATTCTGTCAATCGGCAATATCCCGCGTGGCGTAAGCATTCAGTTCCATCCCCGCCGTGTGGCCTGCCAGGTACTCGTAATACCCCTGTGCGCCAATCATGGCGCCGTTGTCGCCGCACAGCTTCAGCGGCGGCAGATACAGCTTGCAGCCCTGTTTTTCGCAGGCCCGCTCCAGGTCTCCCCGGATGACGGAGTTGGCCGCCACGCCGCCGGCGGCCGCCATGGTCTTGTAGCCGGTCTGCTTCAGGGCCTCCATGACCCGGGGCACCAGGGTATCGCTGACGGCCTGGGCAAAGTCCTTCGCCAGCGCCGCCCGGTCCAACTCCTCTCCCACCTGCTCCTCGTGGTGGGCCAGATTCACCACCGCCGTTTTCAGGCCGGAGAAGCTCATATCCAGCGGCGCGCCGTCTACATGAGCGTGGGGCAGCTTGTAAACGCCGCCCTCAGACCCCTTCGCCAGGTCGTCCAAAGGCTTGCCGCCGGGATAGGGCAGGCCCAGCACCCGGGCCGCCTTGTCGAAGCACTCCCCCGCCGCATCGTCCCGGGTGGCGCCCAAGATGACCATGTCCGTGTAGTCCCGCACATCCACGATGAGGGTGTTTCCGCCGGAGATGGCCAGCGCCAAGAAAGGCGGCTCCAGCTCCGGGAACGCCAGGTAATTTGCGGCGATGTGGCCCCGGACGTGGTGAACGGGGATGAGGGGCACGTTCAGGGCGTAGGCCACAGATTTTGCAAAGCTGAGCCCCACCAGCACCGCGCCGATCAGTCCGGGGGCGTAGGTCACCGCCACGGCGTCAATGTCCGCCCGGGTACAGCCCGCGTCGGCCAGTGCCTTTTCCGTCAGGGCGGCAATGGCCTCCACATGCTTCCGGGAGGCGATCTCCGGCACCACGCCGCCGTACAGTGCGTGCATATCCGCCTGAGACGCAATGGCATCGGACAGCACACGCCGCCCGTCCTCCACCACCGCCACGGCGGTCTCGTCACAGGAGGATTCAAAAGCCAGAATTTTCAACTTATGTCACTTCTTTCTCTCACTGCTGCCAGGGCACCTTGGCCCCCGGCGCCGCGTCCGGGTCATAGGGAATGCGGACGTATTTGTGGAATTTATCCGCCGCAAAGGTGTTTTCGTACACGAAGCGGTGCTGGCGCATCAGCTCCGCCTCGTCCACCTCACCGGCGGCCAGGTACAGCGTCTTGTAGTGGACGCCGAACATCTCGGTGTCATAGCCTGCCATCCGCAGGCCGTTGCGGGCGTAGAAGCCCAGCCGCCGCTCCGCCATCTCCGGGTCCGGGGCGTCCGCCGGGGCCTCGCTCTCGCCGAAAATGACCGTGTCCGCCTCCCGTTCCCGCAGCTTCTGCAGGATGACGGAGCCCAGGCCACCGTTGCGGCTATGCGCGGAGACGCACAGGTAGTCCAGCAGCGCCCAGCCGGGATGTCCCAGCCACAAAAACGCCTCGCCCACGATGTTGTCCCCGTCAAACAGACACCAAGGCCTGTACCAGCCCTCGGCCCACATCCGCTCCATGTTCCCCAGGGGCTTCAGCTCCGCCGCGGGAAACGCCTCTTTCAAATCCCGGTCATAGACGGTCCGCAGCTGCTCCGGGGACGGTATCCTCAGTTCCATCGGTGTTAAACTCCCTTGTCATAATGATGGCATCCTCCTTGGGATGCTCATAGTAATTCTTCCGCCGGCCCACGCCCCGGAAGCCCCGGGCGCCGTAGAGGGCGATGGCGTCATAGTTGGAGGCCCGCACCTCCAGGGTCAAAAATGCCAGGTGGTTTCCCTCTGCAAAGTCCAGAAACACCTGCAGCAGCTTTCCCGCGATGCCCCGGCGTCGGCACTCCGGCCGCACGGCGATATTGGTGATATAGCCCTCGTCCAGCACCACCTGCAGCCCGGCGTAGCCCACCACCCGGTCGTTGTCATCCAGCGCCACCAGGAAAGCGGAGAGCAGGTTATCCAACTCCTCCGCCAGCATATTCCGGGACCAGGGGGTAGAGAAGCAGATGCGCTCCAGCTCCGCCACCTCGTCCAGATGGTCTCCGTTCATGGGTACGATACGCACATGCATCTGTTCACTCATTGTTCGTTCCTCCTTGCTTGATCGCGGCCTCCCGCCGGTGCTGCAAATGGATACCGATATGTCCGATGCCCAATATCACCACGCCCAACACCATCCAAATCACCTTTCCGTAAATCCCCAACAGAAAAAACGCAAGGACCGGCAATGTGGCTCCCGCTACCGGAACGCCCAGCAGACCGGCGGTAAAATCCCGCATGGTCTTTTCGCTCCGGAAATACCGGAACCACCAGACCTCATACAGTACCAGCAGCGCCGCCGTGCCCACCAGCCACCAGGACCAGGCCCTCCAGGGATGCCAGTTGAAATCCCGAAACACCAGCGCCGCGCAGGTGACCCATGCCTGCCCCACCCGCTCAAAGGCCAGCAGGACGCGGTTTTCTCCGGAGGGGTCGTAGTCTTTCGGCTTGTTTTTTGTCCAAAACAGGTTGGGGATAAACAGGGCCAGCAAACACACCAGCCCCACATAGGAAAATCCAAAATGTCCCATCGTGTATCAGCCCTTGGCCTCCAGCCAGTTTTTGCCCCAGTGGGCCTCGGCGGTCAGGGGGACGGACAGGGACACCACGTGCTCCATCTCCTCTTCCAGCAGCTTCGCCACCGTCTCTGCCTCTTCCTCCGGGCACTCCACGATGAGCTCATCGTGGACCTGGAGCACCAGCCGGGCCTGTAAATTCTCCGCTTTCAGCCGCTTGTGGACGGCAACCATGGCCAGCTTCATCACGTCCGCCGCCGTGCCCTGAACGGGCATATTCAGCGCCACCCGCTCGCCGAAGGACCGCAGGTTGAAATTGGAGGATTTCAGCTCCGGCAGGTCACGCCTGCGGTGGAGCAGAGTCTCCACATAGCCCATTTCCCTGGCCTTTTCCACCACTTCGTCCATATACTTCCGCACGCCGGGGAAGGTGGCAAAATACGCCTCCATATATGCCTTGGCCTCCGCAACGGACACGCCGATGTCCTGACTGAGGGAAAAGGCGGAGATGCCGTACACGATGCCGAAGTTCACCGCCTTGGCGCTGCGGCGCATCTCCGGTGTCACCGCCGCCCGGTCCACATGGAACACCTTGGCCGCCGTCTCAGCGTGGAAATCGCCGCCGGCGCGGAACGATTCCCGCATTCCCTCATCCCCGGCCATGTGGGCCAGCAGCCGCAGCTCGATCTGGGAGTAGTCCGCGTCCACCAGCACGCAGCCGTCGGCGGGCACGAACATGCGGCGAATCTCGCTGCCAAGGTCCGTACGGGTGGGGATATTCTGCAGATTCGGCTCCGTGGAGGAAAGCCGCCCGGTGGCGGTGACGGTCATCTGGAAGTTGGTCCGCACCCGCCCGTCCGGGTCCAGCGCCTTTAACAAACCGTCGGCGTAGGTGGATTTCAGCTTGGTAAGCTGGCGGTATTCCAGCACCGCCCCCACGATGGGTGCCTCATACCGCAGCTTTTCCAGTACATCCGCGTTGGTGGACCAGCCGGTCTTGGTCTTTTTCCCGTGGGGCAGGCCCAGCTTTCCAAAGAGGATTTCGCCCAACTGCTTAGGGGAGTTGATGTTGAAGCACTCTCCCGCCATATCGTAAATTTCCTGCTCCAGCTCCGCCGCCCGGCGGGACAGCATCTCGCCGAACTCCGCCAGGGCCCGGGCGTCCACCCGGCAGCCCGCCAGCTCCATCTCCGCCAGCACGTGGCACAGCGGCAGCTCAGCGGTCTCAAACAGCTCCCACATATCCAGTTCTTTCAGCCTGGGAGCCAGCGCGTCATACAGCGCATCCACTGCCGCGGCGTAGCTGTCAAAGGACGCTTCCGCCTGGGCGGTGTCCCCCAGCAGGGAGAACGCCTCCTTTTCCAGATACAAGGGCTTGGGCAATTCCTCGTTAAAATAAGCCACGAACAGCCGCGCCAAATCGTAGCTTCCCGCCGTGGCGTCCAGC
The DNA here is from genome assembly GCF_021531435.1 of Oscillibacter valericigenes. Taxonomy (GTDB): domain Bacteria; phylum Bacillota; class Clostridia; order Oscillospirales; family Oscillospiraceae; genus Oscillibacter; species Oscillibacter valericigenes_B. The sequence continues at coordinate 15,856 of NZ_JAFBIS010000008.1, forward strand.
AGATAGGCCGCCAGGGCAGTATCGAAGATGAACCCCTCGGCGGGCAGGCCGTTTTCCAGCAACGTCCGCATCAGGTCCTTCACGTTGTGGGACACCTTTTTGATGTCCCCGGCAAAAAGCGAGCGCAAAAGCCCGTTCCAGTCCCCGGAGAATTTCTCAAAGAATAGTTCCGCCGTCACAGCGGTATCCGCTCCGGTCTGGCACACCACTGTGATGCCCGTCAGGTCCGGCAGGGCCAGCAGGGACACATGGTCCGCCCCGCGCCAGGCGGCCAGCAGCTCGTCCGCTTTCGCCTGGTCCGTCACCTGCTCCACCGTGACCGTGAAATCGGCCTTTTTCGGCTCCGCCGCCGTCTCTTCCGGCTTCAGGCCGAATTTTTCGATGAGCTTCGTAAATTCCAGCCGCAAAAACAGCGGGTACGCCGCCCCGCCCGGCTCTTTCACCAGATTGTCCTCCGGCTTGAACTCCAGGGGTGCATCGGTGACGATGGTGGCCAGCCAATAGGAGTGCCGCGCGCTCTCCTCCCCCTCCGTCAGCTTGCGGATGGCGGCGGGCTTGGCCTCAATGTCCGGCAGCTTTCCATACAGCGTGTCGATGCTCTCATATTTTTGAATGAGGTCCATGGCGGTCTTTTCCCCGATGCCCGGCACGCCGGGGATATTGTCGGAGGAGTCCCCCATCAGGGCCTTCAGGTCGATCATGTGGATGGGCTCGAAGCCATACTGCTCCCGGAAGGTATCCGGCGTCATGTCCTTGGTGGTGGTCTGGCCCATACGGGTAGACACCAGCTTCACCTTGGTGCGGTCCGTGATGAGCTGCAGGCTGTCCTTGTCTCCCGTGACCACCACGCACTCCCATCCGGCGGCCTCGCACTTGCGGGAGATGGTGCCGATGAGGTCGTCGGCCTCCCAGCCCTCCATCTCGTACCGGGGGATGTTCAGGGCGTCCAGCACCTCTTTCAGCACCGGCACCTGCATCCGCAGCTCCTCCGGCATGGGCTTCCGGGTGGCCTTGTAGTCCGCGTCGGCGGTGTGGCGGAAGGTGGGCGCATGGACGTCAAAGGTGACGCACACCGCGTCCGGCGTCTCCTCCCCCTCCAGCCGCAAAAGGGTCGTCAGGAAACCGAAGATGGCATGGGTGTACAGCCCATCCCGGGTAGAGAGGGGCCGAATGCCATAGTAGGCCCGGTTGATGATGGAATTGCCGTCGATGACCATGAGTTTCATGGGTACGTCCTCCCGGAAATCATTTCATAATTAAGATAGTATACCCCATCCGCCGCGTTTTCGCAATGGATGGGATATTACTCTTTCAGCAAACGTTCGATTTCTTTGTCGGGCCAATACCCCCAGGATTCCACAATTTTCCCGTCAGCCACTTTGAAATTCTCAAGGGCTTCAAAGGAAATCCGCCGGCCCGTGGCGGCAATTCCCATCCATTCTCCGATGTGGACGGCCTCGTAACGGACCCTCGTCCCCACCATCCCGTTTTCCGAAAAAATATCCTCCATGGTGACGTGCATATCCCCAAACGTCCCGGAAACAGACTTCAAAATGCCAACCGCGTCCCGGTTGCTTCTGGCCCCCGCCGGGCTGTGGTCCAGGTAATCTTCCGCCAGGCATTCCAGGATAAAATCAAAGTTTTGATGTTCATAGCCCTCCGTGAAAAAGCGGCTCACCAGTTCCTTGTCATCCATGCTGCCCCCTCCTTTATCTGCGGTACGGTGCAAACTCGTCTGTCAGTCCCAGCAGATAGTCCACGCTGGTACCGTAAAACCGGGCCAGGGCAATGAGGGACGCGCTGGGGATGTCCAGGGTGCCGCTCTCATACCGGGAATAGGTGGTCTGGGAGACGTGCAGCACCGCCGCCACTTCCGTCTGGTTCAAATCCCGGTCCTCCCGCAGGTTCCGAAGCCGCTGATACATAGGCGTTTCCCTCCCCGTCTGATTTCCTTTTCATTGTATGATATGCAAAAATCGCATATTGATTTTTATGCGGTAATCGCATAGAATGAAGAAAAAGTCGAAAAAGGAGGCTGCCATGAACGATCAAAATTCCCCGATCTGGCGCATATGGGTGGATACGGCCCAGCATATCGTATCCTTCCACCCGGTAGAGGGCTTTGAGCTGCTGGAATTTCACGACCAGACGCTCTTTTTTCACTGTGTGGATGAATACACCCGCCAGCGTTACCGCTATCAATAAAAATTTTCCCGTTTTTTCAGTAGACAAACCGCCGGTTTTAGCGTATACTCACTCTAACAAAGGCATTATTATCTTTTATGTCTATCATAATCAAATTTAATACCTAAAAAATGATCAGAAGGAGTGGTTCTATGTCTGAAAGCTACGCTGGCAAGATCAACCGGAAGCTGCTGAAGAAGCGCCGCATCATCAACGCGGCGGCGGGCCGGGAACCGGCGGATCTGGTGCTGAAAAACGCCGCCTACGTCAACGTGTTCTCCAACGAACTGTGCCACGCGGACATCGCCGTGGCAGAGGGCCTCATCGTGGGCATGGGCACTTACTCCGGCAAGGTGGAGGCCGATATGACGGGCAAGATCGTCCTCCCCGGCTTTCTGGACGCCCACATCCACCTGGAAAGCTCTCTGGTCAGTCCCCGGGAGTTCGTGAAAGCGGTGTTGCCCCACGGCACCACCACGGTCATCACCGACCCCCACGAGATCGCTAACGTCATGGGCACCGACGGCATCGAGTACATGCTCCAGGCCACGGAGGACCTGCCGGTGGATGTGCGGTTCATGCTCCCCTCCTGCGTCCCGGCTACGCCGCTGGATGAGTCCGGCGCGGTGCTGGACTACCGGGCCATCGACAGCTTCTATGACCACCCCCGTGTCCAGGGCCTTGCGGAGATGATGAACTTCGTGGGCACCATCGCCGGGGACGACCAGTGCGTGGAGAAGATCGTGGCGGCCCAGGCCCACCACAAAAAGATCGACGGCCACGCCCCGGACCTGGTGGGCAACGATCTGAACGCCTACATCGCCGCCGGCGTGTATTCCGACCATGAGTGTCACGACCTGAACGACGCCATCGCCAAGCTGGAGCGGGGCCAGTTCATTATGATCCGGGAGGGCACCGCCGCCCGGAACCTGGAAGCGCTGGTGCCTCTGCTGTGTGACAAATACAGCGAGCGGTGCATGTTCTGCACCGACGACAAGCACCCCAACGACCTGCTGGAAAAGGGCCACATCGACTATATCGTGAAAAAGGCCATCGGCCTGGGCGTGGACCCCATCACCGCCGTGAAGGTGGCCTGCCACAACGCCGCCCGGTATTTCCTGCTGAACAACCGGGGCGCCATCGCCCCCGGCTATCTGGGCGACTTCGTGGTCATCGACAACTTCCAGGACTTCAATATCGAAAAGGTCTACAAAAAAGGTGAGCTGCTGGTGGAAAACGGCGTGGTGAAGGACTTCCCCGTCCCGGAGATCGAGCAATACCTGGTGGACCGGGCCCACAGCACCTTCCATGTGGGCACCCTGACGGCGGAGGACTTCACGGAGCACCGCCCCCGGGGTATCATCGGCATGGTGAACGGCGAGATCACCACCACCGACGCCGGGTACTCCGACCGCATCGACGTGGAGTACGATGTGCTGAAGATCGCCGTGGTGGAGCGCCACAAGAACACCCACCACATCGGCATCGGCTTCCTCCAGGGCTACGGCCTGAAGTCCGGCGCTGTGGCGACCTCCATCTCCCACGACTCCCACAACATCATCGTGGTGGGCACCAACGAGGCGGACATGGCCGCCGCTGTCAACCGGGTGGTGGAGCTGAACGGCGGCATCGTGGTCTGGGACGGCGGCGCCCCCGCAGCGGAGGTCCCCCTGGCCATTGCGGGCATCATGAGCGACGAGCCGCTGGTGACCGTCAACGAAAAGCTGGAAGACGCCAAGGAAAAGGCCTATGCCCTGGGCGTCAGCCGGGGCATCGACCCCTTCATGACCCTGAGCTTCATGGCCCTGCCGGTCATCCCCTCCCTGCGCATCACCACCCGCGGCGTGTTCGACGTGGGCAGCCAGAGCTACGTATAAGCATGAAGGAGCGGTCCCCATCGGGGGCCGCTCCTTTTTCCCGACACGGAAAGCCCTCCCTCTCCTCTATCATAACTTTTTCTTATTTTAATATCGTATTTTAGTGGATACGCCGGAAGTTTTCCCGCGGAAACCCATTGACTTTCCAATAGTAGTCCTTTACCATAAAAATCGTCCCTTTGGGACTGTTTAAAAAGGAGTGAGGAGACCCCTATGAATCGAGAAAGCTTCCAGTCCCGTCTGGGCTTCCTGCTGGTCAGCGCGGGCTGCGCCATCGGTATCGGAAATGTCTGGAAATTCCCCTATGTCACCGGCGCTAACGGCGGCGGTGTGTTCGTGCTGTTCTACCTGCTGTCCCTGGCTTTGATGGGCGTGCCCATTTTGTCTATGGAGCTGGCCGTGGGCCGCGCCAGCCGCAAGAGCGCCGTGCTGGGCTACAAGGCCCTGGAGCCGAAGGGCAGCAAGTGGCACATCCACGGCTGGTTCTGCGTGATCGGCTGCTACCTGCTGATGATGTACTACACCACCGTCTCCGGCTGGATGCTGGGCTACTTCTTCAAGTTCGCCGGCGGCACCTTTACCGGCCTGGAGGCCGGCGCCATTGACGGCGTGTTCGGTGCCATGCTGTCCAGCCCCACGGAGATGACCGTCTGGATGGTCCTGACGGTGCTGGCGGGCTTCCTGGTCTGCTCCTTTGGCCTGCAGAAGGGCCTGGAGCGCATCACAAAAGTGATGATGCTGGGCCTGCTGTGCCTGATTTTGGTGCTGGCGGTCCACAGCCTGCTGCTGCCCGGCGCCGCCGAGGGCGTAAAGTTCTATCTGCTGCCTGATTTCGGCCGGGCCATGGAAGCAGGCCTTGGCTCCGTCATCACCGCCGCCATGAACCAGGCGTTCTTCACCCTGAGCCTCGGCATCGCCGCCATGGAGATCTTCGGCAGCTACATGAGCAAGGATCACACTCTCACCGGCGAATCCGTCCGCATCTGCTGCCTGGACACCTTTGTGGCTCTGATGAGCGGCCTCATCATCTTCCCCGCCTGTTTCTCCTTCGGCGTGGAGCCTAACGCCGGCCCCGCCCTGATTTTCATGACCCTGCCCAAGGTGTTCGTAAACATGGCCGGTGGCCGCCTGTGGGGCGCGCTGTTCTTCCTGTTCATGACCTTCGCCAGCTTCTCCACGGTCATCGCCGTGTTCGAGAATCTGCTCTCCTCCTGCATCGACAACTTCGGCTGGTCCCGGAAAAAAGCGGTCCTGATCAACTGCGTGTTCATCCTTATTGCCAGTATGCCCTGTGTTTTGGGCTACAACCTGTGGAGCGGCTTCCACCCCCTCCTGGGCAAGGACGTGCTGGACAGCGAGGACTTCATCGTCAGCAACCTGCTGCTGCCCATCGGCTCCCTGGTGTACCTGCTGTTCTGCGTCACCAAATGGGGCTGGGGCTTCGACAAGTATCTGGCGGAGGCCAACACCGGCTCCGGCCTGAAGCTCCCGGAAAAAGGCCCGGCCAGGACTGCCATGAAGTTCTATTTCTCCGTCGTTCTCCCCATTCTGATCCTGGTCATTCTCATTCAGGGGTTGATTTAAAACAAACCGGTCTGCCGCACATGCGGCAGGCCGGTTTTTGCGCTATACCCTCCTCAAAGGAGGCGCGTATGGAACTACACGAAAAATTACAGGCTCTGCGCCGTCAGCGAGGCTGCACCCAGGAGGAGCTGTCCCGGCGGCTCTATGTCTCCCGCACCGCCGTCAGCAAATGGGAATCCGGCCGGGGCATTCCCGGCATCGACTCTCTGAAAGCCATCTCCCAGGTATTCGGCGTCTCCATCGACAGCCTGCTCTCCGGCGAGGAACTGCTGGGCGGTCTGCTCCTGGGCTTCGCTCTGGTCGCACTGTACCTTGCCGCTCTCCGTGCCCTCCGTCTCCCGGTATGAAAAAACGGCCGCTTCCGCGGCCGTTCAGTGTCTGGAGGGGCGTTTTCTCATATTTTCACTTCAAACAGCCCATCCCGGCTGCAGCAGAGGTACAGTTTCCCGCCGCCCCGCAGCTGGGGGATGCGGAACTCGCCGCCCTGCTCCGGGTACAGCCGCACCAGCAGCACCCGCTCTGTGGCTACATAAGCGGCAAAGCGGATAAAATGGCCCTTTTCCATGGGATGGGAGAAGGTGATGTACCAGTCCTCCTCCACCTCCTGGACCGTGACAGCGTGTTCTTCGTCCACAGGCCGGGCCGCCAAAGGCTCCAGCTTCCGGCCGCAGCAGTGCAGCTCCCCGCCGCCGGTGGCGGTCAGAATATTACCGCAGTCCGGGCATACATAAAATTTCAGTCTCCTCATATTGCCTCCATCCAACTCATTGAGTCCCAAATCACCGGCCAAAAGCCGCTCCACACTGACGCCGAACCGCTCCGCCAGCGCCGCCAGCAGGCTCACGTCCGGGCAGCCCGCGCCGGTCTCCCATTTGCTGACCGCCTGGGCGCTGACATGCAGCGTCTCCGCCAGCTCCCGCTGGGTCATGTTCGCCTCCTGCCGCAGATGCCGCAGCAGAACGCCCATCTCTCGTCCTTCCATATTGCTCACCTCGCCCACAGAATACCCGAATCCACGTAACTTTGCAAGCAACGCTCCGTTGACAAAACGAATTCCTCTGTCAATATGGCATCACGACGGAAAAATCCTGCGTTTTTCCCGCCTTTTTCTTGTTCAGTCCGCCGAATCTGCAAGTCGATCTGCTTTTTCCTGCAAAATATCTTTGCAATCGTTTTACAATATGGTATATTAAGGGGCAAGATTCTGGACGGGAGGTCTTCTCCATGATCACGTTACACGACCACGGCGTATTTTTCGCAAACGGCGTTCCCTGCGCGGACGCTCCCATCTCCCCGGCGGAGGGCCGCCGGCACACCATGGCCTGGAATATCCTGCAGGCTCACAATACCGGCGGCGACCCTGAAAATCTGAAAATCAAGTTTGACGCCATGCTGTCCCACGACATCACCTACGTGGGCATCATCCAGCAGGCCAGGGCCTCCGGCATGAAGGAGTTCCCCATTCCCTATGCCCTGACCAACTGCCACAACAGCCTGTGCGCCGTGGGCGGCACCATCAACGAGGACGACCACGTGTTCGGCCTGTCCGCCGCCAAGAAGTACGGCGGCATCTACGTTCCCGCCAACCAGAGCGTCATCCACTCCTACGCCCGGGAGCAGATGGCGAAGTGCGGCGCCATGATTTTGGGCTCCGACTCCCACACCCGGTACGGTGCCCTGGGCACTATGGCAGTGGGAGAGGGCGGCCCGGAGCTTGCCAAGCAGCTCTTGAAAAACACCTGGGACATTCAATATCCCAAAACGGTGCTGATATATCTGAAAAATACGCCGCCTCGGGGTATCGGTCCCCACGACATCGCCATCGCCCTGGTGAAGGCAGTGTTCGCCAGCGGCTTTGTCAACAACTGCGTGCTGGAATTTGCCGGCCCCGGCATCGCGGGCCTGCCCATTGATTTCCGCAACGGCATCGACGTGATGACGACGGAGACCACCTGCCTCTCCTCCATCTGGGAGACCGATGAGGTAACGAAAGGCTTCTACGAGGCCCACCAGCGGCCGGAGGATTTCAAGGAGCTGCATCCCGGCGAGTACGCCTGGTACGACAAGTACATTGAGCTCGACCTTGCCAAGGCCGAATCCATGATTGCCCTGCCCTTCCACCCCTCCAACGCCTGGACCATTCACGAGTTCCAGGAGAACGCCGGGGAAATTCTGGCGAAGGTGGAGGCCGACGCCCAGGCCCGGTATCCCAAGGCTCACGTCAAGCTGACCGACAAGGTCCACGACGGCGGCGTCTGGGCCGACCAGGGCGTCATCGCGGGCTGCGCCGGCGGCCTGTTCGACAACATCCAGGAGGCGGCGGACATCCTGCGGGGCAGCAGCTGCGGCAGCGGCTACTTTACCCTGGACGTGTACCCCACCAGCGTGCCCGTCAGCCTGGAGCTGATGAAGACCGGCGCCACCGCCGAATTGCTGCAAAGCGGTGCCGTCATCAAGCCCAGCTTCTGCGGCCCCTGCTTCGGCGCGGGCGACGTGCCCTCCAACAACGGCCTCTCCCTGCGGCACACCACCCGGAACTTCCCCAACCGGGAGGGCTCCAAGCCCGCCGAGGGCCAGTTTGCCGGCGTGTGCCTGATGGATGCCCGGTCCATCGCCGCCACTGCCGCAAACGGCGGCAAGATCACCGCCGCCACGGACATCGACTACACCCCCGTTCACCGGGAATACCACTTCGACAAGAGCGTCTACGACAAGCGGGTCTACTACGGCTTCGGCAAGGCGGACCCCACCGTGGAGCTGCGGATGGGCCCCAACATCACCGACTGGCCCAAAATGAATCCTCTGGCGGAGAACCTGCTGGTGGAGCTGGCGGCGGTGCTCCACGACCCCGTGACCACCACCGACGAGCTGATCCCCTCCGGCGAGACCTCCTCCTACCGCTCCAATCCCCTGCGGCTGGCGGAGTTCACCCTTTCCCGCCGGGAGCCCGCCTATGTGGGCCGGGCCAAGGCCGTGGGGGAACTGGAAGCGGCACGTCTGGCAGGCGAAAAGCCTTTACAGCTTAAATCCGTTTTGGAGAAAGTCGGTAACGCTGACGCGCTGATGGATTCCACCCAGTTCGGCTCCTGCGTGTTCGCAAACAAGCCCGGCGACGGCTCCGCAAGAGAGCAGGCAGCCTCCTGCCAGAAGGTTTTGGGCGGCTTCGCCAACATCTGCTACGAATTCGCCACCAAGCGCTACCGCTCCAACTGCATCAACTGGGGCATCCTGCCCTTTACCATCGACAAGGAAATCGCCTTTACATATGAGCCCGGCGACTGTGTGTTCGTTCCGGGTATCCGCAAGGCCATTGAGAACGGCGTGGAGGACATCCCCGCCAAGGTCATCAAGGCCGATGGCGGTGTGGAGGATATTCTGCTCCATGTCAAGGGCCTGACGGAGGACGAAAAACAGATCATCCTGGATGGGTGTCTGATGAATTTCTACGCCAAGCGTTCCTAAAGAGGGGACTTCGTCCCCCCTTTCCCCGCAAGGGGGACGCCGCATCCGTAAAGCAGCAAAGCTGCTAACGGCTGCGCAGTAGATTCCCCAACACCGTCGCGGCATTACGATTCCCGGTCCCTTTGGGGCCGCCAATCGTGCCGCTTCCTCGAAACAGCCTCGCTTTATCCGCCGCTAGCGGCGCTTCGGCTGTTTCCACCAGTGACATTGGTCACTGGTGACCGCCGCCCTTGGATAGCCGTTGGCGCTTCAGCGCCTTACGGATATCGCATACCCCTTGCGGGTAAAGGCGGCTGAGTCAATGTATTTTCGCCACGTACAGAAGGTGAATTGCCCCAAAGGGGCAAGAGAGGCCCCTCTGGAGGGTGCCGCGGCGAAAATAATTGAAATTCCGGAGGTTACTCTATTATGGAAAAAATCAAAATGACTACGCCCCTGGTGGAGATGGACGGTGACGAGATGACCCGCGTACTGTGGGCCATGATCAAGGAAAAACTCATTCTCCCCTTTGTGGATTTGAAAACCGAATACTACGATCTGGGCCTGCTCCACCGCAACGAGACAAAAGACCAGGTGACCATCGACGCCGCCTATGCCACGAAGCGGCTGGGCGTAGCTGTAAAGTGTGCAACCATTACACCTAACCGGCAGCGGATGGAGGAATATCCCCAGCTCACCGAGATGTGGAAGTCCCCCAACGGCACCATCCGGGCCATTCTGGACGGCACCGCGTTTCGCGCCCCCATCGTACTGCCCTGCATCAAGCCTGTGGTGAAGAACTGGGAGGCTCCCATCACCATCGCCCGCCACGCCTACGGCGATATGTACAAGGCTGTGGATCTGGAGACTGACGAGCCGGGCACCGCGACCCTGACCTTCAAGGGCGAGAGCGGCGCGGAAAAGACGCTGACCGTCCAGACCGTGGACGGCCCCGCCGTCTGGCAGGCCCAGCACAACAAGGAGGGCAGCATCCGGGCCTTTGCCCGCTCCTGCTTCCAGTACGCCATCAACCAGCGCCAGGACCTGTGGTTCTCCACCAAGGATACCATTGCCAAGGGTTATGACGGCGCGTTCAAGCGCATTTTTGAGGAGGAGTACGAGTCCACCTACAAGGCAGAGTTCGAAAAGCTGGGCCTGACCTATTTCTACACCCTCATTGATGACGCGGTAGCCCGTGTCATCCGCTCCAAGGGCGGCTTTATCTGGGCGCTGAAAAACTACGACGGCGATGTGATGAGCGACATGGTGGCCACCGCCTTCGGCAGCCTCGCCATGATGACCTCCGTGCTGGTGTCCCCCGACGGCACCATGGAGTTCGAGGCCAGCCACGGCACCGTCACCCGCCACTATTACCGCTATTTGAAGGGGGAAAAGACCTCCACCAACCCCATCGCCACCATCTTCGCCTGGAGCGGCGCCCTCAAGCGCCGGGGTGAGCTGGACGGTCTGGAAGACCTGGTGAAATTCGGCCAGGCCATGGAGGACGCCTCTCTGGAGACGCTGATGGACGGCGTGATGACGAAAGATCTGCTGGGTCTGGTGGAGCCCGGATTCCGGGCCACCGGCGTAGACAGCGAGACATTCCTGGATGCCATTGCGGATAGATTGCACAGTAAATTGGCATAAATAACCGATAAAATACCCGCGTGCTATTCAGCACGCGGGTATTTTTGTGTTCACAAGGCTGACAGGTCGGCGGCGGCCGCATCATAGGCGGACGCAGGGCGGACCTCTTTGTAATCAGCATTCCTGACCAGGTCCTCGTTCCGTTTCACGACGGCGCTCCTTTTCAGCAGAAATCCGTCAGAAGGTCGGCATAGTCATCCAGGTGGGCGGAGAGGTCGGCGCCTGTGTTGGTCCAGACGGTCAGCACTGCTTTTCCCCGGCGGGCCAGCAGAACGGAGACTTCGCCGCTCTCCAGCAGGACGGCCTGGTCGAAGCCCGCCCGGTCCGGCACCGTCAATGCCGCGTCCGGCCACTGTTCCCGATATTTCTCCAGCTTTTCCCGGTACAGCGGACCCGCCAGGGCGGAGAAGATGAGGCGGTCGTAAGTGGTCGTTACTTGTTTCTGTTCGGGGAAGAACTCTCTGACGCTATAACGCGCGGGGGCCAGGGGAGCCCGCTCCAGGGTGCCAAAGCTGGAATCCTCCCGGATGGAGGACGTCAGCGCGGGGTCCAGAACCTCCGCAGCCACATAGGGCAATTCCGGATTGTCCAGTGACCTGTAAGCGGCATTGCCCGTCATTCCCAAGCCCACCAGATGCACGGTCCAGAAAAGCAGCAGCAGGAAGGATGTCACTGCCATCAGGCGGCGGCTGTTCCGCCAGTTGCCCGTGTGGGGCGGGGCGACGCCCGCGTCCAGCAGGTCCCGGGTCCGCCAAACGCCCAGGAGCTTCCGAACGCCGCCGAATACCCCCACGGCGCAGAGAAGACCTACCAGCACCAGCTCCGGCCCCATTTTCAGGAACCACTCCACCTTGTTCCCTGCCGACAGCCACAAGTACAGAATAAGCACCGCCAGCGCCGCGAACAGGAAAAGCTCCAGCCAGCCCTGCCGCAAGGCGCTTTTCAAACTCTTGTCCCAGGCCCATTTCTGGGCTACGGGGTCGGATTCCAGCTCCGCCGCGGCGGGGTCGTCACAGTAGTACGCCTCGTAGTCTCCCATTTGGGCGGCGTAGGTCCAGCCCAGGTCCCGGTAAACCTCCAGGCGGGCCTCCCAGTTCTCCCTGGCCTCCGGCTCCCGGGGCTGGATGCGGACGCGGCATGGGGCAGGCTCCGCCCGTTCCAGAACGGCAAACCAGCTCACCCAAGCCGTCAGCCGCCAGCCCTTGGCGGCCTCCTGCTCCAGCCATGCCTCCAGGGCGCCGGTCTCCCAGTCCCCGGCGGGCTTTAAACTGTATTTTTTCTTTCTCATAGTCCTCCCCCTCAGTCCGTCAAAAGGGCGGTGAAGTCATTCAGGTGAGCCCGCAGGTCCGCCGGGGCATTGGTGCGAATGCAGAACACCTGCCCGTCTTTTCGGAAGGTCAAATGCTGAATCCCGTTTTCATCCAGCAGGTAATAGGTATTCTCCCCTATGGGCTGAGGCGGCTCCCCCGCTTCCTCCTCGATGCGGACAGTGAACTCCCGCAGCAGCGGCCCCGCCAGAGCCGGGAGCCGGAGAGTGACCGTCTCCTGCTGGGTGTCGCAGACGATCCGCAGGATGTCCGTGCCGGGGAGGTTGCTGGGCTGGGGGTCCCGCTTCCACACCACGTCCGGCTCACCCTGGCAGACCGTAACACTCTCCCCCAGCAAGTCCTCCCGCCGTTCCACCGTCACATTGCCGCCCCGACCGCCCAGGGTCTCCGCCTCGATGTAGGGCACCGGGTCCTCTGACAGCGGCACGCCGGCGCTGCCTGTCACAATCTTTGCCAGACTGACCAGGTTCAGCAGGACCAGGGCAAGGGGAACGCACAGCAGCAGGGCCCTGCGGCGGGGCCGGATACGCCGGCGGGGCATGGGAAAGCCGCAGCGCAGGCTGTCCAGCAGCTGGCGGAAGCAGCGCAGGTCCAGCAGCAGGTGCGCGGCCGTCACCGCTTCCACCGCCAGAAAGAGCAGAAATTTCCACGTACCTCCCGCCCGGATGGTGCTCAGGAAGAAGCAGTTTCCTCCCTGTCGGATCCAAAAGATGAGGACGCCCAGCAGCGCCAGGATTGCCCACAGGGTACTGTTCCTGACCCGCTCCCACAGCCGTCCGTAGGCCCAGCTGTCGGCGGTGGGGTCCGTGCGGAGGGGCATGGCGTCAGGCCGGGTGGACCGCCACACCAGAAACAGGCTGCTGGAACAGACGAACTCCCAGCCCGCCTCGCCGTAGGCCTCCCTCTGCTCTTCCGTGGGCTTGTACTGCCCCTTCTCCGCCGGTTCCAGCGCGAACCGGCAGTCCCGGGACGGCGCGTTACGGAAATTGCACCAGTCTGTCAGCTCCCGGCCCCGGGCGGCCTGCCGGGACAGCCACTCCTCCATGCCGGGAATGTCGTACGTACTGCAGGGCGGGACGTCCCGCCAGCGGTTCCACTTCATCGGTCATCCTCCCTCCCTGTCGCCGTCGGCGACGCAGAGCTTCAGGCGGCTCAGCTCCTGGCGATACAGGGCCCGTCCCCGGTCTGTGATGGCATAGGTCCGCTTGCGGCCCTCCACCGCCGTCTCCCGGATGAGCCCCTCCTCCTGGAACTTCGCCAAAATGGTGTACAGCGTTCCCGGGCCCAGGGGCACCCGGCCCGCCGTGGTGTCATCCACAAACCGCACGATCTCCGTGCCGCACCGCTCCTGCCGCAGCAGGCTCAGCAGGACGTAAAACATGCTCTCCGTCAGAACTTTCAGGGGTTCCTTCGCCATGGGCGTCTCCTCCAATATCGAAACACGATATTCTATGTTTTGATTGTAATATCGTTTTACGATATTGTCAACAGCATTGGAGGATCCTGGGATGGATACCAGGTTTTGAGGGTTGCTTCCAGCAGGGAGATTCCTGTACCATGGATTGCGGAAAAAACCACAGAAAGGAAAAAACGCAATGAAGCGACAAGTTCTGTGCGGCCTGCTGGCCGCCGCGTCCCTCTCCCTCCCCGTCCAGGCGGCCAGGGCCGTGCCCGTTCAGGCGGATGGCACGGTGCTGAAAAGCGGCTCCTACGTGGAACAGGGCGTTACATATGTCCCCCTGCGGTATCTGCTGGACGCTCTTGGCGGCTGGACGGTCTCCTGGGACAGCGCGGAACAGGAGGCCGTGGCAGTGTCCGGCTCCCTACGGCTGGCGGCGGACCCGGCGGCGGACACCATCACCATCGGCGGCCGGGAATATGCCGGACGGGTCACGGTGGAAAACGGCCGGACCTACGTCCCCCTGCGGCTGGTGACAGAGGCCCTGGGCGGCAGCGCCGAGTGGGACCCGTACCTGGGCGGCGCGGCGGTGACCTCCGCCGGGGCGGCCCACGACGCGGCGGACTTTTACTGGCTCAGCCGCATCATCAGCGCCGAAAGCGGCGGCGAGTGTCTGGAGGGCCAGATCGCCGTGGGCAACGTGGTGCTGAACCGGGTGGCCAGCCGGGAGTTCCCCGACACCATCCCCGGCGTCATCTTCGACCGGGTGGACGGCGTGCAGTTCGAGCCGGTCTCCAACGGCACCGTCTACAAGGCCCCCACCGCCCAGGCTATGGAGGCCGCCCGGCGGGTGCTGGCCGGGGAAAACGTCATCGGAGACGCGCTGTACTTTTACGCGCCGGCTTTGTCCCAGGGACTGTGGATCAACGCCAACCGGACATATTGCAAAACCATCGGCTGCCACCGGTTTTATCTGTAAGGCATCTATTTGACTTTTGCGGGCACGGGGCATAGAATAAGGGTATCAAGAACGCAAAGGAGCATACGACTATGCTGTTTTCCGACCGGCCCAGGAGCCATTACCCCAATTCTCCCGCCCATGAGGTCATCTGCCAGCTCCGCTTCCCCACCATCCTCACCATCAACACCGTGGAGCCCGCCGACTTTCAGGAGGCTATCCGGGAGGATTTCCCCCAGTATGCCCGCCGGCAGGACGCGACGCCGCCCAAGGTCTCCGGGCTGGGCGGCCCAAATCCCCGAGTGGAACAGCAGCCGCCGGTGACGAATTACCACTTCCTCTCCGCCGACGGCAAATGGAAGCTGAACCTCACCAAGGATTTCATTGCCCTGTCCACCCTGCGCTACACCGGCTGGGAGGAGTTTGCCCGCCATCTGGACAAGCCGCTGGCGGCGTTTATCAAGCTGTACAAGCCCGCCTATTTCCAGCGGGTGGGCATCCGCTATATCAACCTCTTTTCCCGCCAGAAGCTGGGGCTGGAGGACGTCCCCTGGGCGGAGCTGTTCGCTCCCGCCTACACCGGCGCCCTGCGGGAGCCGGACATCCGGGAGGATCAGGTGGTGAACTGCTCCAGCGACCTGCTTTTGAAGCTGGACTCCTCCTGCCAGGCCAAAATTCACGCCGGTCCGGGCCGCATCCAGAACAACGCCCCCGGCGCCCAGCAGGACCCGGAGGTGAAGTTCATCTTCGACATGGACCTGTCCATGAACGGCCAGACCCCTTGCACCCTGGCCGCCGCCGCGCTGGAGACCCTCCACGGCCACGGCACCCGGGTCTTTGAGGGGGCCGTTACAGACCGGACGCGGGACGCCATGAGCACGCTTTAAAACACATATGGCTTTATAAGGTAGTACCTCTCTCGGAAACAAAAATCAGTGCCTTTGTCCACTGTTGGAAAAGGTGCTGATTTTTTTGTAAAATTTGCAGAAATCGGCTCGTATAATCGTTTTACATTTTAGGAATTTTAAGTCTTGTACAAAATCCATGTTTTCCGATATTCTATTGAGTGGGAAAATTCAATGCGCTAAACACCAAAAGAAAGAAAAAGGGGCATACGAATCATGTTGAAGAGCGAGTATTTGCAGCGGGTATATACCCAGGTCGTCACCCGGGACCCGGATCAGAAGGAATTCCATCAGGCCGTGCTGGAGGTCCTGGAGAGCCTGGACCTCATCGTGGAACAGCATCCTGAGTATGAACAGAAGGGCATCATTGAGACCTTCGTGGAGCCGGAGCGCATGATCTGCTTCCGGGTGCCCTGGATCGATGACAAGGGCGCGGTCCATGTCAACCGCGGCTACCGCATCCAGTTCAGCTCCGCCATCGGTCCCTACAAGGGCGGCCTGCGGTTCCATCCCACTGTCAATATGTCTATTCTGAAATTCCTGGGCTTTGAGCAGATCCTGAAGAACAGTCTCACCGGCCTGCCCATGGGCGGTGCCAAGGGCGGCAGCGACTTCGACCCCAAGGGCAAGAGTGACGGCGAGGTCATGCGCTTCTGCCAGAGCTTTATGACCGAGCTGAACCGTCACATCGGCCAGTTCGTGGACGTGCCCGCCGGCGACATCGGCGTGGGCGCCCGTGAGATCGGCTATCTGTTCGGCCAGTACCGCCGCATCCGCGGCAGCTACGACGCCGGCGTCCTCACCGGCAAGGGCCTGGAATTCGGCGGCTCCCTGGTGCGTACCGAGGCCACCGGCTACGGCCTGTGCTACCTGACCGAGGAAATGCTCAAGTGCATGCGCAAGGACAGCTTCGAAGGCAAGACCGTGGTCATCTCCGGCTCCGGCAACGTGGCCATCTTTGCCTGCCAGAAGGCCACCCAGCTGGGCGGCAAGGTCGTGGCCATGAGCGATTCCAACGGCTATATCCACGATCCCAACGGCATTGACCTGGACGTGGTGAAGGACATCAAGCTGGGTCACCGCGGCCGTATCAAGGAATACGCCGAGCGGGTCCCCGGCAGCACCTACACCGAGGGCTTCCGCAACATCTGGAACGTGCCCTGCGACATCGCCCTGCCCTGCGCCACCCAGAACGAGATCGACGGCGAGATCGCCAAGATCATCGTGAAGAACGGCGCTATGGCCGTGGCCGAAGGCGCCAATATGCCCTGCCGTCCCGAGGCGATTCATGTGTTCCAGGAGGCCGGACTCCTGTTCGCCCCCGCCAAGGCAGCCAATGCCGGCGGCGTGGCCACCAGCGGTCTCGAAATGAGCCAGAACTCCATGCGCTACTCCTGGACCTTCGAGGAAGTGGACGCCAAGCTGAAGGACATTATGACCAACATCTTCCACAACATCTTCAACGCCTCCGTGGAGTGCGGCGTCCCCGGCGACCTGGTGGTGGGCGCCAACATCGCCGGTTTCAAGAAGGTGGCCGACGTCATGCTGGCCCAGGGCCTGATTTGAGTTTACCCTCCCCTCTCTATATATACAAAAGGACCCGAACCGGATGGTTCGGGTCCTTTTGTATCATATTACCGGCTGATCTCAAATTCCACATACCCCATGACACCGGGGGCTACCGCATAGGGCGGGAACACCACCACGGGGTTTCCGGCCTGGGCGATATAAAAGCTGGTGGTCTCATCCACGGTGGTGAAGCCGCCCATGCTTTCATCAAAGTACACGGAGGGGTCCGCGGCCATCTGGGTCCGGATGCTGTCGTTGCAGATGGTCACCCAGTCCTCGCCCAGCAGGTCCCGGAGAGTCAGATCCTTGTCCGCCGCCAGGTCCAGGTTATAATAGGTCCGCTCCCAATAGGCGTTGGAAAACGACACATTGGACTCCACCAGGAAAGAGACCACGGTATCGGTCTGGGACTTGATGTCATAAGAGACGCTGACGGTGATATCGTGCTGCTCCCATTCCTCCTGGGAACCGCCGGTGGCCAGGAACGCGTCCTTGTACTCTGCCACAAGCTGCTCGCCTTCGGCGGTCTTGGCGTCCACCCGCTCCTGGATTTCCGCGCTGACGGCGTCGGCGAAATCCGAGCCAGTCACGGCGGGCTGCTCCACCTCCAGCGTGCGGTCCGCGTTTTCATCCGTATAGCTGCGGACGGTGAGGATCTGGAACAGTCCGCCCAGCACCGGAATGTCGGCGGCGGCGGACGCCATGGTGGGCGACAGGTTCAGCGCACCCACGACCACCGCAAAGCAGGCGGCCACGGTGCCCAGCCGCCGTCCCCAGGCCCGGCGGGCACGCTTGGCCTTTCCCTGCCGGATGCCCGCCCGGACCCGCTGGTCCAGCTCGGCGGGAATAGGCGTCTCCTCATATACCTGTTTCGCTTCCTTGAATTCGTTCATACCTCTTCTCCTTCCAGTGAGACACGTAGTTTTTTCAATCCGGTGTACAGCCGCGTCTTGACCGTGCTGAGAGGACAGCCCAGAACCGCGCTGATCTCTTTCAGCGGCAGCTCCTCGTAAAACCGCAGCTCGATGACCGTCCGCAGTTCCGGCGGCAGGGCTTCCACCCTGCGGGCCAGGGCATCATCCCCCGGAAGCGGGTCCTCGTAGCTGCCGGGGTCCAAATCCTCCGGCGCCGCCAGAGCCTCCCGCTTCCGGCCGCGGAGCTGGTCTGTACACACGTTGACCAAAATGCGGTAAAACCAGGTGCGCATGGCGTCCGCATCCTTCAAGCTGTCCTGTTTCTCCAGTGCTTTGCAGACAGCGGCCTGTACCGCGTCCAAAGCGTCTTCCCTGTTATGCAGATAGCTGTATGCCAGACGGTAAAACCGCGCCTGATTTTCCACAAGATACGTTGTCAGTTGTGTTTCCCGGATATGTGACACGTTGGCATGGTCCTTTCTGTTCGTTCTGTCTGTTAGACGGAGAACCGGGGAAAAAAGTTTGCGCGGAAAGGGGAAAATTTCAGCAGGGGATGCCGTTGAAACGGTATCCCCTGCTTGCATCTTATTCGTACCGCAGAGCGTCAATGGGATTCAGCTTGGCCGCTTTGTTGGCGGGGAGGTAGCCGAACAGCATCCCGATGCCCACGCTGACGCCGAAACTGACCAGAATGGCCCCCAGAGTGGGCGTGGCGTTGAAGGTGACGCCGCTGGCCGCTCCCAGGGACTCCACCAGCATCCCGCCGAAGAGGGAGCCCACAGCCACCGCCATCAGATAGCCGAAGAGAATACCCACCAGGCCGCCGAGGGCGGAGGTGGTGCCGGCCTCGATGATGAACTGGCGGCGGATGTCCCGGCGTTTGGCGCCCAGGGACTTGCGGATGCCGATCTCCCGGGTGCGCTCCGTGACGGACACCAGCATGATGTTCATGATGCCGATGCCGCCCACCAGCAGGGAAATGGCGGCGATGGCAATGAGAACCGCCATGGCGACGCCCATCATGGCGTTGATCAGGTTCACCTGGTCCAGCATCGTCTCGATGTAATAGGCGTCTTCATCCTGATAGAAATTCCACAGCATATCGTTCAGCAGGGCCTTGGCCTGGCCCACCGTGTCCCGGGAGACCGCCGTGGCCTGATACAGGGTCACGGTGCGGCTGCCGGAGAGTGCCATGGCGTTTTCATAGGGGATGTAGACCCGGTCATCAGAGCTGCCTTCGGTCATCGTGGTCTGCTGCCGCTGCATTACGCCGATGACGGTATAGGGCACGCCGCCGATATAGAGCGTGTTTCCCAGGGCGTCCCCCCGGAAAGCCTCCTGCTCCAGGTAAGCCCCGATGACACAGACGTTCTTTCGCTGGGTCACATCCACGTATTGCAGATACCGTCCCTTTGCCAGTGGCTCTCCATCCAGGGTAGTTCCGTTCTCCGGCCGGTACATAGCCTCGCTGACACCGTAGATGCCGGTCTTTTTGAACTCGTTGCTCCCCTGCCGCACACCCTGGCCGCCGCTGACCCAGGGGGTCACGCCGCTGAATGTCTCCGGGTGACTGTCAATGAAGTCCATGACTTCCTGGCTGTCCAGCTCCATGGTGCTGCCGTCGCCCCGGCCCCAGGTGTAAAACATCACCTGGGTGACGCCCAGCTTCTGCACCTGCTGCTCCACCATACCCGTCAGGCCGTTGCCCAGGGAGATGATGATAATGACCGACGCCACGCCGATGACAATACCCAGCATGGTGAGAAATGCCCGCATTTTACTGGTCCGCAGGGACTTCAGCGCCAGCTTGAAGGATTGGGTGACATTCATACCTGCTCCTCCTCGGCCCGCACCACCGCCTGGGGAGCGGCGGCGTCGCCGTCATAGATGATGCGGCCGTCCTGAAGGCGGACGATGCGCCTGGCCTTTCGGGCGATGGCATTGTCATGGGTGATGAGGACCACGGTATCCCCCTCCTCGTTGAGCTTCTGCAGAAACTCCAGCACCTCCCGGCCCGTCCGGGAGTCCAGAGCGCCAGTGGGTTCGTCCGCCAGGATGACCGAGGGCTTCCCCGCCAGCGCCCGGGCAATGGACACCCGCTGCTGCTGGCCGCCGGAGAGCTGGTTGGGCAGGTGCTTCTGTTTATCCGCCAGGCCCACCCGGTCCAGGGCCTGCACAGCCCGCTCCCGGCGCTCCTGGCCGGAAATACCGGCGTACAGCAGGGGCAGTTCCACATTTTCCAGGACTGTCAGCTTGGGAATGAGGTTATACTGCTGGAACACGAAGCCAAGCATTTTGTTGCGAATTTCCGCCTGCCGGTCGTCATCCATGGTGGACACGTCCACACCGCCCAGGCGGTAGGTGCCGGAGGTGGGCACATCCAGACAACCGATGATGTTCATGGCAGTGGATTTGCCGGAGCCGGACTGACCCACGATGGCCACGAACTCGCCCCGGTCAATGGTCAGGCTGACGCCGTCCAGGGCGTGGACGGCCTCGCCGCCCATGGGATAAATCTTGTATACGTCTTTCAGTTCAATGAGATGCGCCATGGTCAGCCCTCCGGGACGGGAGCGGCCTGGTACGCCACCCGGTCTTCCTCCGTCAGGCCGGAGGTGATCTCAATGTAGGCGTCATCGCTGCGGCCCAAAATGACGGCGCGTTCTTCCAGTCTGGAGGGGTCTGCCAAAGAACCGTCCTCTCCCAGGGCTTCCGCGGGAGCAACCAGCACCGTGCCGCCCCGGTCCACAGCGGCCACGGGCACGGTGAGGACGTCCTCCGCCGTGTCACACCGGATGGAGGCGGAGACGTTCATCCCCGGCATCAGGCCGCCGAACTCCGGAATGGCAATGGTGACGGGATAGGTCGTGAAGCCGTCCTTGGTGGTGCCGTTGACGCTGACCCGCTCCACGGTGCCGGTGTAGGCCTCACCGGGCAGAGCGGCGGCGGTGATGTCCACCGTCTGGCCCGCCTTCACCTTGCCGATGTCCAGCTCGTTGACGTTCATCTGCATTTTCAGGCAGCTCAGGTCGTAGATAACAGCCAGGGTGCCGCTGGCGGAGCCGTCCACCTTGTCCCCGGCCTTGAAGTTCTTCTCAATGACCGTGCCGGAGATGGGAGAGGTGATCTTGTAGTCATCCAGGCTGCCGCTGGCGGAGGAGGCGGACAGATTGGCGCTCTCCAGTGTCAGCCGGGCGGTTTCGATCTGGTCCCGGATGGCAGCGGAGTCCACCGTGCAGAGGACCTCGCCCTTGGTGACGGTGCTGCCCATCAGCTTGTCAAAGCCGCTGACGGAACCGCTGCCGGCGGCGTAGACCGTGGCGGCGGCGGGCATATTGATGGCGGCGCTGCCATAGCTGGTGTAGCTGCCGATGACAGCGGAGGCGGTATAGGCGTCGGACAGGACGCCGGGGTTCTCCACCTTCACCCGGACGCTGCTGCCCTCCATGCCGTTGCTGGTGACGGCGGTACTGTTGGACACCGCTGTGACGGTGCCGCTCACCGGTTCCACGAAGCTGCCCACGAACACCGTGGCCTTCTGGCCCACGTAAAACTCGGACGGGGCCACATAGGGGAACAAAAAGTCAATGGACAGGTCCATGCTGGCGACGATCTTCGCAAGGGCGGCGCCGGCGGTGACGTCGTCGCCGTTGTGGACATAGACCTCGCTGATGGTGCCGCTGATGGGGGCCGTGGGGCGCCGGGTCTCTTTGGCCTGGTCATAGCTCAACTGGGCCTGCTGCACGGAGAGTCCCGCCCGGCTGACGGAATTCCGGGCGTCGCCGCTGTCCAGCTCGTAAAGCAGCGCGCCCTCCTCCACCAGATCGTCCTCCTCAAAGGGGGCGCTGAGAATGGCCCCGGAGATCAGGGTATTCACCTGGTAGGAGTCCGCGGGCTCCAGCGTGGCGGAACCGCTGACCGATACCGACAGGTCCCGGCGGACCACCTGCTCCACCGTGTAGGACGTCTCCGCCGCTTCGGTGCCGCCCCCCAGCCGGGGCAGCACCGAAGTAGCCAAAACCACCACGGCCAGCAGCACCACAAAGACCCGGCCCTTCTTGCCGAGATGGAATCTTCTTTGCTTCTTCTCCGGGAGGAACTGCTCCTCCTGATCCATGATCTCATTCATACAAGTTCTCCTTATTCCGGCCTGACGGCTGTTCTTCCGCTTTCTATAACGGTACGGCGCAGCCGTTTTCTTCAGGCCCTATCATTTTTCTTTGCCCATTGTCTTAGTCAATTAGTACAATAGCACAATTTTGCCGTTTGTCAAGGTGAAAGCTGGAAATTTTTTTGGTACGGGCTGAGGATACACCTTCCACCCAATGGAAGGTCAAGAGAAATCTTGTGATATATGAAAAAACACGGGCGGCAAATGCCGTCCATGTTTTTTCAGCATTATTTTAATTCATAAAGGGGAACTGTCCGCTGATAGGGCTGGGAACGGTAGGTCACAGAGGAGATCTTCCGGCCGGAGACGCCGTATTTGGGGTGGGTGCCGAAAAGGTCGATGTACTGTGCCAGGTCGTCCCGCTCCGCCGCCATAGCCTCCAGCAGTTGGACCGTGGCCCGGGCGTCGTCCACCGCCCGGTGGCTGTTGACCGCGTCCGTCAGGCCATAGGTCTCGATGGCGTTGCAGAGCTTGTGGGGATAGTCCCGGCGGTCCCGGTAGACTGTCAGGGCGTCCAGAAACCGGGGCTTTTTCAGCACCTCCACCAGGCCGAAGGGCCGGAGAAACCAAAAGAGAAAATTCAAATCGAACTGGGCGTTATAGGCCACCAGCAGGGGCCGCTCCGCCCCCTCCAGAAGGGCGCAGAAATCCCCGGCGGCCTCCCGCGGTGCCACGCCCTCGCTTTGAAGCTGTTCATCCGTGATGCCTGTCAGGTCCGTGATGAAGGGCGGCAGGGATTTCCCTTCCGGCAGGCGGATGAGCCGGTCCATGCTGCCGGTCTCCCCGCCTTCCTCCAGAGACACGGCCCCCAGCTCGATGATGGCGTCCCTGCCAAACTCGATGCCGGTGGTCTCCGTGTCGAACACCACCAGACGGTCAAACTGTTTCCAAAGGCTTTCCATCAGGCAGCAGCCTCCTCCGCCAGCCAGTTGTCGCCGGTGGCGTAGTCGATCTCCACACCGGGCTGAACGTTGTAACAGAACACGTTGAAGCAGACGCCGTCGCCGCTGTCCTCCACGGAGTACGCCTCCATCTGAACGCCCCGGGCCACCAGCTCCGTGCCCTGGAAGGCCGGGGTCACCCGGTAGAGAACGTGGTTGTCCGTTTCTTTCACATAGTCCGCCACCAGGTTCTCAAAGGGCAGCATCCCCTCCACGTTCAGGTAGCGGGTGCCGGTGATGAGGTTGCACTCGTTGGCGTTCTCTCCCGCCAGCTGGAAGCCGATCAGGTGGCAGCGATTCCACAGGGACTTGCCGTCCACAAAGTCGTACTGGTTCTGCACCCAGCCGGTGGGCTTCACGGAGCTGATGTCCCCCCGCTTCTCCGTGGGCATCAGGTCCCGGCCGATGCAGGCCTCCGTCACACCGCAGCGGCCCAGCTCGTCCAGGTCGCTGTAAAACTCGTAGGAGACATCCGTCATGTCCTCTTCGGTGAAGGAGGGCTGGTTGTCGTTGAGGACCACGTAGGGCGTACCGTCATAGGGCGGGATATTCTCCATGGAATAGGTCTCCGCCGGGGGCGTCAGATACCAGCGTACCGCACTCACCACGATGAGCAGCACGACCACCAGCAGCGCCTGCTTCACGGTCAAATGGATGGTTTTCGTCTGTTGCTTTGCCATGGTCAGTCCTCTTTTCTCGTATACCGTTCCCGGGTGATGGTCTCATGGGAGGTGCCGGAAAACTCTGCCCGCTCCGTCAGCGCAAACCGGGACAGGTCCAGCTCCAATCGCACGTCCGACGGATAGGCCCGGTTCCAGCGGTAGAGGATGAGGCCCTCCAGCTTCTCCGCCGGGAGCTGGCGGTCCTCCACAAAGCAGATGTCTCCGGGGGCGGCCTGTTCCAGAAACTTCTCTTCCACCCGCACCCGCTCCGGTGCCCAGTCGAACAGGGGCGCGGAATAAGGCGCCAACCACAGCGGCTTTTTACCGCACAGGGCCAGCAGGTCCTCCTGCTGGGCACGGTCCCGGCTGAGCCGCCGGCGGTTGAACAACAGGCCGTTCCGGTCATCAATACAGACAGCGGCGATCATCGCGTCATCTCCTCTCGGTCTTGTGTCACGTCCGGCGTTTATCATACCAGATTTCGACAGCCTTTGCAAGGTTTACATAACAATAATAATTCCTGGATTTTCGGGCAAACTGGTGGCATCACTGCTGACAGGAGGTCTTTTCATGCGCCGTTTGCTCCGCAATTCCCTGATGCTGCTTCTTCCCTGCCTGTTTCTGGCGGGGGCGCTGTACGTCCAGCGCCGGGTGACGTCCCGGTCCGAGGCCGCGTCCGCCTCCGCCGCCATCCCCGCATCCGCCGCCAATTGGGGACTGTCCTTCCCCAACGAGGGGCAGTCCCCGGTGGGCAATGCCACGGTGGAGGATCTGGCCCAGTACGACGCCTACTACCTGGGGGACACCTCCCAAAAGGTCATCTATCTCACCTTTGACTGCGGGTATGAGAACGGATACACGGAATCCATTCTGGACACGCTGAAAAAGCACAACGCCCCCGCCGCCTTCTTCGTGGTGGGAAATATGATTGAGACCGCGCCGGACATCATTCGCCGGATGGCGGCGGAGGGGCACATCGTGGGCAACCACACCTACCACCACCCGGATATGTCGGCCATTAGTGATCAGGCGGCTTTCCAGAAAGAGCTGGAATCTCTGGCGGCGCTATACAAGGAGACGGTGGGCGAGGACCTGCCGATGTACTACCGTCCGCCCCAGGGAAAATACAGCGTGGAGAACCTGAAGCAGGCCCAGGCGCTGGGGTACAAGACCATCTTCTGGAGCCTGGCCTATGTGGACTGGTATGTGGACAACCAGCCCACGGCGGAACAGGCCTACGCCAAACTGCTGCCCCGCATCCACGGCGGCGCCATCGTCCTGCTCCACTCCACCTCCAAAACCAACGCGGAAATCCTGGACGACTTGCTGACCAAGTGGGAGGGCATGGGGTTCACCTTTGCCTCCCTGGACGAGCTGCCGGAGGTTTGACAGCGCCGTGACCCAGGGCTATAATGTCTCCATCGTGAAAACTTTTCCGACTGGAGAGATCGTATGCCGAACATCATCAAAATCACGGACATCGCGGCGCCGGAGCTGGACGTTTTTGCCCGCCTGACGGAGGCTCAGCTGCGAAACCGGCTGGAGCCTGAAAAGGGCGTTTTCATCGCGGAGAGCCCCAAGGTCATCGGACGGGCTCTGGACGCAGGGTATGAGCCGGTGTCGCTGCTGATGGAGCCCAGGCATATCGACGGGCAGGGCCGGGACATTATCGCCCGCTGCGAAGGAATCCCCGTCTACACCGCCAGCCGGGAAATTCTGGAGGGTCTCACCGGCTACGCCCTGACCCGGGGTGTGCTGTGCGCTATGCGCCGCCCGCCCCTGCCCTCCGTGGAAGACGTCTGCGCAAACGCCCGCCGGGTGGCGGTGCTGGAGGGGATCGTGGACTCCACCAACGTTGGCGCTATCTTCCGCTCCGCCGCCGCGCTGAACATCGACGCCGTGCTGGTCACGCCCACCTGCGGCGACCCGCTGTACCGCCGGGCGGTCCGGGTCAGCATGGGCACCGTGTTCCAGGTGCCCTGGACCCGCATCGGCAGCGAACCGTCGGAATGGCCGGAGCCGGGACTGGAACGGCTGCGGAAGCTGGGGTTCCAGACCGCCGCCATGGCTTTGAGTGACGACTCCGTCAGCATCGACGATCCCCACCTGGCGGCGGAAGAGAAGCTGGCTATCGTACTGGGCACCGAGGGCGACGGCCTGGCGGAGCGCACCATCGCCGAATGCGATTACACCGTCCGTATCCCCATGGCCCACCAGGTGGACTCTCTGAATGTGGCGGCGGCCAGCGCCGTCGCTTTCTGGGAGCTGCGGGCGTGGTAGCGAGGTTTTCTGATATTATTTATGAAAAAAGGGCCCTCAGAAAACCGCCAATCCATTGAAATGCAAGAAAAAACCTCGGAACCATTGTGGTTCCGAGGTTTTTCATCTGGCAGCGGGTGAAGGATTCGAACCCTCACATACAGAGTCAGAGTCTGCTGTGCTACCTTTACACAAACCCGCTATACCTGTCCGCCGCAGCGAACAGATATTATTATACA
The DNA here is from genome assembly GCF_021531435.1 of Oscillibacter valericigenes. Classification (GTDB taxonomy): domain Bacteria; phylum Bacillota; class Clostridia; order Oscillospirales; family Oscillospiraceae; genus Oscillibacter; species Oscillibacter valericigenes_B. The sequence goes on from NZ_JAFBIS010000008.1 coordinate 41,934, forward strand.
GAAATTCGTTTTTTTGTCAAGGGGATTTCTGAAATTCTTTTTGACTTTTTTTACCCCTTTCGGCCACCGAAAAATCCTTTGAAGAATCCGCTTTTTTTCTCCCGGCCGCTGCAGGACAGTCGGGCCAACGCTTTTTGAGCGTCCGCATAGTCCTGTTCCGCCGCTTTGCGGTACAGCTCCAGCGCCCGGTCTCTGTCCTTCTCCACGCCACGGCCATTTTCATAGCACCAGGCCAAATTGTACTGGGCGCGGGGCAGTTCGTGCTCCGCCGCCTTCCGGTACCAAAGCACAGCCTCCTTCCAGCTCTTGGTCACGCCCACGCCGGTCTCGTACAGGTAGCCCAGGTTGCACTGGCCCGTCCGGTCGCCCTGCTCCGCCGCCTGGCGGTATAGTTCCGCGGCCTTTTTCACGTTTTTTTCCACGCCGTGGCCAAATTCACAGCACACGCCCAAGTTGCACCGGGCACGGGCGTAGCCGGCATCGGCGGACACTTTGTACCACTTGGCGGCTTCCTCCCAGCTCTGGGGCACGCCTTTCCCGCTCTCATACAGGTAGCCTAAGTTGCACTGGCCCGCCGGGTCGCCCTGCTCCGCCGCCGCACGGTACAGCTCCGCCGCTTTGCAGAGGTCTTCTTCCACGCCCTCGCCGTGCTCATAGCACACACCCAGGTTGCACTGGGCGGCGGCATAGCCAGCGTCCGCCGCTTTCTCATACCAGCGGACGGCCTCCGCCCAATCCTGCTCCACGCCGCGGCCACGCTTGCAGCAGACCCCCATGCAGTACATGCCCCGGGGGTCCTCCTGGTCCGCCGCCTGGCGATACCAATGGGCAGCCCGCTTCAGATTCCGCTCCACGCCTTTGCCGTGCTCATAGCACCAGGCCAGGTTGCACTGCGCCCGGGCGAATCCCTTCACCGCGGCGGCACGGTACCACTTCGCCGCCTCTTCCCAGCTCTGTTCCACGCCCCGGCCGCACTCGTACAGGTAGCCCAGGTTGCACTGGCCCGCCAGATTACCGGCGTCGGCCGCACGGCGGTACAATTTCGCCGCCTTCTCATAGTCCCGGGGGACGCCCTCTCCCCGCTCGTAGCAGACGCCCAAATCGCACATGGCCGCGGCGGAACCGGCGTCCACCGCCTTTTGATACCAGCGGCAGGCCTCCGCCTGGTCCTGCTCCACGCCATTGCCATAGTCATAAGCCCGGGCAACGGCAAACAGCCCCCGGGGATAGCCCTGGTCTGCCGCTGCGCGGTACCAGGAGAGAGCGGACTTTAGATCCTTCTCCACACCTTTTCCGTGTTCATAGCACCAGGCCAGATTGCACTGCGCCCGGGGATAGCCCTGCTCCGCAGCCGCGCGGTACCAGCGGACCGCATCCGCCCAGCTCTGCTCCACGCCCTGGCCGATCTCATACAAAAATCCCAGACAGCACTGGCCGGGAGCGTGGCCCTGCTCCGCGGCGGCACGGTACCATCGCACCGCCTGCTCCAGGTCCTTCGGAGTGCCCGCGCCGAATTCCATGCACCGGCCCAGCTCCGTCTGCGCTGGCGGATACCCCAGCCAGGCGGCGGAGCGGTACCACTTCACTGCCTCAGCGTCATCCAGCTCCACACCCGCGCCCCGGCTGTGTGCCTCGCCCAGCAGGAACTGGGCCCGGGGAAAGCCCTGCGCCGCGCCCTTTTGGAAGCACTCCGCGGCTTTGGCGTCATCCTGTTCCACGCCGATGCCGTTGGCATAGCAGTAGCCCAGATTCGTCAGAGCCGGTATGTAATCCCGGGCCGCGGCCTGGGCGTACAGCAGCACCGCCTGCCGGGGATCCGCCGGAACGCCCACCCCCGCCTCAAAGCACCAGGCCAGATTCGTCAGGCCCAGGGGGTCATCCATGGCGACGGCCCGCTGGTAGCAGGCCAGGGCGTCGGTCCCGCGCGCATCATCCACGGCATCATTGCCCAGGGACACCCAGTTGGCCGCGGTCAGTTCCTCCTCCGTCACGGCGTTGAAGAACGTTCCGCCGCAGCGGGGGCAAAAATCCGGCTCCGCTTCGGCCACAAAGCCGCAGTCCGGATTTTCACAACGGTAATACTCCATATTTTCTCCTGTCAGGCGTCATCCTCCCCCAGTGGGTCGGGGTCATCGTAGAAGTCCAGGAAGGAATGGGCTTTGCCCCGGTATTTAAAGCCGGGAAACGTATCCAGCTGGACGCCGTGGATGGCCCGGAAGATGCTCTTTTCAATGTTGGGATTGGTCTTTTTCAGCTCCCGCAGCAGCAGCTTCATCTCCTGCCGCTTGCTCTCCCCCACGCCGTCCTCCGCCGCGTCCCGCTCCTCCGTGAACCGGCAGGCGCACTGGAGGAACCGCAGATGATTGTAGTTTTTCCAGGCGATGATGGCGTCCTCATGGACGCAGTACAGGGGCCGTATCAGCTCCATGCCCGGGAAGTTTTTGCTGTGGAGCTTGGGAGGCATGGCCTGGAGCTGGGCGCCGTAAAACAGGCCCAGAAGGGTCGTCTCCACCACATCAGAAAAGTGGTGACCCAGGGCGATCTTGTTGCAGCCCAGCTCCCGGGCCTTGGCGTACAGAAAGCCCCGGCGCATCCGGGCGCAGAGGTAGCAGGGGTTTTTGTCCACCTGGACCGTGACGTCGAAAATATCGCTGTCAAATATGGTGATGGGGATGCCCAGTGTCCGGGCGTTCTCCTCGATCAGCGCCCGGTTCTCCGGGTTATAGCCAGGGTCCATCACCAGAAAGGTCAGCTCAAAGGGCTGGTCCGTGTGCTTTTGCAGCTCCTGCATCAGCTTTGCCAGCACCACGGAGTCCTTGCCGCCGGAGATACACACGGCAATGCGGTCCCCAGGGGACACCAGCTCATACCGCTTCACGGCGGCGATGAACGGATTCCAGAGCTGTTTGCGGTAGGTTTTGATGAGACTGCGCTCGGCAATCTCCTGGGGCGTCAGTTCACGGGACATGGGAACCTCCGGTGCATTCAGAAATGATGGGCGGCCGATGGCCGCCCCCTGGGGTCCAGGGGCACGCCCCTGGTTCTTTTGCCTCCGGCAAAAGAATCAATTTCAATCATTTTTGTCAGGACATGCGCCTGACAAAAATACTTTGACCTAAGCGCCTTGGGCGCGTTCACCAGTGAATCGTATTCACTGGTGGGGGGAATCTTAAAGGGGGGACGCCAGTCCCCTCTTTATTATAGGAATATGGCCCCCAGCCGCAAAATGGAGGAAAACATCTTCCGCATCCAGGAGCGGCTGTTCCACTCCTCCAGCGTGTACTGCTTGCTCTTGGACATCATATCGTCCATGTCCTCCAGCAGTTCCTCCACCACCGGCATGTGGTACATCAGCACGGCGCATTCGTAGTGGAGCTGGAAGGTCCGGTAGTCCATGTTGGTGCTGCCCACCAGGGCCACCTCCCGGTCCACCATCACGCTCTTGGCGTGGACGAAGCCGGGGGCATACTTGTAAATCTTCACGCCGTGGGCCAGCAGCTCGCCCCAGTAGGTCTCCGCCACCATGTAGGCGTACTTCTTATCCGGGATGGCGGGCACCAGCAGCCGCACATCCGCCCCGGCGTCCGCCGCGATACACAGCGCCTGCTGCATGGACTCCTCCACCGCGTAATAGGGCGTGGTGATATACAGCATTTTCTGGGCGGAGGAAATGAGCTGGAGGTACGTCTCCTCCACCGGGTTGTCCGGGTTGTTCAGGGGGCCGTCGGTGAAGGGCTGGCACCAGCCGGGACACTCCGGCATCTCATGCCGGGGACGGTAGTAGTCATCCTCGTTGGAAAAGGTCCGGCCCATCATCTTCCACATCTGCATAAACTGGGCGGCAAACCCCCAGGCGCCTTCGCCGTCGATGCGGACGCCGCTGTCCTTCCAGTGGCCGAACCGCTCCACGATGTTAGCGTACTCATCCGCGATGTTGATGCCGCCGGTATAGGCCGTCTGGCCGTCGATGACGGCGATCTTCCGGTGGTCCCGGTAATTGAAATAAATGCGGTTTACATAACGGTGAACGGGGTTGAACACCTCCACCTCAATGCCCGCGTCCTGGATCGTCTGGAGCGTCGCGTCAGACAACCGGGTGAGGTTGCCGAAATCGTCAAAAATGATGTGGATCTCCACGCCGGCGGCGGCCCGCTCTTTCAGCACCGCAAAAATGCGGTCCCAGATCTGGCCCTCCGCCAGAATGTAGTATTCCAGGAAAATGTAGACCTCCGCCTGCCGGAGATGGGCAATGAGGTCATCGAAAAAGGCGGCGCCGTCCCCGAAATACCGGGCGGCGGTATTTCGGTGCAGCAGAAAGCCCCGTTTTTGCAGATAGGCCGCCAGCCGACCCCAGGCCGGGGATTTCCGGGTAAGCCGGGAGAGGTTCGCCTCGCTGGCCATCCGCTGGCTCTCCCGCTGGGGGATGGGCGGGACCTTCCGCAGGCTGAGCTGCTTGGCCTGATGGGTGCCGCCCCACAGGCAGAACAGGATCATACCGGCCACCGGCACCGCCAGCAGCAGGCACATCCACACCAGCTTATAGCTGGGGCTGCCGGGACGCTGGTAGACCCGGATGGCAATGATGGCGCCGATAAATTCCAGCACGCTGTACACATAGCTGGCTTTCTCCCGCAGGAAATAGGTCAGCAGCAATGTGGTGGCGATCTGCGCCAACACCGTCAGGACGCACATCCCGATGCTGGCCGCGGCGGAGATCCGCCGCTCTGTCCGCTCCTGCGGATGGGGGAGCTTTTTATGCACAGCTCTTCACCTCCCGGTCTTTCTCTCTTTCCGGTATCATTATAACCAAAACGGGCGAATGCTTCAACTATGATTCTGTAAATTCGTTGAGAGGAAAAACAGCGCCGCCGCAAACGCGGCGGCGCTGGGCCTTATCTGCGCTGGCGCAGGAGCTCCTGCTTGATGTCCCACAGCTTCTGGCTAAGGTCGACATAATACTTATGGGGGTTCTCGAACCGCTTCACCTCGTCCCACAGGGTATCCACCTGCTCCGCGCAGTATTTCTGAATTTCCTGGAGGGAGGGCTGCTGGTAGACCAGCTGGCCGCCCTTGAACACCTGTACCTGAAGGGGCCGGGCCTCGAAATTCGTGTAGGTCTTGCGCTTCCAGGTAGCGCGGGGGTCGAACAGCTCCAGCGGCTGCGTCTCATCCACCGTCTCGTCCCAGACGGCGATATAATCCGCTTCGGCCTTGCCGGTAGCCTTATCGAAAATGCGGTAGGTCTTTTTGAAGTGGGGATTCGTGATCTTGTCCACGTTCTCGCTGACCTTGATCTTGGGAATGATGTTGCCCTGGGCATCCTCCACGGCGGCCAGCTTGTACACGCCGCCGAACACCGGCTGGCTGCTGGCGGTGATCATCCGCTCGCCGACGCCGAACATGTCGATCTTGGCGCCCTGCTGCAGCAGGTCCCGGATGATGTACTCGTCCAGCGAGTTAGACGCGGAAATCTGGCACTCGGTCCAACCCGCGTCGTCCAGCATCTTCCGGGCCTCCCGGGAGAGGTAGGCGATGTCACCGGAGTCCAGACGGATGCCGCACTTGGTGATACCCAGGGGCTTCAGCACCTCGTTGAAGGCCCGGATGGCGTCGGGCACGCCGGATTTCAGGACGTTATAAGTATCCACCAGGAGCGTTGCGTTGGTGGGATAGATCTGGCAGTAGGTCTTAAAGGCCTCGTACTGGCTGTCAAACATCTGGACCCAGGAGTGGGCCATGGTGCCGCCGGCGGGGACGCCGTAGAGCTGGTCGGAGATGGTGCAGGCCGTGCCCTTGCAGCCGCCGATATAGGCCGCCCGGGCGCCGGAGATGGCGCCGTCGGTGCCCTGGGCCCGGCGGGATCCGAATTCCAGCACCGTCCGCCCCTGAGCCGCCCGGCAGATGCGGTTGGCTTTGGTGGCGATCAGGCTCTGGTGGTTCACCGTCAGCAGTGTGAACGTCTCAATGAGCTGGGCCTCGATAGCCTTGGCCCGGACCGTTACCACCGGCTCCCGGGGGAAAATGGGTGTGCCCTCCGGGATAGCCCAAATATCGCCGGAAAAATGGAAATTCCGGAGATAGTTCAAAAACTCCTCAGAAAACAGATTCTTACTCCGCAGGTACGCAATATCCTCCTCATCAAAATGGAGGTTTTCTATGTAATCAATGAGCTGGCTGAGGCCCGCGCAGACGGCAAAGCCGCCCTTGTCCGGGACGTCCCGGAAGAATACATCAAAATATGTGATCCGGTCCTGATAGCCCGCCTGAAAATACCCATTGCCCATGGTCAGCTCGTAAAAGTCGCAGAGCATGGTCATATTCAGTTTCTTTTCCGTATCCATAACTACACCTCGGTATCATGTTGGGCAAGTGTCTTGTCACCTGGCTTGATTATAAGCATTATAAGCGGCTTTGCCCGGAAAAGCAATCGTTTTTCAAAAAACGCGTCAAATATTTGTCAATTCTGATTGACAAGGCGGCTCCCCTCCCCTATGATGAGGGAGAATCAAAGCGCCCCGGCGCTTTTCAAAGTGAGGGATCATCACATGGATGTGATTTTGGGTATTGACATCGGCGGCTCCACCACGAAAATCGTGGGGCTCCGGACCGACGGGAGCATCGTCTCTATGCTGCGGGTGCGGGCGGATGACCAGGTGACCAGCCTGTACGGTGCCCTGGGCAACTATCTCACCAGCAACGGACTGACCCTGACAGATGTGCGGCGGATCGTCCTCACCGGCGTCGGCGCGAGCTACGTGGAGGGCGACATTTACGGCCTGCCCACCTGCAAGGTGGACGAGTTCTCCGCCAGCGGCACCGGGGCGCTGGCGCTCTCCGGCCAGGACAAGGCCGTGGTGGTCACTATGGGCACCGGCACCGCTTTCATGTGGGCGGAAAAGGACGGCACCGTGCGGCACCTGTGCGGCAGCGGCATCGGCGGCGGCACCTTGGGCGGCCTGTGCCGCAAGCTGGTGGGCATGGAGCGGTTCGGCCAGATCAAAAAGCTGGCCGCCGGCGGCGATTTGGGCCAGGTGGACCTGACCATTGCCGACATTACCTGCCACCCCGCTCCCACGCTGGACCCCACCCTCACCGCCGCCAACTTCGGCAATCTGGCGGAGGACGCCTCCCCCGCTGACCTGGCCGCCGGGGCGGTGAATCTGGTGCTCCAGGCCATCGGCACCATGACGGTGCTGGCCTGCCAGTGCTGCGATACCCGGACTGTGGTGCTGACCGGGTCCATGACCACCCTGGACCAGGTGCAGCCCAACTTTGAGAATTTTGAAAAGCTCTACGGCATCCACTACATCGTACCCGAAAACGCCACCTTCGCCACCGCCATCGGCGCGGGGCTGTGCAGCCTGAAGAAAAAGGCGGTGGAGTGATGGAAAACCGGGCGGGCGCCATGCAGGCCCTGTGGCCGGTCTACCATCCCGATCTTCCTGCCTTTCTGCGGGAGCTGGCCGAAACGCCGGAAATGCGGCGGCTGCGAAACGTGGGCATGAACTGCGGCTGCGAATACACGGACTTCCCCCGGTTCCGAAAGCTGGCGCCCTATTCCCGCTTCGACCACAGCGTGGGCGTAGGGCTCATCGTGTGGCACTTTACCAAAAGCCCCGCCCAGGCAGCGGCGGGGCTGCTCCATGACATCGCCACCCCGGTCTTTGCCCATGTGGTGGATTTCCTCAACGGGGACCACCTGCGGCAGGAGTCCACGGAGGCTCGGACAGCGGAGCTGATCGACCGCTCCCCTGAAATCCGGCGTATTTTACAGCGGGAGGGGTTGACGGTCTCTCAAGTAGCGGACTACCACGACTACCCCATCGCCGACAACGACACGCCCTGGCTGTCGGCGGACCGGTTGGAATACTCTCTTGGGAACCTGTGGAACTACGGTCTGATCTCTTTTGAGAAGGCCCGGTCTTATTACGCGGACCTGACCGTCGCGGAAAATGAGGATGGCCAGCCGGAGCTGGCTTTCCGCACGCCGGAGACAGCGGCCGGTTTCGCCATGGACGCCCTGGGCACCGCCCGCATCTATGTGGCGGACGAGGACCGCTTCTCCATGGAGGTGCTGGCCCGGCTGCTGCGGCTGGCGCTGGAGCGGAACGTCATCGGCCCGGAGGACCTGTACGGCACGGAGCCCCAGGTCATCCGCAGGCTGGAAGCGGACGCGGTCTGCGGTCCGCTGTGGCGGCGTTACCGGGGATACACAAACATCGAATCCCGGCCCAGCCGCCCCGCGGAAGGCCAGTGGCTCCAGATACCTGCCAAGCTGCGCTGCATCGACCCGCTGGCGGTGGGAATGGGGCGGGTTTCCCAGTGGGCGCCCCAATTCCGGCAGTCTCTGGAGGAATTTCGTGAGACCAGCTTTGACAGCTGGCTGGGGCCTGTATGATACCAACTCATATAAAAACGCCCGGTGCGCAGGCACCGGGCGTTTCCTATTCTCGGGGAATTATTCCTCGCCGTCCTCGGGTTCCTCGTCCAGGCTGGTCAGGTCGAACTCCAGCTTCTCGCCGCAGTTGGGGCAGATGACCTCGCCGTCTTCTAGGATGGACTCGTCAAAGTAGATGGTCTCCTCGCAGGTGGGGCAGGTGGTGGCGTAGCACTCCTCATCCTCGTCCAGCTCGTCTTCCTCGTACTCGTCGTCCTCGTCGTCCCAGTCCTCGAACACGATGTCTTCCACATCCTCCAGGTCATCGCTGACGGCGTCCAGGCCGTCGGCCAGCTCCGCCTGCTCGTCCTGGATGTCCTCCAGCTCCAGAGCAATGTCCTCCAGCACATCGATGATAGCGGCGAGCAGCTTGCCCTCCTTCTTCTCGGTGTCCAGCTCCATGCCCTCGGCCAGGCCCTTCAGATAGGCGACCTTCTCAGAGATTTCCATAGCGGTTGCTCCTTTCTTGATAAAAAATGTTGTAGTTCCCTTTCCAAGGGGGAAGAAAGGGGGGACGGAAGTCCCCCCTTTATGTCTTACTCCTTCACGCGGCCCAGGTACTCGCCGGTACGGGTGTCGATCTGGATCTTCTCGCCCTCGTTGATGAACAGGGGCACCTTGATCTGCGCGCCGGTCTCCAGGACGGCGTTCTTGGTGACGTTAGTGGCGGTATCGCCCTTCACGCCGGGCTCGGTCTCAGTGACCTCCAGCTCTACGAAGTTGGGGACTTCCACGGTGAACACGCTGCCCTTGTAGCTGACCAGGGTGCACATGGTGTTCTCCTTGACGAACTGGAAGGCGTCGCCCAGCACGTCCTTGTTCAGCGGGGTCATGTCGAAGGTCTCCGGGTCCATGAAATAGTACAGGTCGCCGTCGTTGTAGCTGTACTCGGCGTTCTTGCGCTCCACAGCGCCCTGCTCGAACTTGGCGGTGGGGTTGAAGGACTCCTCACGGATGGTTCCGGTGATGACGTTCTTGTACTTGGTGCGGACGAACGCGGCGCCCTTGCCGGGCTTCACGTGCTGGAAGTCCACGACCACCATGGGCTTCCCTTCCATCTCGAAAATCATACCCTTCCGGAAATCGCCGGCAGTAATGGTAGGCATAGTTTTTCCTCCTCACAAATCTACGAGAAAACGACCTGCGGGAGGGCATTTTCTCTGTATTCTATATCTAGTAAAATTACCGATGATATTTTACCGTATGTTGCCCATGATTGCAAGTATTTTTCCACGACTTCCCCGTTTTTTTCATCCAATTTTCTCCGCATGGCGGCGGCTGGCCGCTTTGAACGGCGCTTGCAGGGCGTGGAGCACTTTCTGCCAGGCGGTGACCGGGCCTCCCACCGGCTCCACCATCAGCGCCAGGACCCCGGCCCGGTTGGCGGCCAGCATATCCGTCAGCAGCTTGTCGCCCAGCATGGCGGTGTGGGCCGCGTCCACCCCCGCCCGCTCCATGGCGGCGTACAGGCCCCGGGGACTGGGTTTCCGGGCGTGGCCCTGATACGGTACGCCCAGGTCCGCGCAGAACTCCGTCACCCGCCTGCCGGAGCGGTTATTAGACACGATCATAAAGCCGATGCCGTGAGCCGCCAGATCCGCGATCCAGTCCCGGAGGGGCTGATCCGGCCGGGGCGTCTTTTTCGCGGCCAGAGTGAAATCCAGGTCGCTGAGCAGCAAGGTGATCCCCTGCTCCGTGAGGTAATCCGGGGTGATGTCGGCGTAACAGCCGAACACGCGGTGGGGTACGAGAGAAAACGGCATAGGCGGCTCCTTCTGTGCATAATGTATTGTGTCCATCATAACAGATTTCGTGGGGCAATACAAGGGGGCGTGAGATGTGCAGCTCTATCTGGCCGTAACGCCGGGCGAGGCCCGGGAGGCTGCCCAATACGGCCGGACACTGGCCCATGTGGCCTACCGCATCGGCCCCGGCTCCACCCTGCTGCGGCAAAGCCTGCCGCTCCAGACCCGGGGCGGGCTGCTGTCCGTCAGTGACCGGGAGGCGCCGATGATCGGCGACCCGGACGCCCTGTGCGCGGCGGTGCAGCGGGAGTGCGGGCGGTGGGGCTACACCGGCGCGGTGCTGGACTTCGAGGAGCCCATCCGCCGGGACCGGCTGGCCTTTGCCCAGCGGCTGGGGCCGGCGCTGGCCTCCGCGCGGCGAACGCTGTATCTGCCGGAGCGTTACGCCCAGAACGCGGGTGACGGCACCGTCATCCTGATCTGCACCGCCATTTCAGGCGGAAGCCTGAACCAGCGGCTGCAGGATGCCGCCGAAGCCCACGGCGGCGCGGGACGTCTGGCGCTGGACGTCCAGCGGCTGCGAATGGATTTCCGCCTGCCCGCCCGCTCCGGCGAGGGGGAACCGCTGGACGAAGAACGGTTCCGCAAGCTGATGGAGCGGGAGTCGCCGTCGGTGTTCTTCTCCCAGGAGCTGTGCGCCCGGTATTTCACCTACACCCGGGGCGGCGAGTTCCACTTTGTGCTGTTCGACGACGCGGAGACGCTGAACCAAAAGCTGAAGCTGGGCGCGTCCATGGGATTTTCCGCAGCGTTTCTCATGTGGCCGGAGGTCAGGGACATCATGGGCAAGCTGGGGAAGCAATAAAAAAGTGCTGTGCCTGTCGGCACAGCACTTTTTCAGCATCAATAATAACGCTTCTTGTTCTTGCGAGCGGCCTCAGACTTCTTGCGGCGCTTCACGCTGGGGCTCTCATAATGCTCTCTCTTACGGACCTCGGCGATGACGCCCGCCTTGGCGCAGGAACGCTTAAAACGCTTCAGTGCGCTGTCGATGGACTCGCCGTCCTTCACATGAATTTCAGACATCTATATTTCCCTCCCTCCGAGGTATCCGGCTCAATCCAGGATACTTTAAGGGCCATAATCTATGGCGTTAACAAAGCTATTATACGGACCTTCGGAGGAATTGTCAAGGATTTTTCCACAAAATTTGTTTGAGATGCCTTTTTCCGCGATTTACTGGGGCTTTACGATCAGGTTGACCAGACGGTTCTTCACCAGAATGGTCTTGACGATCTTCATACCGCCCCACAAAATCTACCGATTTTGCGGGAACCCCGCATTTGACTCAAATGGGCGGGCAAAGCCCGCCCATTTCAAGGTTTTTGCCAACGGCAAAAACACTTGCACGCGCCACTCGGCGCGGATATTACTGAGGCTTTACGATCAGATTGACCAGACGGTTCTTCACCAGAATGGTCTTGACGATCTTCATACCCTCGGTGGCCTTCTGGACCTTGTCAACAGACATGGCGGCATCCACAACAGCCTTTTCCTCGCTGTCGGCGGGCATGGTGATGGTGCCCTTCAGCTTGCCGTTGACCTGGACGGCCATGTTCACGGTGCTGGCCACGGTCTTGCTCTCGTCGTACGCGGGCCACTCCGCCTGGCAGCACATCTTGCCGGTCTGGGCGGCAAAGGCCAGCATCTCCCACAGCTCCTCGGTGATGTGGGGAGCGAAGGGATTCAGCAGCAGGATCAGATACTTCATGTCGCCGCGGGTGACGCCGTTGGCGCTCATCTCGTTCACCATGGTCATCATGGCGGCGATGGCGGTGTTCATCTTCAGGTTGTCGATGTCATCGGTGACCTTCTTGATGGTCTTGTGGATGATGGGCTCGTTGGCAGGGGTCACGTCATAGCTCTCAGCAGCGCCCTCCGCCAGGTTCCACACGCGGTCCAGGAACCGCTTGGAGCCCTTGACCGCCTCGGTGGACCAGGTGGCAGCCTGCTCGAAGTCGCCCACGAACATGATATACAGGCGCATGGTGTCCGCGCCGTACTGCTCCACGATGTCGTTGGGGTTCACCACGTTGCCACGGGACTTGGACATCTTTTCGCCGCCCTCGCCCAGGATCATGCCGTGGCTGGTGCGCTTGGCGTAGGGCTCCTTGGTGGGCACCACGCCGATGTCATACAGGAACTTGTGCCAGAACCGGCTGTACAGCAGGTGCAGGGTGGTGTGCTCCATGCCGCCGTTGTACCAGTCCACGGGAGACCAGTAATCCAGCGCCTCCTTGCTGGCCAGGGCCTTGTCGTTGTGGGGGTCCATATACCGCAGGAAATACCAGGAGGAACCGGCCCACTGGGGCATGGTGTCCGTCTCACGCTGGGCAGGGCCGCCGCACTGGGGGCAGGTGGTGTTGACCCAGTCGGTCATCTTGGCAAGGGGAGATTCGCCGGTATCGGTGACTTCGTAGCTCTCCACCTCGGGCAGCAACAGGGGCAGCTGGTCCTCAGGCAGGGGCACCCAGCCGCACTTGGGGCAGTTCACCAGGGGGATAGGCTCGCCCCAGTAGCGCTGGCGGCTGAACACCCAGTCCCGGAGCTTGAAGTTGGTCTTGGGATGGCCAATGCCCTGCTCCGTGACCCACTTCTTCATGGTGGGGATGGCCTCCTTCACGGTCAGGCCGTCCAGGAAGCCGGAGTTCACCATGATGCCGGTGTCGTCCTTCAGGGTGAAGGCTTCCTTGGTGATGTCGCCGCCCTTGACCACCTCGATGATGGGCAGGCCGAACTTGGTGGCGAACTCCCAGTCGCGCTGGTCGTGACCGGGCACGCCCATGACGATGCCGGTTCCGTAGCCCATCAGGACGTAGTCGGAGACGAACAGGGGCACCTGCTTGCCGCTGGCGGGGTTGATGGCCTCGATGCCGTCCAGCCGGACGCCGGTCTTTTCCTTGTTCAGCTCGCCGCGCTCAAAGTCGGACTTGTGGGCGGCCTCGTCCCGGTAAGCGGCGACCTCATCCCAGTTCTTGATCTGGTCCTTCCACTTGTCCAGGAAGGGATGCTCAGGGGAGATGACCATGTAGGTCACGCCGAACAGGGTGTCGCAGCGGGTGGTGTAGACCGTCAGCTTGTCGCCGTTGGTGGCGGTGAAGTCCACCTCGGTACCCTCGCTGCGGCCGATCCAGTTCTTCTGCTGGATCTTGACGCGGTTGATGAAGTCCACGTCGTCCAGGTCGTCGATCAGGCGGTCGGCGTACTTGGTGATGGCCAGCATCCACTGGCTCTTCTCCTTGCGGATGACCTCGCCGCCGCAGCGCTCGCAGACGCCGTCCACGACCTCCTCGTTGGCCAGGACGATCTTGCAGCTGGTGCACCAGTTCACGGGCATGGAGGCTTTGTAGGCCAGGCCCTTCTTGAACATCTGCAGGAAGATCCACTGGGTCCACTTGTAGTAGCTGGGATCGGTGGTGTTGACTTCCCGGTCCCAGTCAAAGGAGTAGCCCAGCATGTGGAGCTGCTTGCGGAAGTTCTCGATGTTGTCGTGAGTCACCTTGGCGGGATGGATATGGTGCTGCACGGCGTAGTTCTCCGTAGGCAGGCCGAAGGCGTCATAGCCGATGGGGAACAGGACGTTGTAGCCCTGCATCCGCTTCTTGCGGCAGATGATGTCCATGGCGGTAAAAGGCCGGGCATGGCCCACATGGAGGCCCTGGCCGGAGGGATAGGGGAACTCGATCAGGCCGAAGAACTTCTCCCGGGTGGTGTCCCCGGTGACGGCGGTGAAGGGCTTTTCCTCCAGCCACTTCTGCTGCCACTTTTTCTCAATGGCGGTAAAATCGTACTTCATATTTTTCTCCCTTTCGGATGTGATTTGCAAATTTGAAACGCCCCTGACCATCTTCGGTCAGGGGCGTTGAAAACGCGGTACCACCCTGCTTCAGCCGTCCACTGGACAGCCCTTGGGGGCCTGTAACGGGGCCAGCCGTTCCGCCCTACTCACGGTTCAGGCGAAAGACTCCGGGACCAGTATACCGCAGGCTCCCCCACCGGCTCACACCAGCCGCCGGCTCTCTTTGGGCGGGACGCTCGGGCTTTCTTCCCTTCAAAGTCGCTAACGCGTCTATTTTATGAGGGTTTCGGGTGTTTGTCAAGAAAAATGCGGAAAATCTTCTTTCTTTTTGCCGGGTATCACATATTCTCCGGGATAACGGTGCCGTCAGGGGCGTACCAGGTAACGCTGTCCGCCAAGGTCTCCGCCAGCCAGGTGTCAAAAGCCTCCTTGGTCACTTCTTCACCGCCCAGCTCATACTCGCCGCCGGTGGCCCATTCCTCCCGGTGGCTCAGCTCCTGCTGTTCAAACACGCCGCCCCGGAAAGACATCCGGTAATACCAACTGCTGCCGGCCCCGCCGGAGCCGAGATAAACGCCGTTTTGCCGGAGATCCTCAAACCACCGGATGGGAAACTCGACAGCATAAAAAGTCTCACCCTCCTGGTGGAAGATCAGGTAATACCACCCCAACTCATCGAAAAGCATCACCAGCTCCGGGACGCCGTCCCCGTCCGTGTCCCGGACAGCCAGTCTGTTCAGGACCAACTCCTCCGGCGCTTCGCCGTTCCACGCCCATCTCGCTTTGTGGAACTCCGCCAGGGTCACAGTCCCCAGCTCCCGAACACCTTCGCTGGTCTTGTGGTAAGGTGCGTCCTCCGCCAGCTCCACGCCGTTGATCCAATGAAACACAGCGTCCTCCTCCAGCACCGGGAGATAGCGGGAGAGTCCCTCCCATTCCTCCGGGGTCATGGTGTCCCGAAGGGCGGAAAAGTCCACGGAAGCCAGGAGTCCCGCACCGCTCTCCTCAGAGGTCGTGGGGGCCTCCTCTCCCTTTCCGTCCGCCGGAGCGGGCGCTTGTTCCGTACGGGCGCCGCAGGCCGTCAGGAAAAGAGCCGCCAGAAGCACGGCGGTCCAAATTCGTTTTCCCATAAAAATCCACCCCTATACTGTTTTGCCAACAGTATAGGGGCCGGAAAATGTTATGTCTACTGCTTTTCAGTTGCAAACCGATGACAAAAAGTTACAGGCAGTCCCTCAGTCCTTGGTCAGCACTTCGCTCAGATCCATAGGCTTGCCGTCGTGCCATAACCGCTCCAGGGAGTAGAATTCCCGGGCCTCGGCGGAGAACACGTGGACCACTACGCAGCCGTAGTCCAGCAGGACCCAGGTGCCGTCCCGGTAGCCCTCCCGGCGGAGGGGATTCTCCCCGGCCTGCTCCTCCATAGCCTTTTCCACGGCGCCGCACAGGGCGTTGATCTGGGTGTTGGAGGTACCGGTGGCGATGACGAAGTAGTCCGCCAGCGTGGTCTGCTCCGTCACCTCGATGGCGGCGATCTCCTTGCCCTTCTTCTCATCAAGGGCTTTGGCGGCAATGATGGCTAATTCTTTCGGTGTCATATATTACGTCCTTTCTTCGTTGCTTCACGCCGCCGGAGGCGGCTCGATGATGGAAAATCCGGGGTCCTGGGGCTCGGAAGGCTGGGGGGCCTCAGGGTCTGTCTGCTCCGCGGGAGGCTGAACCGGCTCCGCGGGGTCCGGGTCAGGAGTCGGGTCGGTGGTCTCCGCAGGAGGCTGTTCCGGCTCCACGACAACGATACCGCCGCTGTTGGGGCTGTCAGGGTCCGTGGAAGCGGCAGGGTCCTCGCCGTCGATCACAGGTTCATCGGTGGTGGGCTCCTCCGGCTGCGTCGATGTGCTGTACAGGAGCTGAGGCGGCTGCGCCGCCCGGCTGTCCTCCACGTGGCCCGTAGTGGAGCTGATGGAGCCGTCCTTATTGATGGACATGATGTCCAGGTCGCTGATGGTAAACACTTCCTTGAAGGGGCTGAGATGGGTGTTCACCAGCTCCAGCAGCTCGTCGGCGTAGGGGGTCACATAGGACTGCCAGTTGTTTCTGCCGATCTCCTTGCTGACCGAATAGCTGTACGCGGAGGCGCTGTAATTGCCGGGCATGGTGACGAAGTTCACATTCTCCGCATTCAAACCGCCGAGAATGGCCTTCTGCGCGAACCAGAGGATGTTGCTGAAGGACATATCCGTCTCCACGTTGTCCTGGAACACCTTGACGAACTGGTTGATCTTGGTGACGTTTTTCACCTGGAGCAGCTGCTCCACCACCGCTTTCAAAAAGGCCTGCTGGGTGGCGATGCGGCCGATGTCGCCGTCGGGATAGCCCAGGGTCTTGCCGTTTACCGTATTGTCGTGCCGGTAACGGATGACGCCCATGGCCTGTTCACCGTTCAAAAGCTGATAGCCCTTGTTGATGTGGATGTGGAGGTCCTGGGTGGGGTCATCGTAGTTCATGTTCCGGGGCACGTCAAAGTACACGCCGCCCATGGCGTCCACGATCTCGCCCACGGCGTCCCATTCCACCACCACCTGGTAGTCCGGCTCAAAGCCCACCAGCTGGGCGACCTCCTTGTAGACCGCCTGGATGCCCTTCTCGCCTCCGCCATACATATTGTATACGGAGTTGATCTTCTTGATGTCCCAGGAGACGTTCACCATGGTGTCCCGGGGAATGGACATGACCGTGGCCTTCTGATTGGTCACATCATAGCTTGCCAGGAGCATAGTGTCCGTATTCCCGCCGCCGCCGGTATCCCGGCCCAGGATGAGGACGGTGTAGTAGTCCTCGCTCTTGCGCTCGCCGTCGGCCCGGGGAGGCGTGCCCTCGCCGTAGTCGATCTGTTCCTGCTCCTCTGCCTTGGAGGGTTTCTTCTCCAGGTCCGGGCGGACGAACAAACTCTGGCAGGCCACCACAGCCACCAGTGCCACAGCCAGCACAATGGCCACCGCCAGCAGTACCTTCTGCTGCCGGGTCAGCCGGCTGGGCTTTTTCGGTTTCTTCTCCTTTTGATGCGTCCCGCCCGCAAGACGCTTTCCAGTCTCTTTCTGCATGGTTCTTTTTATCCTTTCAGCCAGTCCCGCGCCTCAACGGTGGCGCGGTGCACGGGGTTCCCCATCGCTGTCATTTCCTCAATGGTCATTTCCAGGCCCAGCAGCAGGCCCTTGTCCAGATCCTCATAACACACTTTGCGCAGAGTATCCACACCGGGGAAATCCCGGGAGGGTTCGATGTAATCCGCCAGATAGATGATCTTCTCCAGCTTCGTCATATGGGCGTGTCCGGTGGTGTGGTACCAGATGGCGGAATAGATGTCATCATCCACGCCGAACACATCTCTTGCAATGGCGGCGCCGGTCTTGGAGTGGAGCAGCTTTAACGCTTTTTGCTCCAATTCATCCAATTCGATGCCGTACTGTTCACACAGGGCAAGCTGGGCCGGCATGTCCAGCTTCTTCGTGCAGTCGTGGAGCAGCGCCGCCGCGCGGGCCTTCTCCACATCCGCGCCGTACCGCTCCGCCAGGCGGATGGCCTCCTGCTCCGTACCCAGCACATGGGGAATGCGCTTGTGCTTGAGATAGCTCAGTGCCACCGGGCGGAGCTGGGACAACGGCAGGTGCTTCAGGTCGGCATTCGTATTGTACAGGCCCTCCCGCAGGATGTAGCCGTACACCGCCGGAGCCAGCAGGTTCGCCCCCTGACCCTTCGCCAGTTTTTCCCGCAGCTCCGTGGACGAGACGTCGATGACCCCGGGAAGCGTCAGGGTGAAAATGCGGGCCTGGGGATAAGTCCTGTAAAGATAGTCCCGCTGGGCGGAAAACAGCTCCTCGGTGTCCTCCTCCGTGCGGCCGAAGGCGGCCACGCCCGCCAGGGAGAGAATTTTCTCCGGCTCATGCCACGTCTGGAGGGTCAGAAACATATCGGTGCCCATCAGGAGCCACAGCTCGCTGTCCGGGTACTGCTCCCTGAGCTGGGCCAGGGTGTCGGAGGTAAAACTCCTGCCGCCCCGCTCCAGCTCGATGTCCAGGGTGCGGACCTTGTCGCCCAGCCCCAGCTGCTCCCCCGCCAGACGGGTCATCTCCAGCCGCTGAACGGCAGTGGGAGAGCCTGCGGGCAGTTCCTTGTGGGGCGGCAATCCCGCGGGGATCAGCAGCAATAAGTCCAGGTTCAGCAGCTCAAACACGGACCGGGCCGCCGTCAGGTGGCCCAGGTGGGGCGGGTTGAACGTGCCGCCGTAAACGCCGATCTTCATGGGTTCGCCTTCTTTTTGGAGGGCTTCACCAGCTGGATGCGCTTCTCCTTCGGCTTGCTGTGGCTCTCCCGGTACAGGACGAATTTCGTGCCGATGACCTGCACCACCTCGCTGCGGGTGGCCTTCGCCAGTTCCTCCGCCGCGATACGGGCGTCATATTCAATGTTGTTGTCCAAAACGCGGCCCTTGATGAGTTCCCGGGCCTCCAGAGCGTCGTCGGCCTGCTTGATGAGGTTCTCACCGATGCCGTCCTTGCCGATCTGCAAAATGGTGTCGATGCTGTTGGCCAAGGCCCGCAGCTGGGCGCGCTGTTTGCTTGTCAGTTCCATATTGTTCTCCAATCTATGATGATAGACGCTTATTTTCCCAAATAAGTTTCCAGCTTTTCCGCAAAACTTTTCAGGGCCTTGCCCCGGTGGGAGATGGTGCTCTTCTCCTCCGCTGTCAGCTGACCGAAGGTCTTGGCCTTCTCCGGCACAAAGAACACCGGGTCGTAGCCAAAGCCGCCCTTCCCCATGGGGGCAAAGGCGATGGAGCCGTCGCAGCGGCCCTCGGCGGTCAGGGTGTCTCCATTGGGGAAGGCGCAGGCAATGGAGCAGGTGAAGTGGGCCGCCCGTGTGGTCTGGCCCCGCATGTTGTTCAGCAGAAGCGTGTAGCGGCCTTTATCGTCCAGGCCCTCGCCGCCGTAGCGGGCGGAGTACACGCCGGGGCCGCCGTTCAGAGCGTCCACGCACAGGCCGGAATCGTCGGCGATGGCGGGGAGCTTCGCCGCGGCGCAGATGGCCTTCGCTTTCAGCATGGCGTTCTCCGCGAAGGTCGTGCCGGTCTCCTCCACATCCACGGTGATCCCCAGGTCCCCGGGGCTGACGACCTCCACGCCGAAGCGGGCTAGGATGTCGCTCATCTCTTTCAGTTTGCCCGGATTATGGGTGGCAAGCACAAATTTTTCGCTCATCAGAATTTTCCTCCCAGCACTTGCTTTTGGATGGCCAGCAGTTCGCGGTTTCCCTTGGCGCACAGGCGGACCAGCTCCTGCTGCTCCGCCAGGGTGAAAGCCCGGCCCTCGCCGGTGCCCTGAAGTTCGATGATCTCTCCCTGCTCATTCATCACGCAGTTCAGATCCACCTGAGCATGGCTGTCCTCGCTGTACTGCAAATCCAGCATGGCCTGCTCCCCCACGATGCCGGCGGAGACGCCGGTGACATAGTGGCGGATGGGGCTGGAGCCCAGCACGCCTCCCTCCACCAGCTTCCGGCAGGCCAGCGTCAGGGCAATGAATCCGCCGGTGACGGAGGCCGTCCGGGTGCCGCCGTCGCCCTGGAGCACGTCACAGTCGATGGTGATGGTGTGCTCACCCAGCTTCGTCATGTCCACGGCGGCCCGGAGGGAGCGGCCCACCAGCCGCTGAATTTCGGCGCTGCGGGGGGACAGCTTCAATTTGGAGACGTCCCGCTTGCTCCGCTCCCGGTTGGCCCGGGGCAGCATGGAGTACTCGGCGGTGACCCAGCCCTCCCCCTCGGGGACGTGGGGCGGGGTGCGGTCCTCCACGCTGGCACAGCAGAGGACCTTGGTGTCGCCGCACTCGATGAGGCAGCTGCCCTCCGCGAATTTCACGAAATCGGTGGTGATCTTAATGGGGCGCAGCTCGTCCAGCGCCCGGCCGTCTTGTCTGGTCATGGTATGTTCCTCTTTTCAATTTCCCCGCGGGGCGGGCTGGTGGCCGCGGCATCGGGGCTGTTTATGGCGGGGAGCCCGCTCCCCTCCCAGGGTTCAGATGATAGCCTCCACGTAGGAGCGGGCGTCAAAGGGGCGCAGGTCGTCGATGCCCTCGCCCACGCCGGCAAACTTCACGGGTACGCCCAGCTCCCGGGCGATGGCGATGACGATGCCGCCCTTGGCGGTGCCGTCCAGCTTCGTCAGAACGATGCCGGTGAGACCCGCCGTCTCCTTGAACGTCCGGGCCTGGATAAGGCCGTTCTGTCCGGTGGTGGCGTCCAGCACCAGCAGCGTCTCCCGGGCCGCGCCGGGGCACTCCCGGTCGATGATCTTGGAGAGCTTCGCCAGCTCCGCCATCAGGTTAGCCTTGTTGTGGAGCCGTCCGGCGGTGTCGCACAGCACCACGTCCACGCCCCGCGCCTTGGCGGCCTGAAGGGCGTCGAACAGCACCGCGCCGGGGTCGGCGCCCTCATGCTGGCGGACGATCTCGCAGCCCGCCCGCTCCGACCAGATCTGGAGCTGGTCGGCAGCGGCGGCACGGAAGGTATCCGCCGCGCAGAACAGGACCCGCTTGCCCTCGTTTTTCAGCTGATTGCCCAGCTTGCCGATGGAGGTGGTCTTGCCCACGCCGTTGACGCCGATGAACAGCACCACACTGGGCTGGGTAGACGTATCCAGGGCGGTGTCGCCCACATTCATCATCTCCACCAGGATGTCCCGCAGGGCGGCCTTGACCTCCTCCTGGTCGCGGAGTTTCTCCTTGCGGACGCGTTGGCGCAGCTTCTCCACCGCCTCCAGGGCGGTGTCCATGCCCAGGTCCGCCAGGATCAGGGTCTCCTCCAGCTCCTCAAAGAACGCCTCGTCCGCCTCGGTGAAGCCGGAGAACAGGTTGGTGGTGATTTTTTTCAGTTTGTCAAAAAAGCCCATAACGTTCGTCCTTTTACTTGATTTTTAGCTCTTTCGCCATGTCGTTCAGATTGATGGTCAAAATCTTACTGACCCCCTGCTCCTGCATGGTGACGCCGTAGAGGACGTCGGCCTCCTCCATGGTGCCCCGGCGGTGGGTGATGACGATGAACTGCGTCTTCCCCGCCAGCGTCCGCATGTACCGGGCCACCCGGATGACGTTGGGCTCGTCCAGAGCGGCCTCGATCTCGTCCATGACGCAGAAGGGCGTGGGATGGACCTTCAAAATGGCGAAGTACAGTGCGATAGCTACGAACGCCTTCTCACCGCCGGACAGCAGAGAGATGGTCTTGAGGGTCTTTCCCGGCGGCTGGGCCTTGATCTCGATGCCGCAGCCCAGAATGTCGTTCTCGTCCTCCAGCTCCAGACGGGCGGTACCGCCGCCGAAGAGGTCGGTGAAAGTGGTCTGGAAACTCTCGTTGATGAGCTTGAACTGTTCCGCGAAGATGACCGTCATCTGGCTGGTGATGTCCTCGATGATGCCGCCCAGCTCCTCCTTGGCTTTCTCCACGTCGTTGCGCTGGTCGGTCAGGTAGGTATAGCGGCCGTTGACCCGGTCGAACTCCTCGATGGCGCCAATGTTGATGGCGCCCAGAGAATTGATCTCCCGCTTCAGCTCACCGATGCGGCGGCTGGCCTTGGGGATGCTCTCCAGCTCGATGCGCTGTGCCTGGGCGTCGGTGTGGCTGAGCTCGTAGGTCTCCCACAGGCGGTCCAGGATCTGCTTTTCCTCCATGGCACCGGTGGCCTTCTTCTGCTCCAGCTTGCTGACTACCCGCTCCAGGTCCAGCAGGTTTTCGTTCATCTCCTGGCTCTGTTTGTTCTTGGCGGTGCGCTCCGCCTCCAGGGCGATTTTTTCATCATTCAGGGCCTTCAAACGGTCCCGGAAGGTCTGGCCTTGGCCCGCCAGCCGCTCCAGTGCCTCCCGGCACTGGGCAATTTCACGCTGGGCTTCATCAATGTTCTTCTGGTAACCGCGGACAGCCTCCTCTTTCTGGCTCCGGTCTCCCGCCAGCTCCCGCGCCAGCTGGCGCAGGTCGGCGGCACGGTGGACGGTGCCCTCCCGCTCGGCAGTCAGGGCCGCCAAATCGGATTTCTTCCCGGTGATCTCCTCCGTCAGGGCACCGGACTGGGCCAGCAGCTCGGACTGGCCGGAGAGGGCTTCCTCCGCCTGGGCCCGCAGGCTCTCCGCCAGGGCCTCCTGCTCCGCCACAGCCTTTTCAGCGGCGGCGGCACGCCGGGCATTGTCGCTCAGGCGGCCGTTCAGACTCTCCAGCTCGCCCTCCAGGTTTTCCAGGCTCTCCTCCAGGGAGCGCAGCAGAATGTCAAAGTGATTCTTGGCCCCCTCCAGCCGCAGGACTTCGTCCTCGGCCTGGCGGCGCTGGCCCTCGGCGGTCTCCAGCTCATACTGGGCGGCGGCCAGTTCCCGGTTCGCCGCCTCTTCGTTCTTCTGGGCGGCGGCCAGCTTTTCATGCATGGCGGCGGCGCGGCCGTTCAGCTTCTCCAGCTCGGCGGCGCGGCTCAGAACGCCGGCGCTGCGGCTGGTGGAGCCGCCGGTCATGGAACCGCCGCGGTTGATGACCTGGCCGTCCAGCGTCACGATGCGGAAGGCATTTTTGTACTTCCGGGCCATGGCGATGCCGCAGTCCATGTCCTCCACGATGACCGTCCGGCCCAGGAGGTTCTGGAAGATATTCGTATACTTGGCGTCGAAGGTCACCAGCCGGGAGGCCAGCCCCACGAAGCCAAACTCATTCTCCACCCCGCTCTGGCGCAGCTCGTCGCCCCGGATGGCGGTCAGCGGCAGGAAGGTGGCGCGGCCCCCGTCCCGCTGCTTCAAAAAGTTGATGGCGGCCTTGGCGTCTTCCTCCCGGTCCACCACGATGTTCTGCAGTCCGCCGCCCAGGGCGATCTCGATGGCCAGGGAATAGCGGCTGTCGGTCTTCATCAGGTTCGCCACGGGGCCGTGGATGCCCCGCAGACTGTTCTGGGCCTGGCACACCAGCTTGACGGCCTTGGAAAAGCCCTCGTACTCCTTCTCCATCTCCGTCAGTAGGCGGATGCGGTTGTCCAGCGCGCCGACGTCCATGGTCAGTTTGACCCGCTCTTCGCCGGCGGCGGCGGCTTTCTTCTTCCGCTCCTCCATCCGCAGGCTGTGGCCCGCGATGATGTTGGCAACGGCGGTTGCCTCGTCCCGGGCGTCCTCCAGAGCGCGGCGGTTGGCTTTCGCCTCTTTGCGGGATTCCTCAAGTTTGGCTTCGGCGTCCGCCTTGTCCCGCTCCACGGCCTCTTTCCGCTCCCGGATCTGGCCGTTTTCCGCTGCGATGGCGGCAGCTTCAGCGCGGGCATCCGCAGCGGCGGCCACGGCCATGGCCTCCCGGCCCCGGAGGGCCTCCGCCTCGGACTGCTGGCCCCCCGCCTCCTCGGCGGCAGTCCGTGCCTGCTCCAGCAAAGCGTCCAGGGCGGTGTTCAGCTCTTCGATCTCCTTGTCGATTTCCGCGACACGGGCTTCCTGCTCCGCCGCCTGCTTTTCAAGGCCTTGGTTGCGGCTGTCCGTCTCCGCCAGCTCCGTCTGGGCACGGCGGATATTCTCTTCGTTATGGGCAATAGTGCTCTCCAGCACCGCCGCGGCGGACTCCTGCTCCTTCACCTGGCTGTCCAGCTCGGCGGCTTCGGCACGGATGCGCTCGGCCTCCATGTCCTTTTCCCGCATTCTCTCGCCGAACTGCTCGCCCTCAGCATAGAGGGCGTCCAGGGCGGCGCGGGCTTCGTTTCGCTGGGCTTCCGCGGCCCGGAGGTCCGATTCCAGCTTCCGGGCATTTGCTTTCAGGTCATCCAGGTTGCTCAGCCACACGGAGATCTCCAAAAGGCGCAGCTCGTCCCGAAGGACCAGGTACTTCTTCGCCTTCTCCGCCTGGTCCTTCAAGGGGCCGACCTGCAGCTCCAGCTCGGCGATCTTGTCGTTGATGCGGACCAGATTCTCCTCCGTGCGCTCCAGCTTCCGCTCCGCCTCCTCTTTCCGATGGCGGAATTTGGAGATGCCGGCGGCTTCCTCGAAAATCTCCCGGCGCTCGCCGCTCTTGGCGGACAGGATCTCGTCGATCTTGCCCTGGCCGATGATGGAATAACCCTCACGGCCCATGCCGGTATCCATGAACAGCTCCGTCACGTCTTTCAGGCGGACGGACTGGCGGTTGATGTAATATTCGCTCTCGCCGCTGCGGTAATAGCGGCGGGTGACGGATACCTCGCTCTCCTCCATGGCGGGGAAGATGTGCTCCGTGTTGTCGATGACCAGCGTCACCTGGGCAAAACCCACCTGGGCCCGCTTTTCCGTGCCGCCGAAAATGACGTCCTCCATCTTGGCGCCCCGGAGGCCCTTGGCGCTCTGCTCGCCCATGACCCAGCGGATGGCGTCCGAAATGTTGGACTTGCCGGAGCCGTTGGGGCCCACGATGGCGGTGATGTCCTCGCCAAAATTCAGGACCGTCTTATCCGGAAAGGACTTGAAGCCCTGGATCTCCAATGCTTTTAAATACACACGCTCACCTCTCGGAAATCAACATACTATAATTAGAATAATATATCAGAGAAATGCCTGGTTTTCAAGGCCAAATTCCGGCGGGAGCGTGATACTCAAAACAGATCTCGACATTTGATCTCCCATGTGTTATTCTTTTGATAGAATAACGGACGGAGGAACAAGTTATGCGGAAAAAGGAGCTGCGGACTGTGGCCGCCTTTCATACCACCGCCGCCGCCATGTCCGCCGAGCGGCTGTGCCGGCAGGAGGGTCTGGAGGGCCGTCTCATCCCCGTGCCCCGGAGCGTCACCTCAGACTGCGGCATCGCCTGGAGCGCTCCCGCCGAGCTGCGGGACACCCTGGAGCGGCGGTTCCGGGAGGCCGGGCTGGAGGTAGCCGGGATCTATCTGCTTTCCGTATGAGCCGCTGTCCGAAAAAACAGGAGGAGAGATTTTGAAATGAAAGAAAACCGTTGGCTGCGGGACCACTGGCTGATCCTGCTGACCGGCGTGGTGGTGGGCGTAGCCGCCCTGATCCTCACCGCCGCCGGAAACCCGAAGAACATGGGCTTCTGCATCGCCTGCTTCGAGCGTGACATCGCGGGCGCTCTGGGCCTGCACAGCGCCGCCAAGGTGCAGTACATCCGTCCGGAGATCATCGGCATCGTGCTGGGCGCGCTGCTTTCCGCCGTGGCCGCCAGGGAGTTCCGGGGCCGTGCCGGGTCCTCCCCCGCCTGCCGCTTTGTGCTGGGCCTGTTCGTGATGATCGGCGCGCTGGTGTTCCTGGGCTGCCCCCTGCGCATGGTCATCCGTCTGGGCGGCGGCGACCTGACCGCCGTGGCCGGTCTGCTGGGCTTCATCGCCGGTATTCTGGTGGGCATTGTCTTTTTGAAGAAGGGCTTCTCCCTGGGCCGGGCCTACTCTGTCCGAAAGGGTGAGGGCCTGATGCTCCCCGGCGTGATGGTCGTTCTGCTGGTGCTGCTGGTGGCCGCGCCCCAGCTGCTGAAGTTCTCCGAGGAAGGCCCCGGCTCCATGCACGCCTTCTGGCTGGTGTCCCTCATCGCAGGACTGGCGGTGGGCATCATGGCCCAACGGAGCCGCCTGTGCATGGCCGGCGGCCTGCGGGACGTGTTTTTGCTGAAGGACTACACCCTGCTGACCGGCTTTCTGGCCATCTGGGTCACCGTCACCGTGGGCAATCTGATCCTGGGCAATTACAACCTTTCCGCCGTATCTCAACCCATCGCCCACAGCCAGTACCTGTGGTCCTTCCTGGGCATGGCGCTGGCGGGCTGGGGCTCTATCCTGCTGGGCGGCTGCCCCCTGCGGCAGCTCATCCTGGCCGGTGAGGGCAACGGCGATTCCGCTGTCACCGTGCTGGGCATGATCGTGGGCGCCGCCGTTGCCCACAACTTCGGTCTGGCGGGCAACCCCGACAGCGTGGTGGACGGCGTGTACAAGGTGGGCGGCATCGGCACCCACGGCATGGTGGCCGTGGTGCTGGGCTTCGTGGTGCTGCTGGCCATCTCCCTGCTCCATCTCCCCGGAAAGGAGGAAGCGTGATGATCGATACCAGAGGGCTTTCCTGCCCCACCCCCGTCGTCATGGTCCAGAAGGCCATCAAGGACGGCGCCCCCGCCAGACTGGAGGTCCTGGCTGACGCCAAGGTAGCGGTGGAAAATATCACCCGGTTCGCCCGTTCCCAGGGCTATCAGGTGGAGGTCGCCGCCGACGGCCCCGATTTCAAGCTGACGCTGACAAAATGACAGCAAGACCGCCTCGAAAGAGGCGGCCTTGTGTTTTTACTCCCAGAACAGCTCGTCCAGGGTTTTGTCCAGAGTTTTGCAGATGGCGATACACAGCTTGATGGTGGGGTTGTAGTCGCCCTTTTCAATGGCGTTGATGGTCTGGCGGGAGACACCCACCGCATCGGCCAGCTGCTGCTGGTTCATGTCCAGCGCCGCCCGGGCGGATTTCAAGCGCAGGTTCTTCATTCCCCTGCCTCCTGCTTGTCCAGCAGATAATTCACCACATATACCACCAGGATCGTCAGTGTGATAGCGCCGCAGATACCGTTCGCCGCGCTGTATGTCAGGATGCCGTCCCGGAACACCCGGCCGTTTTTCCAATTCATGGCGCCGATAGCCAGGTTCAAAACCGAAACAACAGCCAACAGCGTCATCACCGTCCGGGGCTTTTCCTTCAGGCTCAGGTAGGCGTCCTTCACGATGCAGACGGAACCGAACACGATCAGCGCCGCGGCGACACACAGCATAGCACCGGCGAGAACATCGCACCAACGGCCCAGGACCATGTCGGAAAAGCCGTACAGCAGCAGGCACGTCAGCAAGGTCCAGAAGCCGTACTTGTAGGCCTGTCCCCTGGCCCGCTCCTGCCGCTCGTCAAAGGTCAGGTCCATGACCTTCAGCTTGAACAGCAGTGCTATGATGCCCACGCCCACCAGAGCCCCCGCCAGTACTCCAACCAGCATACCGAGGTTATATCCCAAAGAGTGTTCCATATGTCGTCTCTCCTTTTTTCATCTCAGGTTATGCAGTGAGTGTAATCCATTGCAAGCTTTTTGTCAAGTATATTTTACTTTTTGTCTTAAAAAAGAGACGGCGCTATGCCGTCTCCACGAATTGTATTTACGCTTCCCGTCCCAGCAGCCAGTCCGCGGACACGCCGAAGATGTCCGCCAGAGCCTTCAGTTCGACATCGGATACCGGGCGTTTCTGCCCCTCCAGAAGGGACAGGGCGGGCACGCTGATCTCCACGCCCCGGGTCTGGAGCTTCGCCAGCAGCTCCACCTGCTTCATACCGGCGGCAAGTCTGGCCTCTGTCACGCGGGCGCCCACGATATTCCGTTCTCCCAGCGCAAGCCGCCGCGGTTTCATCCTCATCTCCCCTTTTGGCTTAGTATATGCAAAAAAGTCCTTGCTATATTTGGCAATACCAAATATAACGAGATAAATGCTTGATTTTTGGAGAAAGGCGGCTCAGCACATGACCTTCCTGATCATCACCGAGGACCCCTCCGCAGGCGCCCTCCCGCCGGGAGGACGCCTGCGTTTATTCTTTTGTTTTCCGTTCCCCGATCTGCCGGTACAGGCAGGCAAGGCCGTCGGAGAGGCCGCCCACCGCGTCGATGATGCCCTTTCGCACCGCCTCCTCGCCGTAGAGGACGCTGCCCACATCGGCGGCCATGTCGTCCTTTTTCAGCATCAGGGTCTGGAAGTCCTCCGCGCTGATTTGGCTGTGTCCGGACACAAAGGCCACAATGCGGTCCTGGAGCCGCTGGAAGTAGTTGTAAGTCTGGGGGGCGGCGATGACGGTGCCGCTCATGCGGACGGGGTGGATGGTCATGGCGGCGGAGGGCACCGCGAAGCTCCGCTTCGCCGCCACCGCCAGCGGCACACCGATGGAGTGGCTGCCACCCAGGACGATAGAGACCGTGGGCTTCGTCATGCTGGCGATCATTTCGGCGATGGCAAGGCCCGCCTCCACATCGCCTCCCACCGTGTTCAGGAGGAACAGCACACCGTCCACCTCCCCGCTCTCCTCCAGCCGGGCGAGAAGGGGCAGGACGTGCTCATATTTCGTGGTCTTGGAGGTATTGGATGCGGTGGAGTGGCCCTCGATCTGACCGATGATGGTCAGGGTGTACACCGTGCCGTGAGGCGTGCGGGTCAGGGCGGAGCCGAAGTCCAGGAGGTTCTGTGTCGTCTCCTTGGCCTCGTCGGAGCCGTTTTCCCCGGACGGCTCGGCGGGCTTGGTATTTTCGGTCATATTATCCCTCACTTTCCCCGGTATTGTCTCCATTTTTATGAAAACTACACGCGCTCCGGGGTTTCTTTTTCCACTGCTCCGTGCTATACTGATTCATATTTTTCAAAAGCCGGGAGCTGATACCATGGAACAGAAAAAACAGCGCATTGTGGTAAAGGTGGGCACCTCCACCCTCACCCATGACTCCGGGGCGGTGGACCTCAGGAGCATGGAGCATCTGGTACGGGTGCTGTCCGACCTCAGCGGCGCGGGACATGAGGTCATTCTGGTGACCTCCGGCGCTATCGCCGTGGGCACCGCCAGGCTGGGGCTCCCGGAGCGGCCAAAGGAGCTGCGGATGAAGCAGGCGGCCGCCGCCGTGGGCCAGTGCCGCATGATGCATATTTACGACAAGCTCTTTTCCGAGTACAACCGCACCATGGCCCAGATTTTGCTGACCGGGGACGATGTGGAGGACCCGGACCGGGCGGAACATCTGCGCAGCACCTTCTCCGCTCTGCTGGAAATGGGCGTCATCCCGGTGGTGAACGAAAACGACTCCGTGTCCTCCGCCGAGATCGAGACCGGGCACCACAAGGTGCTGGGCGACAACGACACCCTGTCCGCTATCGTGGCGGAGCTGTGCCGGGCGGACCTGCTGGTATTGCTCTCCGACATCGACGGGCTCTACAACGCCGACCCCAAGCGGTATCCCGGCGCCAGGCTCCTCCATCAGGTGAAGGAGCTGACGCCGGAGATCCTGGAAATGGCCGGCGGCGCGGGAAGCTGGCGGGGCACCGGCGGCATGGCCACCAAGCTCTCCGCCGCCCGCATCGCCATGAACGCCGGGTGCGACATGGTCATCACCAACGGAGAACGGATGGAAGACCTCTACGGCATCGTGGGGGGAAAAGACATCGGCACGCGGTTTTTGGCCGCCGGATATGAGGAGGGACGCGTATGACCGCATTACAGCAGCAGGGCAAACTGGCAAAGGACGCAACTTACATATTGGCTACCGCCGGGACTGCGAAGAAAAACGCTGCCCTGGCCGCCATCGCGGACATTTTGACACAGCGGCAGGACGAATGGTTATCCGCCAACGCAGCCGACGTATCGGCGGCAAAGGAGGCGGGGATGCGCCCCGCCATGCTGGACCGCCTGACCCTCACCCCGGAGCGCATCGCCGGCATCGTGGATGGCGTGCGGCAGGTGTCCGCTCTGCCGGACCCCATCGGCCAGGTCACGAAGATGGAGACCCGGCCCAACGGACTCATCATCGGCCGGCGGCGGGTGCCTCTTGGCGTCATCGCTATCATTTTCGAGGCCCGGCCCAACGTCACCGTGGACGCGGCGGCGCTGTGCCTGAAATCCGGCAACGTGTGCATTCTTCGGGGCGGCAAGGAGGCCATCCGCTCCAACCGCTGCGTGGTCAAGCTCATGCGGGAGGCGCTTCACTCTGTGGGACTGCCGGAGGACTGCATCTCCCTGGTGCAGGACACCAGCCATGAGACGGCCAACGAGCTGATGCACCTGGACGGCTATGTGGACGTCCTCATCCCCCGTGGCGGCGCGGGGCTGATCCGGGCGGTGGCGCAGGAGGCCAGCGTGCCGGTCATCCGCACCGGCGAGGGCGTGTGCCACATCTACGTGGACGACGAGGCCGACCTGGACATGGCTGCCAAGGTGCTGTTCAACGCCAAGTGCTCCCGGCCCTCCGTGTGCAACGCCGTGGAGTGCGTGCTGGTCCAGGAGGACATCGCCAGGGACTTCTGGTCCAAGGCCCTGCCCCTGCTGGACGAAAAGGCCGTGGAGCTGCGGGCCGACGCTGCTGCTCTGGACATTCTTGGCACCCGTGCCCTGCCCGCCGCCGAGAGCGACTGGGACGCGGAATACGACGACTACATTCTGGCCGTCCGGACGGTGAAGGACATGGACGAGGCCATCCGGTTCATCAACCAGCACGGCACCGGGCACTCCGAGGCCATCATCACGAAGAACTACTTCAAGGCCCAGCACTTCCTGGACCAGGTGGACGCGGCGGCGGTATACGTCAACGCCTCCACCCGGTTCACCGACGGCGGCGAATTCGGCCTGGGGGCCGAGATCGGCATCTCCACCCAGAAGATGCACGCCCGGGGCCCTATGGGGCTGGAGGAACTGACCTCCTGCAAGTACGTCATTTACGGCGAGGGACAGGTGCGCTGACACTAGAAAGGAAAAACTGCCGTGCCGGATTTTCTGCTCAGCATTCTGATAGGGCTCAGTCTTTGCTATGCGGCCGGACGCCGGATCAGGCCGCTGCCCCTGAAAATAGCGTTGATCGCCGTGCTGACGGTCCTGACGTTACTGAGCTGTCTGGACGTTCCCGCGGCGCGGTATCCGCTGATCACCGCCGGCATGCTGCTGATCGCCGCTGCCTGCTGGAACGGCCGGAAGCAGCCGGAGCGGGTCCCTGCCTTGCTGCTTTTTGTGGTTTTGTTCGGTCTCCTTCCCGTCATAGGACTGGTCCGGCAGTGGATGCCCGGAACTTATCCCTACCGGGGAGAAGGATGGCAGGAGGACATTTTTTACTGTGTTATCAGTCTGCCGGCGGGGCTTGCCTCCGTTGTCTCCCTGATCCGCATTTTACTGGAAAAACATGGCCGTAACGGTCAAAAAGAGGTGGATTGAATATGGCAACTTTAGGTTTTATCGGCACCGGCAACATGGGCGGAGCCCTGGCCCGGGCCGCCTGCAAAAGTATCCCCAGCGACCAGGTGTTTCTGGCGAACCGCACCGTGGAAAAAGCCAGGGCTTTGGCGGAGGAGCTGGAGTGCCGGGTGACGGACAACGAGGCCATCGCGGAGAGCGCCGACTTTATCTTCCTGGGGGTAAAGCCCCAGATAATGGCGGACCTCTTGGCGGAGATCGGCCCCGTGCTGGCAAAGCGAGAGAGCCGCTTCATCCTGGTGACCATGGCGGCTGGCCTCACCATCGCCCGCATCCAGGAGCTGGCAGGCGGGAACTACCCCGTCATACGCATCATGCCCAACACGCCCGCCGCCATCGGCGAGGGTATGATTTTGTACGCCTGCGGCGAGGGCGTTGCCCAAACTGAAGAAAAAGTATTCCTGGACGCTATGGCCGGAGCGGGGCGGTTCTCCCCTCTGCCGGAAAAGCTGATCGACGCCGGTTCCGCCGTGTCCGGCTGCGGCCCCGCTTTCGTGGACCTGTTCATTGAAGCGCTGGCCGACGGCGGCGTGGCCTGCGGCCTGCCCCGGGCGGCGGCCATGGAATACGCGGCCCAGATGGTGCTGGGCTCCGCCCGGCTGGTCCTGGAGAGCGGCAAGCACCCCGGCGTTCTGAAAGACGCCGTCTGCTCCCCCGGCGGCACCACCATCCAGGGCGTCCGAACCCTGGAGGAGGCGGGCTTCCGGGGAGCCGTCATGGACGCGGTCATCGCAGCCTACGAGAAAAATGCTGATTTGAAATAACACGCAAAAGAAAGCCCGGAGCGATGCTCCGGGCTTTCTTTTATGGACGCAGCTTTTCAGGCGGCGGGGATCGTCAGGACCTGGCCGATGTAGATCATGCCGGGATCCTTGACGGTGGCCTTGTTAGCCTCGTAGATGACGCCCCACTTGGTGCCGGTGCCGTAGGTCTTCTGGGCGATGCTCCACAGGCAGTCGCCGGCAACCACGGTGTAGGTGCCGCTCTCGGCGGCGGGTTTTTCAGGCTCCGCGGGCTTGGCAGGCTCCACAGGCTGCTCAGGCTCGGCGGGCGCGGTCACGATGGTGATGCGGCCGGCGGGGGCGGCATACTCCTGCCCCACGGTGCCATTCAGCTCTTCCACAATGTAGTTGATCAGGACCTGGTTATCGATCATCACACAGTCCTTGATGATCTCCACATTGTCAGTGCCGAACATGGCATAGCCGTCGCCCTGAGACTTCAGCATATAGTTGTGGGAGGCCAGGGTGTAGGTCTTGTTCACATCCAGAGGCTGGCCGCCGACCTGAATGTCGGAAACGCGGTAAGCGCCGTCCACCTTGACAAACATGTTCTTTTCATCCCGCACCACGGAGGAGGGAATGGTGCTGTCAATGGTATAGGTCAGGCCGGAGACCTGCAGGAAGCCGCCGCTCTCGCCGGGATACGCGGAAGCGCCCAGCTCCAGAGCGTCCTTGATCTGCTGGCCGGTGACCTTCACCAGGCAGGCCTCATTGCCGAAGGGATGGACGTTGACGATGTCACCGTAGGTAATATCGCCGGCGGCAAGATTGGCACGGACGCCGCCGCCGTTGACGAAAGCCACATCAGCGCCCAGCATCACGCGGTAAGCGTCGGCGCACAGGTCGCCGAGGTTGGTCTCCGCACTGCGGACAGCGCGCTTGCCGTCGGCGCCGTTGATGGTCAGTTCCACTTCTGTCTTGGCCACCACCGTATTCTGCAGGGCGTCGAACTTCTCGGTCACACCGGCGATGTAAGCCGTGGTATCGGCGTCGGCAGTCACATTGGCCAAGTCGATGTTCTCACAGGTGATGGTGCCGTCGGCTTTGATGGTGATCTTGCCCACGTTGGCCAGCTTGGTGCCGGTCTGGGCGAAAGCCACGTCGTTGCCGGCCTTATCCTTCACGGTCTCGGCAAAAGTGGAGTGGGAGTGGCCGTCAATGAAAGCGTCAAAGCCGGTGGTGTTGGCGATGACTTCCTTGGAAGTCCAGGGGGAGGACTCTCCGTCAATGCCCAGGTGTCCCAGGCCGATGACGTAGTCCGCTCCGGCGGCTTCCGCCGCGTCGATGGCCTTCTGTGCCGCGGCGTACAGCTCCTGGCCGTTGCCGCCTTCACAGAAACCGTAGATATAGTTGCCGTTCCCGTCCTGGAAATAGGTCGGAGTGGACTTGGTGAAGGTCTCGGGGGTGGTCAGGCCCACGAAAGCGACCTTCTTGCCGTCCACCTCGAACAGCTTATAGGCGTCAAACACGGGCTTGCCGGTCTTATCTACAAAGTTGGCAGAGAGATAGGGGTACTCAGCCTTTTCCTTGGCCAGCTTCAGGAACTGGTCCATGTCGTAGTCGAACTCATGGTTGCCGGGGACCGCCGCATCGTAGCCGATCTCGTTCATAATGTCCACGATGTACTCGCCCTTGGACAGCGTGCCGATCACGCCGCCCTGGATGGCGTCACCGGCGTCCACCAGAAGATCGGCGTCCTTCGCCAGAGCCGCCACCTTGTCATAGGCTTCATAGCTGCAATGGACGTCATTGGTATGGAGAATGACGATCTCATCCGCAGGCGCGGCAGAGATCACCGCCGCCTCCTCCGCGCTGGCGGTGACCGTCAGGGAGAACATCATGGCCAGGACCAGCAGCAGAGACAGAAGTTTCTTGCTCTTCATGTGTGTACCTCCTTTTGTTTTCAGGCAAAACCTGCCTATTGGTATGATTATATCATATCTGTCGGAAATAAAAAGCCCGGAGCGGAAAGTTCCGTGAAAAATTTTCGCCCGGTTATTGTAAATTTTTTGCTGTTTTCCGGTATGTCTGGTAATTTGAGAACAGGTGTGCTATACTGAATCTATCAACAAAAATGGAGGGCGGTTTTTATGCGTACGCTGTTCAAGGGCGGCACGGTGGTCTCCGGCACGGGGACGAAGCGGGCCGACCTGCTGGTCGAGGACGAAAAAATCGTGGAAGCGGGAAAAAATCTGAAAACAGACGCCGACCGGGTGGTGGATGTGACCGGGTGCCTGCTGTTCCCCGGCTTTATCGACGCCCACACCCATTTTGACCTGGATGTGTGCAATACCACCACGGCGGATGATTTCTACACCGGAAGCCGGGCGGCGCTCCGGGGCGGCACCACCACCGTCATCGACTTCGCCTGCCCCAACAAGGGCGAGAGCCTGCACTACGGCCTGGACCTGTGGCACAAGAAGGCCGACGGACGGACCTTCTGCGACTACGGCTTCCACATGACCATCGACGACTGGAACGAGTCCATCCGGGCGGAGCTGCCGGATATGTTCGCCAAGGGCGTGTCCTCTTTCAAAATGTACATGACCTATCCCGCTATGATGGTGGGCGACCGGGATATGTACTGGGCCCTGAAGGAGCTGAAATCCCTGGGCGGCATCTGCGGCGTACACTGTGAGAACGCCGGGGTCATCGACGGCATGATCGCCGAGCGAAAAAACAGCGGGCAGTTCTCTCCCGCCTGCCACCCTCTGACCCGGCCGCCCTACCTGGAGGCGGAGGCGGTCAGCCGCCTGCTGCGCATCGCCCAGGCGGCGGAGGCCCCGGTGGTCATCGTCCATCTTACCAACCAGGAGGCGCTGAAAGAGGTGCAGCACGCCCGGGACCGGGGCCAGAAGGTCTACGTGGAGACCTGCCCCCAGTACCTGCTGCTGGATGACAGCGTGTACTTCAATGAGGACTACTCCCAGGCGGCCCGGTATGTCTGCGCGCCGCCCATCCGGGAAAAGGGGCAGCAGGCCCTTCTGTGGAAGGCCCTGCGGCGGGGCGACATCCAGACCATCTCCACCGACCACTGCTCCTTTACCCTGGAGCAAAAGGACGCGGGCCGGGAGGACTTTACCAAGATCCCCGGCGGTCTGCCCGGCGTGGAGACCCGGGGCGAGCTGATCTACTCCTACGGCGTGGCGGCCAAACGCATCACCGCCCAGCGGATGTGCCTGGCCCTCAGCGAAAACCCGGCGAAGCTATATGGCCTGTTCCCCCGGAAGGGCCGTCTGCAACCCGGCGCCGACGCCGACATCGTGGTCTACGACCCCGGCGCCAGCCACGTCATCCGGGCGGACGACTGCGTGACCAACGTAGACTACAACCCCTACGAGGGCTTTGTCACCGCCGGCGGCATCCGGCAGGTGTGGCTCCGGGGCAATCTCGCCGTGGAGAACGGCAAGGTCCTGGACGAGACGCCCCAGGGCCGGTACATGGCCCGTGGAAAATGTTCCCTGTAACAAAAAAACAGGCTGTGCGTGCGCACAGCCTGTTTTTTTGATTCTTATTCGCCCCACTGGACGTCCACGATGGTGCCGCCCTTGATCTCGATATACTCACTCTTGAGGATGTAGTCCGTCTTGCCGATGCGAACCTCCTGGTCGCCGACCTTGGTGGTCATCACCGCCTCGGTGGGGGTCTCGGTGGTGGCGGTGAAGTACAGCGTCACATGGTCAGGGTCCTCCACCCACTCGCCGTCAGGTCCCAGCACATAGTAAGGCGCTTTCTCCACGGACTCGATCTGGCCGCCCACCAGGGCACCGGAGGCCATCAGCGGAGAGGGCAGGTGCAGCTTGCTGTTCTCATACACTTCCTTGGGTACGCCCTCGGCCTTCACCGTATAGGTCACCTTGGTCATGGCGCGGGGGCCGGAGTTCCGGGAGCCCAGCAGCTTATAGGCCGCGAAGCCCACCACCGCCACAAGCAGCACCACGATGATGACATCCACGATGTTGAATTTACGCTTTGCTTTCTGTTCCATAGTTCCTCCATCACGGGCAAAAGCCCGGTTTTTCTCTTGTTGTGGACAATGTTCGGGAAATATTGTATACTATTTTTTCAGAATCCACAAGACCATTTTTTGAAACGAGGTCTTTTTCCTATGAAAGTCATCCATCTCATCAGCGGCGGCGACTCCGGCGGCGCCAAGACCCACGTTCTGAGCCTGCTGCAAAACCTGAACAAGACCATCACCGCCCAGCTGGTCTGCTTCCGGGACGGCCCCTTCGCAGAAGAGGCCCGGAGCATGGGCATCCCCACGGTAATCATGGGCGGCAACAACATTCCCCGGCTGCGGCGGAAGCTGACAGACTATATCAAGGCCGGCGGCTATGAGGTCATCCACTGCCACGGCTCCCGGGCCAACATGGTTGGTTCTCTGCTGCGCTCCTCCACAGGCCTTCCGGTGGTCTCCACCGTCCACAGCGACTACAAGCTGGACTACATGGGCCGCCCCCTCAGCCGCCTGACCTTCGGCACCATCAACGCCTGGGCCCTGCGGCACCTGGACTACCGCATCGGCGTGTCCGACGCCATGGTGGACCTGCTGATCTCCCGGGGCTTTGCGCCGGACAGGTTCTACGCCATCTACAACGGCATCGACTTCACCCCCGCGCCGCCCCAGGGCGACCGGCTGCCCTACCTCAGGGGCCTGGGGGCGGACGTGGACGAGGACAGCGTGGTGGTGGGCATTGCCGCCCGGCTGAATCCCGTCAAGGATATGTCCACCCTGGTCCGGGGCTTCGCCGCGGGCTATCAGAAGTGCAAACGGCTTCGCCTGGTCATCGCGGGCGACGGTGAGGAGCGGGACAAGCTGGCCTCTCTCGCCAAAGAGCTGGGTGTGGAGCGGCAGGTCACCTTTGCCGGATGGATCTCCGGCGGTATGGACCGCTTCTACTCCGCCCTGGACATCAACGCCCTCACGTCCCTTTCCGAGACCTTCCCCTACGCCCTGACAGAGGGCGCCCGGTTCCATCTGGCGACGGTGGCTACCGCCGTGGGCGGCATCCCCTACCTCATCGACACCGACGTCAACGGCTTTCTGTTCCAACCCGGCGACTGGGCGGCTCTGGGAGAGCATCTGGCGGCTCTGGGCAATGACGACCGGCTTCGCCGCCAGATGGGCGAAAAGCTCTACGAAAAGGCGTCCACCCAGTTCTCCATTCAAAAGACGGTGGACACCCAGCTTCACATCTATGAAGAAATCATCCGCCGCCACGCCCGGCCCAAAAACGTCCGGGACGGCGTGGTCATCTGCGGCGCCTATGGCCGGGGCAACGCCGGCGACGACGCCATTCTGGAGGCCATTCTGCAGGAGATGCGGGGCATCGACCCGGACATGCCGGTGACGGTCATCTCCAAGGATCCCAAAAGCACCTGCCTGACTTACCGGGTCCGCTCCGTCAGCCGGATGAACATTCCGGCGTGGCGAGGGGCCATGAAGCGGGCAAAGCTCTATATCAACGGCGGCGGCAGCCTTATTCAGGATGTGACCTCCCGCCGCTCCCTGTGGTTCTATCTGCACAACATCCAGAGTGCAAAAAGAAGCGGCTGCCAGGTGCAGATGTACGGCTGCGGCATCGGCCCCGTCACCCGGGAGAACCACCGGAAGCTGGCGGCAGAGGTGCTGAACCGGAGCGTGGACGCCATCACCCTGCGGGAGCCGGATTCCCTGGACGAGCTGCGGGCCATGGGCGTGACCCAGCCGGAAATTCTGCTGACGGCGGACCCGGCCCTGACGCTGCGCCGGGCCAGTGACGACGAGACAGACAGCGTGCTGCTCCGGGCGGGCATCCCGCCCCACGGGCGGTATATCTGCTTCGCCCTGCGGCAGTGGAAGGGCTTTGAGGGCAAAGCTCCCCTGTTTGCCAAGGCAGCCAAATACGCCTACGAGACCTACGGCCTGACCCCGGTGTTCGCGGCGGTGGAAAAGCACCAGGACCCCATCGCCGCCCGGCAGTCCGCCGCAGGGCTGGACATTCCCCACTACTTTCTGGACGACGCCGGCGGGGCGGGCACCATCATCGGCGCCCTCAGCCGGATGGAGCTGGTGGTGGCCATGCGGCTCCACGCCCTCATCTTCGCCGCCGGGCAGGGCATCCCCCTGGCGGGCGTGGTGTACGACCCCAAGGTGTCCGCCTTCCTGCGGTACATCGGGCAGGAGCTGTTCACGGACCTGGACGCCCTGACGGAGGAAAACCTGCGGGAGATGATCGACCGGGCGGCAGCCCAGGCCAGCCACCCCGAGGCCCAGGCCGCCGCGGTGGAGCGGCTCCAGGGCATGGAGCGGAAAAATGTGGAGACGGCCCGGCGGCTGCTGGGGCTGTAAATGAAAAGGACGCGCTTTCAGTGCGTCCTTTTTCTATATTTCCGGTTCCCCCGGCCCGCACCGCTCCCGCTGGGCGGCGATGGTCGCCAGGGTGTCCCCCAGCTGGGTCAGAACAGCCGCCGCCAGGGCCAGGTCTCCGTCGTTCAGATTGGCGGCAATGGACACCGCCAGGGTGTTGACCGCCGTGGTCAGAGCCAGCGGGTCACAGTCGCAGTTATGCATGGCATCACCCCTGCCAGCCTATGCCCCCGGCGAATGGGGCGTTACTTTTTCTCCGGGTGCAGCGGAAACACCGTCAGCTTTTCGCCGCCGTCCCACAGGGCCAGGAGTACGTCGGATTCGTCCTTGTACCCCTGCCGCAGCAGGCTCCGCCGGACCCACGCTTCCTCCTTCCCCGCCTGACGGATGTTGTCCTCCAGCAGCTTGCCGTCCATGACGAAGGGCATCTGCACCTTGGCCTGCTTGGGGTTCAGATTCAGGTCCGTGGGTGTGGCGGGGCGGTCCGTCTCCTTGGGCAGGAAGCTGACCACACCGTTGTGCTCCAGCACCGCCGACTGGAGCTGATTCAGGTCGAACCAGCCGCCGATGCGGCAGTAGGTCAGGAATTCGTTCAGGTCCAGCCGGGCCTTTTTCAGGTTCTCCCGGTAGATGACGCCGTTTTCCAGCAGCACCAGGGGCTTGCCCGTCACCACCGCCCGGGCCTTCACGGATTTGTTGGTCAGGATGGAAATTAGGACGGCCACCACGCCGTAAATAATGAGGGCGGTCAGGGGCTTGGCGGGCTCCTCCAGCTCCGTCGCCAGCTCCGCCGCCACGGAGCCGATGGTGATGCCCACCACATAATCGAACATGGTCATCTGGGACACCTGCTTGGTGCCCATGAGCTTTGCCAAAAGGAACAGCACCACGATGGACAGCAGGGCCGTCAGGGTCGTCTGTCCGATTTGTGCCAATATCTGGGTAAACTGCATAAAAAAACCTCCCGTGGCTCGTGTTTTTACACAGTATGCCACGGGAGGCCTGTTTTTAGTCGTTGGCGTTCCCGGCGTGGGTCAGGCCGGGGTCCTGCTTGGGCTCGTTGGTGTGGACGTTGATGTACTGGGCCTTCAGCTTGGAGTACAGAATCGTCTGGCTGGAGTACAGGCCGCTGTACCCGGAGAGCATGTAGCTGATGACGCAGGCCAGGGCGAAGTACAGCAGGCCGGCGTCCCCGAACAGCTCGATGGACAGAAGCGTGGACGCCAGGGGGCAGTTGGTGGCGCCGCAGAACACGGTCACCAGGCCGATAGCGGCGGAAGCCCCCGCGGGCAGCCCCAGCAGCGGCCCCACCACGCAGCCAAAAGTGGCTCCCACGAAGAAGGAGGGCACCACCTCGCCGCCCTTGAACCCGGCGGCCAGGGTCACGGCGGTGAACAGCAGCTTTAACAGGAACGCGGCGGGATGGGCCGTTCCCTGCTCCACGGCTGCTGTGACCACCTCCATGCCCGCGCCGTTATAGTCCGTGGTGCCGCAGAGGTACGTCAGGGCGATGACGGCAAAGCCGCCCGCCGCGACCCGCATCCAGGCATTGGGAAAGTACCTGTCCATCAGGTGCTCCGCCGTGTGCATGACGCCGCAGAACAGGACGGACACCAGGGCGCACAGCACCGCCAGCACGCCGACGCGCAGCATGGTGCCCGCCGCCAGGGCAGGCATCTCCACGGTGAAGCGGGTGGGCTCCACGCCCAGCAGCAGCGACACGCCGTAGGCAGTCAGGGCGGCGGTCAGGCAGGGGAACATGGCGGCGTGGTACATGACGCCCACGCTGATGACCACGATGGAGAAAATGGCGGCGGTCAGGGGCGTGCCGAACAGGGCGGAGAAAAAGGCAGCCATGCCCGCCAGAGTTGCGATGCGCAGGTCCTTGTCGTCCAGCCGGAACAGCCGTCCGGTGTGGAAGCCGATGGTGCCGCCCATCTGGAGGGCGGCGCCCTCCCGTCCGGCGGAGCCGCCGCACAGGTGGGTCAGCACGGTGCCCAGGAAAATGGCGGGCAGCAGCAGAATGGGCAGGCCCTTGCCCAGATGCACCTCGTCGATAACGGCGTTGGTGCCCTGGCCCTCGGTCTTCGTCAGCTTGTAAAAGCCGACAATGACAAGACCGGCCAGGGGCAGGCACCACAGCAGCCAGGGATGTTCGCCCCGCAGCAGCGTCGCCTCATGGACGCCCACATGAAAGGCGGTGCCGATCACACCGCACACAAGGCCCACAGCCACCGCCAGCACCAGCCATTTGCCGATGGACCGCACATACAGGGCCGCCAGCCGGAGCCCAGCCTTTGCCCGCTCCGTATATCCGTTTTCCA
Organism: Oscillibacter valericigenes; assembly: GCF_021531435.1. Lineage (GTDB taxonomy): Bacteria > Bacillota > Clostridia > Oscillospirales > Oscillospiraceae > Oscillibacter > Oscillibacter valericigenes_B. The sequence goes on from NZ_JAFBIS010000008.1 coordinate 82,417, forward strand.
CGGTCTCCCTCCTCACGCCATCACCGGGACGGCCTTGCCGTCCAGACGGGTCTCCAGCAGCTCCGGCTTTTTCAGATACCGCTCAAAGGCGGCGAAGAAGCGGGAGTATTCGATGCCGGTGGCGATGCGCTCGTCCATCACCACGCCCAGGGGCATCCGCTTCTTCCGGCTCCCCGCCGGGGCGTGGGGGTCGGGCACGGGCTTGCCCATGCAGACGAACACGCTGGTGGTGCCGAACTCGTAGCAGTGGTGGAAAATGTAGCTGGTGTTGATGGAGGCCAGGTTCGTGATGAACAGGCTGGTGTGGAAGGGGCTGAGGTCGATGATCTTCTTCGGCAGCAGGCCCCACACGTCCAGCCGGTAGGCCAGGCCGAACACCAGCCGGGCAAGGCCGGGGATGGAAAAGGCGATGTTGGCGAACTTGTCCGTGTTGTTGTTGTGGACGGCCTCCATGTTCCGGTCGATATGCTCCTGGATGCGCTGGCTGATGGTGAACACATCGTCCTCCGGGTTCAGGTAAATTTTCAAAGTCGTCTCGTCCGGCGTGCCGTCCGCCCGGGTCTTGAGGATGACGAAGCTGACGCAGAAATGGTTCCGCTTGTACACCTTGCGGTTCATAATGAAGTAGTTCACCTTGGGATTCTCCAGCGCCGCCTTGTAGTAGGCGGCGATCAGCACGCTCATGTGGGTCACGCGGTGGCCCTCCCGCCGCTTCTGGCGGATGAAGGTCTTGACGATGTCTTCATCCACATAGTCGCTGGCCCAGTTCTGGGCGTCAAAGCGCTTGGGCATGATGTATGGCAGGGCCTGTACGATGGGCGTCAATCCCTTGACGCGGGTTCCGTCCGGTCTCATGGTCGTCTCCTCATTCTTTCCTAAACTTGGGATCGCTCCCTTAGGTTTACACACGCCTTTATTATAGTAAAGATTCCATCCAATTTCAACTGATTCGCCACATTTGTCCGGCGGCTTTTTCAGTACTTCCATTTAAATTCCCCGAGGCTTTCCCATTGTTTATTGACTTTTTGCACAAAAGCCAAACATTTTTTTAGCCAGACTGAAAAATTTGAATATTTGGTTGATTCTGCCGTTCCCCTGTCGTATACTGAAATCAGGATCAAAGGAAGAGGTCGCCCTTTTCCCAGGCGGCGGCTCTCCGCCGCCCATTCAATTTGAAAAGATGGAGGAATTTGCTATGAAATACGGTCGTACTTACAACTTCTCCGCCGGTCCCGCCATGATGCCGGAGCCTGTTCTGGAGGAGATCGCCGCCGAGATGATGAACTACCGCGGCAGCGGCATGTGCGTCATGGAGATGAGCCACCGCTCCAAGGTGTTCCAGCAGATCCGGGACGAGGCCGAGGCTGACCTGCGGAAGCTGATGGGCATTCCCGACAACTACAAGGTCCTGTTCGTTCAGGGCGGCGGCACGCTGGAGTTCGCCATGGTGCCCATCAACCTGATGAAGAACGGCGTGGCCTGCTATGTGGAGACCGGCGCCTGGTCCAAGAAGGCCATCGCCGAGGCCAAGAAGTACGGCGAGGTCAAGATCGTGGCCTCCTCCAAGGACGAGAATTTCTCCTACATCCCCGACTGCTCCGACCTGGACATTCCCGAGGACGCGGACTACGTCTACATCTGCGAGAACGAGACCATCAACGGCACCACCTATCACACCCTGCCCAACACCAAGGGCAAGATCCTGGTGTCCGACCAGTCCTCCATGTTCCTGTCCCGTCCCTGCGACGTGAGCAAGTACGGCCTGATCTGGGCCGGCGTGCAGAAGAATGTCGGCCCTGCTGGCATGGCCGTGGTCATCATCCGGGAGGACCTGCTGCGGGAGGACCTGGACCCCAAGACCCCCGTCTACCTGAGCTACAAGACCCACGCCGACGCCGACTCCCTGTACAACACCCCCAACTGCTGGGCCATCTACTGCTGCGGCAAGGTGTTCAAGTATCTGCTGGAGAACGGCGGTCTGGAGGCCATGGCGAAGAAGAACGAGGAGAAGGCCGCCATCCTGTACGACTTCCTGGATCAGAGCAAGCTGTTCACTGGCGCCGTCCGCAAGGAGGACCGGTCTCTCATGAACGTGCCCTTCGTCACCCCCAGCAAGGAGCAGGACGCCGACGTGGTTGCCGCTTCCAAGGCCGCTGGCTTCGACAACCTGAAGGGCCACAAGAGCGTGGGCGGCCTGCGGGCTTCCATCTACAACGCCATGCCCAAGGAGGGCGTGGAGGCGCTCGTCGAGTTCCTGAAGAAATACGAGGCTGAGCACGCTTAATCCTGATATATTTGCCGCGTACACGCTGCGGCAAAAATGATTCAAAAATGCGTGGCGCTCTGTCCCCCAATGGAGCGGTTTTCCGACTTTCACTTTAGGCACCCCTGGGGTGTGCCGGGAAATTTGAATAAAAAGGGGTAATTGAATATGTCAATGCGCGTTTTGGTCACTGATGGTATGGATGCCGGCGCTGTGGAGCAGCTGCGCAAGGATGGCTACGAGATCGTGGAGCAGTTCTATGAGCCCGACCAGCTGGGAACGGCCCTGCGGGACTTCGACGCGGTCATCATCCGCTCCGCCACCAAGATCAAGGAGCCCCAGATCGACGCCGCCAAGGGCAGCCGCCTGAAGCTCATCATCCGGGCCGGCGTGGGCGTGGACAACATCGCCGTCAAGTACGCCGAGGCCGCGGGCATCACCGTGAAGAACACGCCGAGAGCGTCCTCCAACGCCGTAGCGGAGCTGGCCATCGCCCTGCTGTTCTCCTGCGCCCGGAACATCTCCATCGCCGGGCACACCATGCGGGAGAAGAAGTGGGAGAAGAAGGCCTACTCCAAGGGCTTTGAGGTCATGGGCAAGACCATGGGCGTCATCGGCTACGGTCGCATCGGCCAGTTGGTGGGCGCCAAGGGCCAGGCTCTGGGCATGAACGTGTTGTCTGTGGTCCACCGCAACAAGCCCGAGGGCTGTGAGTGCGACACCATGCACTTCGTCTCCATGGATGAACTGCTGGCCCAGTCCGACATCATCGTCCTCTGCGCCCCCGGCGGCGACAAGCCTCTGGTGGACGCCGAGTCCATCGCGAAGATGAAGGACGGCGTGGTCATCATCAACGTGTCCCGCGGCTCCAATGTGGACGAGGCCGCCCTGCTGGACGGTCTGAACAGCGGCAAGGTGAAGGCCGCGGGCCTGGATGTGTGGCTCAGCGAGAAGGACCCCAACTGGGAACTGGCCGCTCACCCCGCCGTCAGCTGCATGCCCCATGTGGGCGCAGGCACCAAGGAGGCCCAGAAGCGCATCGGCGCCGAGCTGGTGGACATCATCGAGCATTTCTGATATTCAAAAAAAGCTGTCCGGTACAATGTACCGGGCAGCTTTTTTATGCTTGCTCCTGCTATCCGCCCAGGGCGTTCAGCAGAATTTTTTTGGCTTCCTTCCGGTCGGAAAAGCGGATCTCCGCTCCGGTGAGATACCGCGCCGCGTCGTTCCATTCCCACAAGCTGTATGTTTCCGCGCGGAAAGTTTGCAGACAGCGGCTTAACCGCCGCCGCTCCGCCCTGTGCAGGTCTGAAAGGTACATACACCCCAACTGGCCGGCCAGGTCCTCCAACAAGCCTATTTCCATCACGCCCCTTCCGCATAACACCCGAAATGACTTCGGTAATATAAATATGCCAAAGCGGGCGGATGATGCTCTATGGCAAGACAATTTGACAATGCGGTTTCTGTTTATGTGAACGCCGGAAAAACAGCCTGCCAGTCTCCTCCGGAATCCAGCACAGCGTCCAGACGGGGCGCCAGAGCCAGAGCCGTCTCCCGCAGGTACGCGGCAGCCCCGGCAGGCAGCTCCAGGCGGCGGGCCAGGGTCTCCCCCGCCCGTTCCAAAGCCAGCCGCCGTCCGGCGGGCGTGAGAGGTATCAGCAGAGCGGTCAGGGCCTCCTGTCCCGCCGCCGTGATGTCCAGGGTAAAGAGGCTCCCTTCCGTCATCGTCACCCCCAGCGCGGCATCTGCCGCCGGCTCATACAGGTTCACCAGCAGTTCCCGGTGGTCCGGGCTGGACGATGCCAACACCCGGCGGACGGCCTCCGGAGGAAAGCGGCGAAGGATGGTATCCTCTGTCAGGAGCCGGTCCAGGTAATCCCGGAGCCAGGCCACACCTACAAGGCTGTCCGGCACGGGATGGGCCAACTGGTAGTCGATGTCGCAGGGCACCTCCGCCGCGAAAAACCGGGGGTCGTAATCATGGAAAAACCCGCCGATGCCCCGGAGGGTATCCCGCAGCGACAGGCTCTCCTCCTGGTAGAGGCAGCCGCAGGCCCGGCGGTACTGAAGCCGCGTCCGGGCCGTCTGGCGGCGTATCACCTCCGCCGCCTCCCGCAGGACAATATCCGACGGCTTCCGCAGCAGATCCCGCTCCGGCTGGGCCTGATGGAGCTGCTCCAGCGAGAAGCAGATGGAGCGCAGCAGCATCTGCGCGGTATCTGACCGGACGGATGTGCTCTGTCCCGAGGTGTATCGTTCCGTCTGGAGCCGCAGCAGCTCCCATAGCTTCATCTGCCATGCCTGCCGGTCATATTCCGGCAAGCTGACCATCAAATCAGTCTGTGCCATGCTTTTCCTCCCGTACCCACTGGGCCAGCTCCGCAAGGGAAAGCCCCTCCAAATAGTCCGTGCTGCCTCCCGCCTTGTCAAAGGCCCGGCGGAGAAGCCGCAGAAGATACCCGTCCGGCGTCAGGTCTCCGGCCTCATTTTTGCAGCGGTAAAAAACGGTCTGCAAGGCTTCCAGTGTCTCCGCATAATCCGTCTGGTGCAGGTGCGGCGAATCACAAAAAACCTCAATGAGCCGGGGCAGGATACCCGCTCCCAACTCCACTCTGCCGGTGTCCAGCAGAGCCTGGGTCCGGCTTTCCGCCAGAGCCGCCATCTGCTCCGGCATCAACGTCAGGCCGTACCGGGCCGTTTTACGGTTTGTTTCTGCCAAAGCCTGCATGGTCTCCCGCGGCTGAGGAACGATATAAAACTCCATGATACCCACCTCCGTCTCCCAGCATACGGCGGCGGTGACAGCAGAACAAGACTTGAATTTTAAGCCGATTTGTGGTAATATGAGCACGAAGAAAGAGCGCTTTCGCGCTCTTTTTTCTTTATTTCCAGGTAAAATGGTCCTTGCCGGCCCCCACTTCAAAGTGATATTTCACGATGCCCAGGTCCACCTTGGCGTAGAACCCGCCGGTGGACTCCGCCTGCACCGTGTCTCCCTCCAGAGTCAGGAGGAACTTTTGCTGGTTCATGGCGGTGGGCGCCAGCAGGGCGGCCTCCACGCCGGAGCGGAACCAGTCCGGCAGCTCCCGGTCCGCTTTGCAGACTTCCTCCAGGGGTTTGCTCTTGTGCGGCACGCCGTGGGTCTCGCCATAGCCCAGCGACGCCACACAGACCAGCTTTTCACCGCCTTCCACGGTCACGGGGCATTTCCCCTTGCGATACGACATGGCCACCCAGCAGCTGTCCAGGCCCAGCTGGGCGGCTTTCAGCACCAGACGCTCCCCATAGTAGCCGATTTTTTCGTCCGCGCCCTTTGGCCCTATAAAGGCCAGATAGTTCCGGACGCCCCGGAATTTGCCGTAATGGGCCATAAAGCCCTGAAACGCCTCCGGTTCGTCGTGGACCAGCTGGATATGCAGGCCGCTTTCCCTGTTGCAGGCCACGGTCTCCTCCATCAGAGCCGCCAGCACCTCCGGCGGCAAAGGTCTGTCCGTATACTGCCGCACCGCATGGCGGCGGCGAATCGCTTCCATCAGTTCCATATCACAGTTCCTCCTCTGTATTGGGATAGCCTTCCGCGGTAGCGTTCTCCGTCACCGCGCAGATGTGGCCGCTCAGCTTCCGCAGCTCCGCCCAGCAGGATGCGGCGGCATTGGGATAGTAATATGTTCTGGTCCCATCCCGGTACAGCTCCACCGCTCCCGCCGCCCGCAGCGTGCGGAGATGGCGGGATACCGCCGGGCGGCTGAGGTTCGTGCGCTTTGCAATTTCCTCCGCCCGCAAGCCCACCTGGTCGGCCTCCAGGAGAGCCAGAAACACCCGCTGGCGGTTTTCATCTCCAAGGGCCACAAACAGCGGCCACAGGCGGCGGAATTCCTCCGCCAGAGCCGTCCGCGCCTCCACACACTCCCGGCAGGCATCCATCCGCAGTTCTCCCCTTTCCCGCTGAATGATTTGATTATAGCACGTTTTATTCCTGACGGCGCATTTGGAACGAAAAATGAGCGGGTTGGTTTCAGTACATTTTTCGCCTATTTTCTTCCATCTTTATTTGATTTTTTTGGAATTTTGGAATTTGTTCACAAATTATTAACTGCCATATCTATTTACTTATTAAAGTTGGCAGTATATAATGGTCGCATTCCGTAATTCAAACAGGTGGTGGTATCCATGAAGCAAACCGTTGTTCCCTCTCAATATTTGCAGATCGCGCTGGACCTGGCCCGCCGCATCGCCAAGGGCGAGCTGCCGGAGGGCAGCCGGATCTACGGACGGTCCGTCATGGCCTCGGAATACAACGTCTCCCCGGAGACCATCCGGCGGGCGCTGCGTCTGCTGGCGGACATGAAGGTGGTGGAAGTGAAGCCCCAGAGCGGGGCCGTGGTCCTCTCCGCCGACAGCGCCCGGCGGTATATCGTAAACTTTGAGGAGAGCGCCGACGTCCGGGCACTGCGGCAGCAGCTCAAGGAGCTGATGGCGGAATACGCCGACCTGAGCCGCCGCCTCAGCGACACGGTGACGGCCCTGATGAAGAGCCGGGACACCTTCGCCGCCGCGGGGGAACCCCTCCCCAACTACGAGGTCCCCATCCCCAAGGGCTCCCCTCTCATTGGTCAGAGCATCGGAGCACTGAAATTCTGGCAGTCCACCGGCGGCACCATCGTGGCCATCCGGCGGGGCCAGACCGTCATCCTGTCTCCCGGCCCCTACGCGGAGCTGTACGACGGGGACGTGATCGTCCTGGTGGGCAGCCCCGCCGCTGCGGAGGCCGCCCACAACCTCATTGCGCCAAAGGAGGTAATCAATGATCCAATTTGAACACGTCTGCAAAAGCTACGGCAAAACGCCCATCCTGAAAGACCTGAACTTCACCATTCAGGATGGGCAGTTCGTGGTGCTGATCGGTCCGTCGGGCTGCGGCAAGACCACGACGCTGAAGACCATCAACCGCCTCATTGACATCGACTCCGGCGTCATCTCCATCGACGGAAAGGACATCCAGTCTCAGGACAAGGTGGAGCTGCGGCGGCACATCGGTTATGTCATCCAGCAGATCGGCCTGTTCCCCAACATGACCGTGGCTCAGAACATCTGTGTGGTGCCGAAGCTGCTGAAATACGACAAGGTCCGGTGCGGCGAGATCGTCCGGGAGATGCTGAAGCTGGTGGGCATGGAGCAGTACGCCGACAAGTACCCCTCAGAGCTCTCCGGCGGCCAGCAGCAGCGCATCGGCGTGCTGCGGGCGCTGGCGGCGTCCCCTCCCATCGTGCTGATGGACGAACCCTTCAGCGCCCTGGACCCCATGACCCGGGAGACCTTGCAGGATGAGGTGAAAAATATTCAGCAGAAGCTGAACAAAACCGTCATCTTCGTCAGCCACGACATGAGCGAGGCCCTGAAACTGGCGGACACAATCATCTTCATGTCCGGCGGTGAGATCGTCCAGATCGCCTCCCCGGAGGAAATGCTGGAGCATCCCGCCAACGACCTGGTGCGGAACTTCCTGGGCAAGCACGCCTCCGACGCCCCTGCCCCCTCCACGGTGGAGCACTTCATGCGGACGAACCTTGTCACCGTCAAAAAGGACCGTGGCGTGATGGAGTGCGCCGAGCGCATGGCCCGCAGCAGCGTGGACTCCCTGCTGGTCACCGACGAGGAGGGACGGTACGCCGGTACCATCTCCATCGGCGACATCCGCCGCTGGGGCCGGGAACTGAACAGCATCGAACCCATGGTGCGCCAGACCGCCCGGACCGTCCGGGTGGGCGACGACGCCAGAGAGAGCTTTGACTACCTTCTGGACTCCGGCGCAAACTACGTGGTAGTCCTGAACGAGGACGACACCATCGCGGGCATCGTGACCAAAACCAGCGTGGCACGGTCGGTGGCGGAGAACCTGTGGGGGGATGCCAAATGACGGCCCTGTTTCAGACCTACGGCGCCATGCTGGCAAAAGCCATCGGCGTCCACACGGTGTATGTGCTGGTCTCCGTGGCCTGCGGCTTTTGTCTGGGCCTGCTGCTGGGTATTTTGCTGTCCCGGGTCCCCAAGTGGTCCGGCGTCATTCTGCCGGTCTTGTCCATCTTCCAGACCATCCCCGGTCTGGTGTTTATCGGCGTGCTGTTCATCCTCTGGGGCAACACCGCCTCCACGGTCATCGTGGCCCTCAGTGTGTACGCCATGTTCCCGGTGCTGAAAAACACCTACACCGGCATCCTGGGGGTGGAGTCAAAGTACATCGAAGCCGCCCGAGGCTGCGGCATGTCGCCCCTTCAGGCTCTGCTGCGGGTGGAGCTGCCCCTGGCGATGCCCACCATCATCGCGGGCCTCCGGATGGCCGCCATCTACACCGTCTCCTGGACGGTGCTGGCCGCCATGATCGGTCGGGGCGGCCTGGGTACTTTCGTGTATCAGGGCGTGGCCTCCAACAATAACACCCTCATCCTGCTGGGCGCTATCCCGGCGGCTGTTCTGGCCATCCTGTTCGGCGCGGTCATCGACCGGCTCCAGCGGAAGGTCACGCCCCGGGGCCTGCGGAAGGAGGTGGGCAAATGACCTGGTCCCTGATTTGTGAGCACCTCTTTCTCGTGCTGGCCGCCAGCCTCCTGTCCATTGCCATCGGCCTGCCCCTGGGCATCTGGGCCTATGTGTCCAAGACCGCCCGGCCCATCATCCTGCGGGCGGTGGACCTGCTGCAGACCATCCCCTCCCTGGCCTTGCTTGGCATCATCATGGTCTTTCTGGACCCCGGCAAGCTCACCGTTATCATCGGCATCACGTTGTACTCCCTCCTCCCCATCGTGCGGAACACCTGTCTGGGCCTGCAGGAGGTGGACCCCGGCGTCAAGGAGGCCGCCCGGGGCATGGGCATGAGCAAGCCCTACCGGGTGCTGATGGTGGAATTTCCCCTGGCCTTTCCCACCGTGTTCACCGGCATCCGCATCGCCGTGGTCAACGCCATCGGCACCGCCGTGTTCGCGGCCTTCGTGGGCGGCGGCGGTTTGGGCGGCGTCATCACCCAGGCCATCCGCATCTCCGACATGAAGCTCATCCTGGCCGCCACCGGCGTGCTCATGGTCATTGCCGTGGTGCTGGACCTGCTGATGGGCTGGTTTGAAAACCAGATGCGCAAGGACAAGGGCGGCTCCCGGAAAATGTGGGTCCCCGTGGCCGCTATCCTGCTGGCCTTCTGCCTGCTCCTTCCCTACGGCCGGGGCAGCAGCGGCGATCTGATGCTCTATGACGGCGACTACTCCGAGACCCAGCTCATGCACCACATGGTGAAAATGCTGGTAGAGGACCAGACCGATTTGACGGTCACCATCCAGGACCAGATGTCCCAGGTAAATAATTTCAACGCCCTGAACGGCAATAACCACACCTGCGACCTGATGATCTCCTACGACGGCACCCTGCTGACCACCTTCTTCCACCAGGACGTCACCGATGTGCCGGAGGGCATGAGTATCTACGATCATGTCAATCAGGTGGCCCAGGAGGAATACGGGATGCGGCTGCTGGAAAAACTGGGCTTCGACAACACCTACGCCATCGCGGTGCCCCAGAATATTGCCGACCAGTACAGCCTGGAGACCATCAGCGACCTGATTCCCGTGGCGGATCAGCTGACCTTCGGCGCGGAGCAGGGCTTCTTCACCCTGGAGGGCAGCATGAAGTACGGACCTTTCACGGAGTTCTACGGTCTGAACTTCCATGATCCTGTGTCCGTGGACCTGGGGCTGAAGTACACCGCCGTGGAAAACGGCAGCTTCGACGTCACCGTGGTCTACGCCACCGACGGCCTGAACCGCAAGGTGGGTCTGAAAATTCTGGAGGATGACAAGAGCTTCTTCCCGGATTACAACGGCGCCTTTCTGGTGCGGGAGGATGTGCTGGAGCAATACCCGGAGCTGGAGGGCATTTTGAACCAGCTTGCGGGCAGGATCCCCACGGAGCAGATGGCGGAGCTGACCTACCAGGTGGACGTGGTGGGCCGGACCGTGGACGATGTGGCGCGGGAGTTCCTGGTGAGCCAGGGGCTGCTGTAATGTTGAAGAAAAGCGGGACTTATCGTCCCGCTTTCCTTTTTGCAATGATATTTTCCGATTTTTCTACGATTTTGGCACCTGCCCAGCCAACCGCCGCGCCCAGCAGCGCGCCGCCCAGCACATCGCTGGGCCAGTGGACATACAGGTACAGCCGGGAGAAGGCGATCACCAGCGCCACTGCCAGGGCGGGCTTCCACAGGGGGCTGCCCGCCGTTTTCAGGGCAAACACCGCCGCGAAGGACGCCGCCGTATGGCCTGAAGGAAACGACGCGTCCGTGGGAGCTGCGATCAGCAGCTCCACCAGCCCATTCACCGCGAAGGGGCGGATGCGGCCGATCAGGGGTTTCAGAATGATGTTGCAGCTCACAAGGTCCAGAATCAATCCACAGGCCACGGAAGCGCCGTATTTCCGCTGGCCCCTGATGAGCAGCAGAATGACAGCCAGAATGATCCACAGCTCTCCGTGGTTGGCCGTCCGGCTGATGGCCGGCAGCACCGCGTCCAGAAAACCGCAGCGGAGGTGGGCCTGTATCCAGTCCAGAATGGCAAATTCGGCAGCCTGCATGAAAAACTCCTTCCCGGGACGGCCCCGCCGTGCCCGCTTTTTGGCCCATTATAACACGCGGCGGTTGTTCTGTCAGGTCTTTTTCCGCCGCATCCGGAACAGCAAATATCCCGTGACGGCGCAGAGAGCCGCTACCGCCAGGATGACCCAGACGGGCATTCCCGTCCCCGCGGAAGGCAGTTCCGGGGCCTCCGTCGCCGCTGGGTAGAGCTGTGGTTCCCGGCTGGGTCCGGTCAAGTCCGGGTTTTCCGGGTCGGAGATGCAGAACCAGACGTTCCGGTCGCCATAGAAGTAGCCCACATGTCCCCACTCCCGGCCGGATTCATCTACGTAGATGGGCGAGAGCGTCAGTTCATCCACCTCGAACGCCTGCGTCTGTTGGAAGTTCAGCGGTCCCTCTGGGTAGGCATAGGTACAGTACAGAAGGCCGGAAACCGAGAGGGTCCGTTCTTCGTCCAGCAGTTCCCCAGCGTGTTCCTCCAGAAAGCTCTGGTTGTCGTAGCGGTTCACCAGATCCTCCATGGGGACCCAGACCTCGAACCAACGGTCTTCCTGAATCTCACTTTCATCCAAAGCCAGGGCTGCCTCCCGCAGAGTCTCCGCCGAATATTCCACGATGCCCCAATCGCCCCGGCTGCCCTGATAGCGGTAATAGATAAAGAGCAGCGTTCCATTGGGAAGATTGGCAATGGGCGTGCCGCCCGGTTCATCCCACAGGGTAATATAGCCTTCCGGGCTGTTGACCCAGTAGCCCCGCTGCTCCAGCTCACAGTCCCCACGGTGCAGCGCGTAAAAAGAGCTTTCCGGCTCCCAGATCACATCCGCCAGGGCGGGGACGGTCAGCAGGCAGACTGCCAGCAGACACAGGGAAATCCACTTTTTCATTCGGATACCTCCTTAAAAAATCACGTTCAGCGCCAGTCCTGCGCCGTAGGAAATACAGTTGGCACAGAGGGAGAGCAGGTACGGACGGCGGACGTCTTCGCCGCAATGCCGGTAGCAGAAGCCCTCCACGGCGATAGCCGCCGCCTCCAGCGGCAGCTGCACTGCCCACCAAGGTGCGGCAGACAGCAAGCCGTTCAGCAGCACCACCGCCGGGTTGGTCAGCACATTTACCAGCACCGCCACTGTCAGGTCATGGCGGCTCCGCAGGCCCCAGCAATAGGCCACGGGCACTTCCAGTAAAAGGGTCAGGCCCAGGGAGACGGCAAAGGCGGTCATTTTCCCACCGCCTTTCCGAGGCCCGGGAGCAGCAAGGCCAGAGACGCCAGCGCCCCTGCCGCCGCCATGGGAGCGGACAGCCCCACGCCAAATGCGGCGGGCAGGAAGCCCATGAACAGTCCGAAGGTCAAAAGGCCGAAGGCAAAGCCCCGGAACGACGGCAGCTGCCGGGCCGACGCCCACAGCGTCAAGGGCATGGTCATGTTAAAGAGGAAGATGGCCGCCGTTCCCGCCATCGGATGCACCGGCGCCAAAAGCAGCAGCACCGCCGAAAGTGCCAGGGAAACAGCGGCGGTTTTGCGAAAGCCGAAGCGGTCCGCCAGATACCCGCCGGCGGCTTTGCCCGCCGCCAGCGCCAGCACCAGCACCGCCGCCCAGTGCCCCTCCCCTTTCCAGGGGAACGTCAGGCCCATGCCCACCCAGGAGCGGAGGATCACCACGCCCAACAGGGCCAGCAGCGGCAGTCCTACCGTGCGAAAAGGCGGCAGCTCCGGTGAAGTTTCAGCGACGGGGCGGGGCGTTTTTGTCAGGAGCAAGGCAGCGGCGGCAAGAAGCAGCAAAATCACCGCAATCCAGGCGGGGAAAGCCCCGCCCTTTCCCAGGACCGTGCCACAGAACAGCCCCACGGCGCCGGGGGAGACAAACAGCCCCAGCGGGCCCGCCTTCTTCCGGGAGACAGACAGGGTCTCCAGCCCCGCCCCCACATGGAACGCGGCGTTGCCCAGGCCCGCCGCCAGCGCCGCCAGCCAAGGGAAAGCCGTCAGCGCATAGGCCATGGCCACTGTCAGAACACCCGCGGCGGCCAGGGTGCCGTCCCGGTCCCAGCGGTCCGCCAGCAGTCCCAGGGGCATCTGGACCGCGAAGGCGCAGAAATTATAAGCCAGCAAAAGCGCGGACAGCTCCCCGCTCCGCCCCAGAAAGCGGAAAACCAGGAACGCGCAGGCAAAGTCCACCAGGAAATGGGCGGCACAGCAGGCCGCCAGCGTCCGTCTCACGCAGCTGTCCCCCTTTCGTTGAGCCTGTTTTATCCATAAAGACGATATTGGGAGGAAAAAGTTCCCTGTAATTCCCTATCACTATATGACAGGCCATGCAGAATTTTTTGAAAAAGTTTTTGCGTTCTGCACAAAATTCCTGTTTTTTCAGGAAAAAGGCGTTGACAGAGCCCAAGCAGAGTGATAGGATACAGCCAAAATTGAATCGCTCAGATAGAGGCGCGGGTTTCATCAGTACCCTCCGGCAAGGCCAGGCAGCCGCCGGACGGGAAAGGGAAAACCGCCGAAGCTGTGAGAGACTGCCTGGTCTTTCGCCGCTGGGCCGTCGGAGAATATCCGCCGGACTGTCACAAACCTTTGTGAAGCGCTATCAATGGCCGTTGGACCGTCCCTCGCGGGCGCCTTTCCGGATTTCCATGGACCGCTTGACAAAGCGGTCCAATTTTTGTCCTCCCGATACGGACAGAAGTACCGGAAAACTATTTTTTGGAAAGGTGATCTTACTATGAAGAAGTTTTTAGCTCTGCTCATGGCAATGGCCATGATCCTGTCTCTGGCCGCCTGCGGCGGCTCCAAGCAGGAAACCCCCGCCCAGAGCGGCGGCGATTCCGCCGAAGCGCCCGCCGAGACCCGTACCCTGCGGGTCGCCATGGAGTGCGCTTACGCTCCCTACAACTGGACCCAGTCCGATGACTCCAACGGCGCCGTGCCCATCTCCGGCTCCTCTGACTATGCCTACGGCTACGACGTGATGATCGCCAAGTACATCTGCGAGCAGCTGGGCTGGAACCTGGAGATCGTCAAGAGCGACTGGGAGTCCATCATCCCCGCCATCCAGTCCGGCACCGTGGACGCCGGCATCTGCGGCCAGTCCATCACCGCCGACCGTCTGGAGATGGTTGACTTCTCCGATCCTTACTACTACGCCACCATCGTCACCGTGGTCCCCGAGGACGGCACTTACGCCGACGCCGCTTCCGTGGCTGACCTGGCCGGCGGCACCTGCACCAGCCAGCTGAACACTATCTGGTATGACAACTGCCTGCCCCAGATCCCCGACGCCAACATCCTGCCCGGCCAGGAGTCCGCTCCCGCTATGATCGTGGCCCTGACCTCCGGCCGTGTGGATTACATCGTCACCGACCAGCCTACCGGCCTGGCAGCCGTGGCCTCCAACCCCAGTCTGAAGCTGCTGGACTTCACCGGCACCGACGGCGAGTTTGAGGTCTCCGACGAGGACATCAACATCGGTATCTCCGTCCAGAAGGGCAACAGCGAGCTGCTGGACGCCATCAACGGCGTGCTGGCCACTCTCTCCGAGGATGACTACACCAACATGATGAACGAGGCCATCTCTGTGCAGCCTCTGAGCGAATAAGCATATCGTACCCTCTCACCGCGGGAGACGGCATTCTTGCCGCCTCCTGCGGTCATCCCATTTTTACGAAAAGGAGCTGAGCCTCTATGTGGGCATCCGTCCAGAACGCCATTACCCAGCTTGTGGGGACCTCCGTGGGCAGCATGTCCTTCTGGGAGCGTATCCTCTACCTGATCGGCAAGTACGGCCCCTCCTACCTGGAAGGCGCCGGAAACACCCTGTTCATCGCCATTATCTCCACCGCCATCGGCTGCGTCATTGGCCTGGGCGTGGGCATTGTGCAGACCATTCCCGTCTCTAAAAAGGACAACGTCCTCAAGCGGTTCGTGGTGCGGTTCTGCCAGGTTCTCCTGCGCATCTATGTGGAGGTCTTCCGGGGCACGCCCATGATGATCCAGGCTGTATTTATCTACTACGGCGCGGCCCAGCTGTTCAATATCTATATGGGCACCATGTTCGCCGCTTTCTTCATCGTCTCCATCAACACCGGCGCTTATATGGCGGAGACCGTCCGGGGCGGCATCCTCTCCGTGGACCCCGGCCAGACCGAGGGCGCCAAGGCCATCGGCATGACCCATGTGCAGACCATGATGTCTGTCATCCTGCCCCAGACCCTGCGGAACATCATGCCCCAGATCGGCAACAACCTCATCATCAACATCAAGGATACCTGCGTGCTGTCCGTCATCAGCGTGGTGGAGCTGTTCTTCGTCCACAAGGGCGTGGCCGGCGCGCTGTACACTTACTTTGAATCCGCCACCATCACCATGGCCATCTACCTGACCATGACTCTCGTCTGCGCCAAGCTGCTGCGCTGGTGGGAGAAGAAGATGGACGGCTCCGACAACTATGACCTTGCCACCACCGACACCCTGGCCCACACCACCGGCATGTACAACTATCCCGGTGAGGGCAGCCCCTACGATGAAAAGAGCAAGGAATACGATCAGAAGAGAGGTGCCGGACATGCCTGAGATGATCTTACAGGTCAACCACCTGTCCAAGTCCTTCGGCAGCCATGAGGTCCTGAAGGACATTGATTTCACCGTCGCTCCCGGCGACGTCACCAGCATCATCGGTGCCTCCGGCTCCGGCAAGAGCACCCTGCTGCGGTGCATCAACCTGCTGGAGACCCCCACCAGCGGCGAGATCCTCTACCACGGCACAGACATCACCGGCCCCAAGGTCAACGCCGCCTCCTACCGCTCCCACGTGGGCATGGTGTTCCAGTCCTTCAACCTGTTCAACAACATGACCGTGCTGGAAAACTGCATGGTGGGCCAGATCAAGGTCCTGAAAAAGAGCAAGGAAGCGGCCCGGGCCCACGCTATGGAGTACCTGGAGAAGGTGGGCATGGCCCCCTATATCAACGCCCGGCCCCGGCAGATCTCCGGCGGCCAGAAGCAGCGGGTGGCCATTGCCCGCGCCCTGGCCATGGACCCGGAAGTGCTGCTGTTCGACGAGCCCACCTCCGCTCTGGACCCCGAAATGGTGGGCGAGGTGCTGAACGTCATGCAGGCCCTGGCCCAGGAGGGCATGACCATGCTGGTAGTGACCCATGAGATGGCTTTTGCCCGGGACGTGAGCAACCATGTGGTGTACATGAACCAGGGCGTCATCTGCGAGGAGGGCACCCCGGAGGAGGTCTTCGGCAACCCCCAAAAACAAGAGACGAAGGATTTCCTGTCCCGTTTCCGCCGGAACTAAACAAAAAAACGCTGGCTTGCGAAAGCCAGCGTTTTTCTCATTTGCCGCAATAGACTTGAATGGCGGCGGAGAGAACGGCCGCCGTGCCCTCGCCGAAGCGGTCCAGATTCTTTTGGAACCGCTCGTCGGCGGTATACATCTCCCCCAGGCCCGCCAGAATTTCGTCGGTGCAGGCGTAGTAGTTGGCGCTGACGAAATCCTGCCATTCCTTGACCAGGGCCTGGGCCTCAGGAGACGCGGAGTCTCCCTGCCGCATGGCAGCCGCACGGCGGAAGATGTCATTTATGCCCTCCGCCTGGGCGTTCACCTCGGCAGGCTTTGCCTGGCTCTCCTTCCAGGCGTCGGTATGGCCCCAGCGGGCCTTGGCCTCGTCCGCATACTGGCGGCGGGCCTGTTCCAGTTCACTGACGTAACATCAGAGTCAAGGGCTTTCGATAAAATTTTTGACTTTTTCTTTTCTGCGCTATATGATGGGACAAACGAACGGAGGAAACGCTTATGGAGCCGCACTTTTACAAAGCCACCCTGGAGGACCTGGACCTGCTGGTGCGGACCCGCATTCAGGTCTTGCTGGCCGCCAACCGCCTGCTGGAGGACACGGACATGTCCGCTGTGGAGCAGGCCAGCCGGGATTACTACACCGCTGCCCTGGCCGACGGCAGCCACGCCGCCTGGCTGGTATTCGACGGCGACACCTGGATCGGCGCGGGAGGCGTCAGCTTTTACCGGGTCATGCCCACCTATCACAATCCCTCCGGGCGGAAGGCGTATCTGATGAACATCTACACCCACCCGGACTACCGCCGCCGGGGACTGGGGCGGCGAATGGCGGAGCTGCTGGTGGAGGAAGCCCGGAAGCGGGGCGTCACCGCTATCTCTCTGGACGCAACCGCCATGGGAATGCCGCTGTACGAGTCCATGGGCTTTGTCCACATGCCAATGGAGATGGAACTGCCCAACGCATGAGAAAACGGGACTGCCTTTTGGCAGTCCCGTTGGTTTTTTACAGGTGCATCCCCACGGTGCGCATGACTTCCTCCACCTGATGGGCGGTGTCGTCTTCCCCGGGGCGGCTGGCGACGATGAGGTCAGCGTACTTCGCGTACAGCGGCTCACGCTGCCTGTATATCTGCCGGATGTCCATGCCCGTCGGGGCGGCGATGCCCCGGTCCGTCAGGTCCTCCGGCATCCGCTCCGAAATTTGGGAGAGGGGCGTTTCCAGCCAGACGGCCACGCCGTTCTCCTTCAGATGGGTCATGGCCCCCTCCGACAGCACCATGCTGCCGCCGGTGGCGATGACCGTGTTTTCACAGGTCAGCGCTTCTCCGATTTGTCCCTCCAGGGCCAGAAACGCGTCCAGCCCCCGGCTCCGCAGAATCTCCGCCAAGGTCTGGCCCGCGGCCCGGACGATGAGGTCGTCCACATCCACGAAGGTGTAGTGCAGGCGGTCCGCCAGTGCCCGGCCCACCACGCTTTTGCCCGTGCCGGGCATGCCGATGAGGATGATGTTTTTCATGCTGTCAGTCCAATCCGTTCACGATGTTGTCGGGCGCATGGCCGTCGGCCACCCGCTCGGCATTGCGCCACATGTGGAGGTGGCTGCGGCGGAACGCCGCCTCGGTGATACCGCCCAGATGAGGCGAGAGCACCAGCCGCTCTCCGGCGGGCGCGGGCAGGCTTGCCAGGGGGTTGTCCGCCGTCACCGGCTCCGGGGCGATGGTGTCCAGGCCCGCTCCGGCAATGGCGCCGGCCGTCAGCGCCCGGCACAGGGCGTCGTTGTCCACCAGCTCTCCCCGGGCGGTGTTGACAAGATAAGCGGTTCGCTTCATCCGGTTCAAAAACGCGTCGTCCACCATGTTCCGGGTCTCCGCCGTCACGGGACAGTGGAGGCTGACGATGTCGCAGCTGGCCGCCAGCTCCTCCAGCGGCAGATACGTCACGCCGAATCGCGCCTCCTCTTCCGCGGGGCGGCGGGTACGGCTGTAATAGTAGATTTCACAGCCGAAGGGAGCCAGCCGCTCCGCCGTGGCTTTGGCGATGTCGCCGAAGCCCACCAGTCCCACCCGGCAGGCGGACAGCTCCGTCAGGCCCCCGGCCATACACTGCTCCTTGACCTCCATCTGCCGGCCCTCCCGGACCGCCCGGTCTCCGGTGACGGCGCGGCGCAGGAGCATCAGCATCAGCAGGATGGCCTGTTCCGCCACGGCGCCGGCGTTGCAGCCCTTGTTGTTGCACACCCAGATGCCCCGCTCCCGGGCTGCATCAAGGTCGATCTTGTCATAGGCCACGCCCTCGGACTGGATGAGCTTCAGCTCCGGCATCCGGCGGATGAGGGAGCCGGGGACCGGCGCGATGGCATCCGCGAAGATGATGCCCGCGTCCGCCGCCCGGGCGAGAATTTCTTCCTCGCTGCTGTCCCTGTCCAGAAAGACCAGTTCCTGCTGCCGGATAAACGGCAGCGCCGGAAGATACGTCTCATAACGGGCTCTGGCGCCCAAAATGAGTATTTTCATCATGTGGTGCACCTTCTGTCTCAAAATAGATGTTCCTCATTATAGCATCCTGTGGACATCTGTCCACTGGTAAATTACACGAAAATCCGCACGCTTCCGCCCTTCTTTCGCTCTCACCAAAGCGCGCTGGAAAAGGTTGTTTCAATCTGTCGAATCTGCTAATTGCGGTATGGCGGGAAATCAGATACAATAGGTACGACCTTTAATGGGTAGTACCTATTTTTGATATGAGGTGAATGGTATGAGCAGTCAGCCCACTCAGTCCAAAACCATCCGCGCCCAGCTGCTGTCCGCCATGAAGGAAGGCGAGTTCGCCTCCTGCCAGCGTCTTCCCCGGGAGAGCGTCCTGGCGGAATCCCTGGGCATCAGCCGCACCCAGCTGCGGGACATCCTGGCCTCCCTGGAGCGGGAGGGCTTCATCACCCGCCGCCACGGCGTCGGCACCATCATCAACCGCCACGTTCTGAACGCCCAGACCCGCATGGACATCGAGGTGGAGTTCCTGGACATGATCCGTCAGAGCGGCCACGAGGCGGCGGTGGCGTTTGTCCGGGTCACCGACGGCGCCGCTGACGAAAAGATCGCCGGCCAGCTCCAGATCCCCGAGGGCACGCCCATCATCCGGGTGTCCCGGCTCTGCACCGCCGACGGCAAGCCCGCCATCTACTGCGAGGACGTCATCGAAAAGTCCCTGGCCCAGGGCAGCTACACCATCAACGATCTGAAGCTCCCCATCTTCCACTTCCTCCAGCAGTTCTGCGATGTGAACCCCTATCTGGACCTGACGGACCTGCGGCCCGTGGTGGCTGACGCGGCCCTGGCGGAAATTTTCCAGGTGCCCATGGGCTCTCCCCTGCTGAACATGGACGAGGTGGACTTCGACATCGACGGTAAGCCGGTGTTCTGTTCCAACGAGTATTTCGCCGACGGCATCTTCCGCCACACCGTCATGCGGAAAAAGCTGTGATACAAAAGGAGGACCTGACATGAAAAAAGTTGCTATCATCATGGGTTCGGATTCCGACTGGCCCGTGGTCAAGGGTGCCTGCGGCCAGCTGGACGCTTTCGGCATCCCCTATGAGGTCCACATTCTCAGCGCTCACCGCACCCCCGCCGCCGCGGCGGACTTTGCGAAAAGCGCCCGCAAAAACGGCTTCGGCGTGCTGATCTGCGCCGCCGGCATGGCGGCCCATCTGGCCGGCGCCTTCGCCGGAAATTCTACCCTTCCCGTCATCGGCATCCCCATGAAGGGCGGCGCCATGGACGGGCTGGACGCCCTGCTTGCCACCGTCCAGATGCCCAGCGGCATCCCCGTGGCGACCGTCGCCATCAACGGCGCCAAGAACGCCGCCGTACTGGCCGCCCAGATCCTGGCCGTCAGCGATGACGCCCTTGCCGCCAAGCTGGACGCGGCGCGGGAGGATATGGCGAAGCAGATCGCGGAAAAAGAGGCAAAATTACAGGCTGAACTGACAAACAACTAATACATTTTTATAGGAGGAACCACCGACATGCAGAAGTTAGAGCAGATCTACGAGGGCAAGGCCAAGAAGGTCTACGCCACCGACGACCCCAACCTGGTCATCGTTGACTACAAGGACGACGCTACCGCTCTGGACGGCCTGAAGAAGGGCACCATCGTGGGCAAGGGCGTCATCAACAACCAGATGACCAACCGTCTGATGGCGAAGATGGAAAAGGCCGGCATTCCCACCCACTTCGTCCAGGAGCTGAGTGAGCGGGAGACCCTGGTGAAGAAGGTCTCCATCGTGCCTCTGGAAGTCATCATCCGCAACATCTCCGCCGGTCACTTCGCCTCCCGCTACGGCGTGGAGGAGGGCATCGTGTTCGACCAGCCCACCATCGAGTTCTCCTATAAGAACGACGACCTCCATGACCCCCTGCTGAACGAGTACCACGCCCTGGCCCTGAATCTGGCCACCCGGGAGGAGATCGACCTCATCAAGAAGTACTCCTTCGCCGTCAACGACGTGCTGAAGGCTTTCTGGGCCGAGTGCGGCGTGACCCTGGTGGACTTCAAGCTGGAGTTCGGCAAGACCGCTGACGGCACTATTGTTCTGGCCGACGAGATCAGCCCCGACACCTGCCGCCTGTGGGACTCCAAGACCCATGAGAAGCTGGACAAGGACCGCTTCCGCCGGGATATGGGCGGCGTGGAAGACGCTTACGCCGAGATCATGAAGAGACTGCTGGCCCATGATGAATAAGAGCAATGTAACCGAACGCCACATTCACGAAGAATGCGGCGTCTTCGGCGTGTACTCCAAAACCGCCGCTGATGTGGCCTCCTACGCCTACTACGCCCTGTACGCCTTACAGCACCGGGGCCAGGAGAGCGCCGGTATCGTGGTCAACGACGACGGCGTGTTCTCCTCCTGGCGGGATGTGGGCCTCGTCAGCGAGGTATTTCCTCCCGAGCGGCTGGCGGCCCTGGGCACCGGCAACATCGCCGTGGGCCACGTGCGCTACGGCACCACCGGCACCGACAACAAGCGGAATGTCCAGCCCATTCTGGTGAACCACTACAAGGGCCGCATGGCCCTGGCCCACAACGGCAACCTGACCAACTCCCACGAGCTGCGGCAGGAGCTGGAGAGCAAGGGCTCCATCTTCCAGACCACCACGGATTCCGAGGTCATCGCCTACATCATCGTCCAGGAGCGGCTGAAAGCCCCCTCCATCGAGGAGGCCGTCTCCGCCGCCATGGACCGCATTGAGGGCGCCTACTCCCTGGTCATCTCCTCTCCCAGCAAGCTCATCGCCGTCCGGGACCCCCACGGCTTCCGCCCCCTCTGCATGGGCCATCTGAAGGATGGCAGCGTGGTGTTCGCCTCCGAGTCCTGCGGCCTGGACGCCATCGGCGCCAGGTTCGAGCGGGACATCCTGCCCGGCGAGATCGTGGTGGTGGACAAGAACGGCGTGAAATCCGACACCAGCCACTGCGGAAAAGCCGACAAGAAGCTGTGCGTCTTTGAGTTCATCTACTTCGCCCGGCCCGATTCCGTCATCGACGGCTCCAGCGTCCACATCGCCCGCCAGCGGGCCGGCGCGTTCCTGGCCCTGGAGCACCCCGTCCAGGCGGACATCGTCATCGGCGTGCCGGACTCCGGCCTGGACGCCGCCATGGGCTACGCCAAGCAGTCCGGCATCCCCTACGGCATGGGCTTCATCAAGAACAAGTACATCGGCCGCACCTTCATCTCCCCCACCCAGGACATGCGGGAAAACGAGGTCAACATCAAGCTGAACCCCATCCGCTCCGTGGTGGAGGGCAAGCGGGTAGTCCTCATCGACGACTCCATCGTCCGGGGCACCACCTGCCGCCGCACCATCGACCTTTTGCGCAAGGCGGGCGCCAAGGAGATCCACATGCGGGTCAGCGCCCCGCCCTTCGTCTCCGAATGCTACTACGGCACCGACATCGACGACAAGAACAAGCTCATCGCCAACCACCACACCGTGGAGGAGATCGCTGAGATCATCGGCGTGGACTCCCTGGGCTACCTCAGCCTGAATGACGTGGTAAAGCTGGCGGACAACACCCAGGGCGGCTTCTGCACCGCCTGCTTCGGCGGCGGTTATCCCACGGCGATCCCCCAGGATTCCGGCAAGGACCGCTTTGAATGCAAGATCAGTGAAAGGAAGAAAGAGGAAGATGCGTAGTTTTTCTGACAGCTACCGGGACGCCGGCGTCAATATCGAGGCCGGCTACGAGGGCGTGAAGCTGATGAGCGCCCATGTCAAGCGCACCATGATTCCTGGCGTGGTCTCCGACATCGGCGGCTTCGGCGGCCTGTTCGCCCCCGACTTCGCCGGGATGAAGGAGCCGGTGCTGGTCTCCGGCACGGACGGCGTGGGCACCAAGATCCGCATCGCCCAGCTGATGGACAAGCACGACACCGTGGGTATCGACTGCGTGGCCATGTGCGTCAACGACATCATCTGCTGCGGCGCCAAGCCTTTGTTTTTCCTAGACTATATCGCCATCGGCAAGAACGAGCCGGAAAAGGTCGCCACCCTGGTCTCCGGCGTGGCGGAGGGCTGCGTCCAGTCCGGCTGCGCCCTCATCGGCGGCGAGACTGCCGAGCATCCCGGCATGATGGCCGCCGACGACTACGACCTGGCGGGTTTCTCCGTGGGTCTGGTGGACAAGGCCAAGGTCATCGACCACAACACCATGGCTCCCGGCGACGCGATCCTGGCTCTGCCCTCCTCCGGCATCCACTCCAACGGCTTCTCCCTGGTGCGGAAGGTCTTTGACGTGGAGCACACCGACCTGAACGTCTACTCCGACGAGCTGGGCCGCACTCTGGGCGAGGCCCTGCTGGAGCCCACCCGCATCTATGTCAAGCCCGTGCTGCGCTGCCTGGAGGCCGCCAACGTGAAGGGCATCAGTCACATCACCGGCGGCGGCTTCTTCGAGAACATCCCCCGCTGCCTGCCTGAGGGCCTCACCGCCAAGATCGACAAGGCCGCTGTCAAAACGCCCCCCATCTTCGCCATGCTCCAGAGCAAAGGCAATATCCCTGAGCACGACATGTTCAACACCTACAACATGGGCGTGGGCATGACCGTCATCGTGGCGAAAGAGGATGTGGACCGCGCCATCGCCGCCCTGGACTGCGGTGCCTATGTCATCGGCGAGATCGTCTCCGGCGAGGAGCGGGTGACATTATGCTGATACTTTTTCTTGAAAGAAAAAGTACCAAAAAGAACTTTATCTCGCTACTAACATTTATCTAAAACCAGGGCTTTCTGCCCGGCAACTGGAGTGAATCCATTTTGAAAGCGAATCAGAAAACAGCCCGTATCGCTGTATTTGTCTCCGGCGGCGGCACCAATCTGGAGCATCTGCTGCTGGCTCAGGAAGCCGGGCAAATTCCCCACGGGGAGATCGTGCTGGTGTGTGCCAGCAACGAAAACGCCTATGCCCTGACCCGGGCGGCCAACCACGGCGTGCCCGGCGTGGCCGTCCCCAAAAAGCAGATGACCCAGGAGGCATTCGAGGCCGCTTTGAACGAAAAGCTGGCGGAATACCGGGTGGACGTCATCATTCTGGCCGGGTTCCTGTCCATTTTGTCCGCCGATTTTGTAAAACAGTGGCCGGACCGCATCATCAACGTCCATCCCTCCCTCATCCCCTCCTTCTGCGGCAAGGGGATGTACGGATTAAAGGTCCACGAGGCCGCTTTGTCCCGCGGCGTAAAGGTCACCGGCGCCACCGTCCATCTGGTGAATGAGATTCCCGACGGCGGCCGCATTCTGCTGCAGAAGGCCGTGGACATCCTCCCCGGCGACACGGCGGAGATTCTCCAGCGCCGGGTAATGGAGCAGGCCGAATGGATCTTGCTCCCCCAGGCGGCAGAAATGTTATGTAAACAAATTACTGAAAATTGAGGTGCGCTTCCATGAACGAACTGGAACTGAAATACGGCTGCAACCCCAACCAGAAGCCCTCCCGCATCTTTATGAAGGACGGCTCTGACTTGCCCATCAAGGTGCTGAACGGCAAGCCCGGCTACATCAACTTCCTGGACGCCTTCAACTCCTGGCAGCTGGTCCGGGAGCTGAAAGCCGCCACCGGCCTGCCCTCCGCCGCCTCCTTCAAGCATGTCTCCCCCGCCGGCGCCGCCGTGGGCCTGCCCCTAAGCGATGTGGACAAGAAGATCTACTTCGTAGACGAGGGCGCGGAGCTCAGCCCCATTGCCTGTGCCTACATCCGGGCCCGGGGCGCTGACCGGCTGTGCTCCTACGGCGACTGGGCAGCTCTTAGTGACGTCTGCGACGCCGCCACCGCCAACTACCTGAAGGCCGAGGTGTCCGACGGCGTCATCGCCCCCGGCTACACCGACGAAGCCCTGGAAATTTTGAAAACCAAGAAAAAGGGCGGCTACAATGTCGTCCAAATCGACCCGGATTACGTCCCCGCGCCCCAGGAGTACAAGGACGTGTTCGGCATCACCTTCCAGCAGGGCCGCAACAACTTCAAAATCGACGAGGAGCTGCTGGGCAACATCGTCACCGAAAACCATGACCTGCCCGAAGCCGCCAAGATCGACATGATCGTCTCCCTCATCACCCTGAAATACACCCAGTCCAACTCCGTCTGCTACGTGAAGGACGGCCAGGCTATCGGTGTGGGCGCCGGCCAGCAGAGCCGCATCCACTGCACCCGGCTGGCGGGCCAGAAGGCGGACAACTGGTACCTGCGGCAGCATCCCAAGGTCTTAGGGCTTCAGTTTGTGGCGGGCATCCGCCGACCCGACCGGGACAACGCCATCGACATCTACACCTCCGACGAGTACGAGGACATCCTGGCCGACGGCGTGTGGCAGAATACCTTCAAGGTCAAGCCCGAGGTGCTGACCGCCGAGGAAAAGAAGGCTTGGATCGCCACCCAGTCCGGCGTGACGGTGGGAAGCGACGCGTTCTTCCCCTTCGGCGACAATGTGGAGCGGGCTCGGAAGTCCGGCGTGCAGTACATTGCCGAGCCGGGCGGCAGCATCCGGGATGACCATGTGATCGCTACCGCTAATAAATATAACATGACGATGTGCTTTACCGGCATGAGATTGTTCCATCATTAAGAACGGAGGCAGCTTCCATGAATCTTCTGGTCGTCGGCGGCGGTGGCCGCGAGCACGCCATTATCAAGAAATTGAAAGAGAATCCCAGCGTGGAGACCATCTACGCCCTGCCGGGCAACGGCGGCATCGCCCAGGACGCGGTGTGCGTCCCGGAGATCGGTGCCAAGGACATTCCCGCCATCGTGGATTTCGCCAAGGCCCACGCCATTGACTTTGCTGTGGTGGCCCCGGACGACCCCCTGGCCCTGGGCTGTGTGGATCGGCTCCATGAGGCGGGCATCCCCTGCTTCGGCCCGGATGCCAAGGCCGCCCGCATCGAGGCCAGCAAGGTGTTCTCCAAGAACCTGATGAAGAAGTACGGCATTCCCACCGCCAGCTACGAGGTCTTCAACGACCCCAAGGCCGCGCTGGAATACCTGAAAAACGCCTCCTTCCCCATCGTCATCAAGGCCGACGGCCTGGCGCTGGGCAAGGGCGTGCTGATCCCCCAGAACTTTGCTGAGGCCGAGGACGCCGTGAAAACCATCATGGAGGACAAGGCTTTCGGCGACTCCGGCAACGAGATCGTCATTGAGGAGTTCCTCACCGGTCCGGAGGTCAGCGTGCTGGCCTTCACCGACGGCACCGCCATCCGCCCCATGATGTCCTCCATGGACCACAAGCGGGCCGGAGACAACGATACCGGCCTCAACACCGGCGGCATGGGCACCATCGCTCCCAACCCCTATTACACCGCCGACGTTGCCCAGGTCTGCATGGATACCATCTTCCTGCCCACCCTGGCGGCGATGCGGGCCGAGGGCTGCCCCTTCAAGGGCTGCCTGTACTTCGGCCTGATGATCACCCCCAACGGTCCCAAGGTCATCGAGTACAACTGTCGCTTCGGCGACCCCGAGACCCAGGTGGTGCTGCCTCTGCTGAAAACCGACCTGCTGACCGTCATGCAGGCCGTGGAAAACGAGACTTTGGCTGATCTGGAAGTGGAGTGGCTTGATGGCGCCGCCGCCTGCGTGATTCTCGCCTCCGGTGGCTATCCCAGCCACTATGAGAAGGGCAAAGTGATGTCCTTCCCCGCCTCCACGCCCGCCAACGTCACCATCTATCACGCCGGGGACAAGCTGGACGGCGAGGGCCGTCTGGTCACCAGCGGCGGACGGGTGCTGGGCGTCACCGCCACGGCTCCCACGCTGAAAGAGGCCCTGGCGGACGCTTACGCCGCCGCGGAGACGGTGGATTTTGAAGGTAAGTATCTGCGTCACGACATCGGCCGCCGCGCGCTGGCCGCCATGGAGGAACAGTAAATGGTACGTCGCATTTATGTGGAAAAGAAACCCGCCCTGCGGCAGGAGGCCGCGGGCCTTTTGAACGAGCTGCGCTCCCTGCTGGGCATCTCTGCCCTCACCGGCCTGCGGCTCATCAACCGCTACGATGTGGAGGGCCTGGACGAGGCCACCTTCCAGCGGGCGGTCCAGACCGTGTTTTCCGAGCCCCAGGTGGACGACGCCACCGCTGCCCTGCCCGCCGGGGATTTCACCGCCTTCGCCGTGGAGTCCCTGCCCGGCCAGTTCGACCAGCGGGCCGACTCCGCCCGGGCCTGCATCCAGCTCATGACCCAGGGCGACCGCCCCGCTGTCCGCACGGCCAAGATCTACCTGCTCTCCGGCGAGGTGACTCCCGCCGACGTGGAGAAGATCAAGCACTATGTCATCAACCCCGTGGAGGCCCGGGAGGCCGCCATGGAGCCAGTTGAGACCCTGAAAATGGAGTATGACATCCCCACCTCCGTAGAGACCATCACCGGCTTCACCGCCCTGGACGAGGCGGGTCTTGCCGCATTGCTTGACAAGCTGGGCCTTGCAATGGACCTGGACGACCTGAAATTCCTCCAGGCCCACTTCCGGGACGACGAGCACCGGGACCCCACCATCACGGAGGTGCGGGTGGTGGACACCTACTGGTCCGACCACTGCCGCCATACCACCTTCTCCACCCACATCGACAAGGTGGAGATTCTGGACGAGGCCACGAAATCCGCCTATGAGCGGTATCTGGCCGCCCGGGTGGAGGTCTACGGCGAGGAGAAGGCCGCCCTCCGGCCCCAGACCCTGATGGACATGGCCACCATCGGCGCAAAAGTGCTGAAAAAGCGGGGCCTGCTCACCAATCTGGACCAGAGCGAGGAGATCAACGCCTGCTCCATCCATGTCACCGCCACAGTGGACGGCGAGGAGCAGGACTGGCTGCTGATGTTCAAAAACGAGACCCACAATCACCCCACCGAGATCGAGCCCTTCGGCGGCGCCGCCACCTGCATCGGCGGCTGCATCCGGGACCCCCTGTCCGGCCGCGCCTACGTCTATCAGGCCATGCGGCTCACCGGCTGCGGCGACCCCCGCGTCCCCGTGGCGGATACCATCCCCGGCAAGCTGCCCCAGCGGAAGCTGGCCCAGACCGCTGCCGCCGGCTACTCCTCCTACGGCAACCAGATCGGCCTTGCCACCGGCATTGTCTCCGAGGTCTATCACCCCGGCTATATCGCTAAGCACCTGGAAGTGGGCGCCGTCGTCGGCGCCGCCCCCTCCGAGAACGTGGTCCGGGAGCGTCCCGCCCCCGGCGACGTGGTCATCCTGCTGGGCGGCCGCACCGGCCGGGACGGCATCGGCGGCGCCACCGGCTCCTCCAAGAGCCACAACCGCAAGTCCCTGACCACCATGGCCTCTGAGGTCCAGAAGGGCAACGCCCCCGAGGAACGGAAGATCCAGCGGCTGTTCCGGGACGGCAAGGTCACCCGGATGATCAAGCGCTGCAACGACTTCGGCGCCGGCGGCGTGTCTGTTGCCATCGGCGAGCTGGCCGACGGCCTGGAGATCAGCCTGGACGCTGTGCGGAAGAAGTACGAGGGTCTGGACGGCACCGAGCTGGCCATCTCCGAGTCCCAGGAGCGAATGGCGGTCGTAGTGGCTCCCGAAAACGCCGCCGCTTTCATCGCCGCTGCCGAGGCGGAGAACCTGGAGGCCTATCAGGTGGCGGTGGTCACCGAGAGCCCCCGGATGGTCATGAAGTGGAACGGCGCTACCATCGTGGACCTGAGCCGTGCTTTCCTGGACACCAACGGCGCTGACAAGCACACCACCGTCCAGGTGGAGGAAAAAGAGCGCAAGGACCTGGGCCGCAGCGACGCCAGGAGCCTGCGGGACATCGCCGCCAGCCTGAAGTCCGCCTCCCGGCGGGGCCTTGGCGAGCGGTTCGACGCCACCATCGGCGCAGGCAGCGTCCTGATGCCCTTCGGCGGCAAGACACAGCGCACTCCCGCCCAGGCCATGGCCGCCCTGCTGCCCGTTCTGCCCGGTCAGGAGACGGAGGATTGCTCCGTCATGGCCTGGGGCTTTGACGCCGAGCAGATGTGCGTGGACCCCTATGCGGGCGCCTACCGCTCCGTCATCACCTCCGTGGCCAAGCTGGTAGCCGCGGGCTGCGACTACCACACCGCCTATCTCACCTTCCAGGAATACTTTGAAAAGCTGCGGGAGGAGCCGCGGCGCTGGGGCAAGCCCTTCTCCGCCCTGCTGGGCGCTTTCGACGCGCAGCTGGATCTGGGCATCGCCGCCATCGGCGGCAAGGACTCCATGTCCGGCTCCTTCCTGGATCTGGATGTGCCTCCCACCCTCATCTCCTTTGCCATCGCCCCCTCCAAGGCGGGCAAGGTGCTGTCCCCCGAGTTCAAGGAGGCGGGCCATCCCGTGTACCTGTTCCTGTGTGACGGCACTGCCGACAGCCAGCAGACCGCGTGGGAAGCCTTCCACGCCCTGTCTGAGGCCGGAAAGGTGAAGGCCGCCTGGGCTGTCGAGAACAGTCTGGCGGAGGCCGTCATGAATATGTCCTTCGGCAACCGTATTGGCTTCACCGCTGACGCCATCGGAGACATCTGGTACTCCAGCGCCATGCCCGGTGCAATCGTGGCGGAGCTGACGGAGGACATCTCCGGCGAGTACGCCGCCCGGCTGGGCGTCACCACGGCGGAGAGCGTGGTGTCTATCGGCAAGGACAGCGCTCCCATTGACGAGCTGCTGGCTCTCAACGAGGGCGTGCTGGAGGACATCTATCCCAACCGCACCGCCGCCGTGTCCGAGACCGTTCCCGTGCTGGAGGCCCCCGCCGGCATCCGCACCGCGCCCAAGACCGGCGCGGCCCGGCCCAAGGTCCTCATCCCCGTGTTCCCCGGCACCAACTGCGAGTATGACAGCGCCCGGGCCGTCCTGCGGGCGGGGCTGGAGCCGGAAATTCTGGTGCTGAACAACCAGTCCGCCCAGGGCGTGGCCGATTCCGCCAAGCGCTTCGCCGAGGCCGCCCGCCAGAGTCAGATCATCTTCGTCCCCGGCGGCTTCTCCGGCGGCGACGAGCCCGACGGCTCCGGCAAGTTCATCACCGCGTTCTTCCGCAACCCCGAGGTGGCCGACGCCACCATGGAGCTGCTGAAAAACCGGGACGGATTGATGCTGGGCATCTGCAACGGCTTCCAGGCTCTCATCAAGCTGGGACTTGTTCCCTACGGCGAGATCATCGACACCGACGACACCTGTCCCACTCTGAGCTACAACGTTATCGGCCGCCACCAGTCCAAGATCGTCCGCACCCGGGTGGCCTCCAACCGCTCTCCCTGGCTTTCCAAAGTCAGCGTAGGCGACTTCGTGAACGTGCCTATCTCCCACGGCGAGGGCCGGTTCCTGTGCGCTCCCGAACTGCTGGCAAAGCTTGCCGAGAACGGGCAGATTGCAACGCAGTACGTGGACCTGAACGGCGTGCCCACTATGGATGTGGACTTCAACCCCAACGGTTCTGCCTGGGCCGTGGAGGGCATCCTGTCTCCCGACGGACGGGTGCTGGGCAAGATGGGCCACTCCGAGCGCATCGGCCCCGCCCTGTACCGGAACGTCCCCGGCGATTACGACCTGCACCTGTTTGAATCCGCCAAGGAGTATTTCAGCATTTAAGTTGAATTTTTCAACTTCCGTGGTAAGATAATACCTAAAAATCTTTGAAATGAGGTGGCCGCATGGCATACTATTTTACCGAGCCCTCCCATACTTTCAGTGAATATCTGCTGGTGCCGGGCTATTCTGACGAAAACTGCATTCCCGCCAACGTCTCTCTCAAGACCCCGGTGGTGAAGTTCAAAAAGGGCGAGGAGTGCCCTTTGACCATGAACGTCCCCATGGTCTCCGCCGTCATGCAGTCCGTCTCCGGCGAGAAGATGGGCATTGCCCTGGCGAAAGAGGGCGGCATCGCTTTCATCTATGTCTCCCAGCCCATTGACCAGCAGGCCGAAATGGTCCGCAAGGTCAAGAATTATAAGGCAGGCTTCGTGGTCAGCGACTCCAACCTGCGCCTCACCGACACCATGGCGGATGTGCTGGCTCTGAAAGAGCGCACCGGACACTCCACCATGGCTGTCACCGAGGACGGCACCGGCACCGGCAAGCTGCTGGGCATCGTCACCAGCCGGGACTACCGCGTCAGCCGCATGGACCCCGCCACGCCCGTGTCCGCGTTTATGACTCCCATGGAAAAGATCATCTCCGCTCCCGAGGGCACCAGCCTGAAAACCGCCAACGACATCATCTGGGACCACAAGCTCAACGCCCTGCCCATCGTCTCCAAGGATGGCCATCTGGTCTCCTTCGTGTTCCGCAAGGACTATGACTCCCACAAGGGCAACCCCCTGGAGCTGCTGGACTCCCAGAAGCGCTATGTGGTGGGCGCCGGCATCAACACCCGGGACTATGCCGAGCGGGTCCCCGCCCTGGTGGAGGCCGGCGCGGACGTGCTGGTCATGGATTCCTCCGAGGGCTACTCCGTGTGGCAGAAGCGCTGCCTGGAATGGATCCGGGAGCGCTACGGCGACACCGTAAAGGTGGGCGCCGGCAACGTGGTGGACGGCGAGGGCTTCCGCTTCCTGGCGGACGCCGGCGCCGACTTCGTGAAAATCGGCATTGGCGGCGGCTCCATCTGCATCACCCGCGAGACCAAGGGCATCGGCCGTGGCCAGGCCACCGCCGTCATCGACGTGGCCGCCGAGCGGGACAAGTATTTTGAGGAGACCGGCGTATATGTGCCCATCTGCGCCGACGGCGGCATCGTCCAGGACTACCACATCACCCTGGCCCTGGCCATGGGCGCGGATTTCTGCATGCTGGGCCGCTACTTCTCCCGGTTTGACGAATCCCCCTCCGCCAAGGTCCTCATCGGCGGCAGCTATATGAAGGAATACTGGGGCGAGGGCAGCGCCCGTGCCCGGAACTGGCAGCGTTACGACCTGGGCGGCGCGGCGAAGCTCTCCTTTGAGGAGGGCGTGGACTCCTACGTTCCCTACGCCGGCGCCCTGTCCGACGGCATGGCCACCACCCTGGCCAAGGTCCGTTCCACCATGTGCAACTGCGGCGCCCTGACCATTCCCGAACTGCGGGAAAAGGCCAAGCTGACCTTGGTGTCCTCCGTCTCCATCGTGGAAGGCGGCGCCCACGATGTGCTGCTGAAGGATACCACCGGCAGCGGCAACCAGAGAAGCTGAATATGATTCTCTATCCGGGACGGCTGTGCCGTCCCGGAATTTTTTCGATTTCTTTCAGTCCCGCGCTCTTTCCCAGTCGGACCTCATAAACGCTTTTCAAGTAAATAATTGTTTGAATTTTTCTCATTTCGTTTTTTATTTAATCGTTTATCTTTTAACTTTCATAAAAAGGCTTGTATTTTTTATGTGAAGTTCTATAATAGGGGTATCGCTTATTTCCCAAATATAGGAGTTATCGGTATCATGCATAGAAAACCGCGAATCTTAGTTGTCGGCAGCTTTGTGATGGATGTCATCGCCACCACGGAAAAAGTTCCCCGCTCGGCCCAGACCGTTTACGGCAAGTCCTTCCACATGGCTCCCGGCGGCAAGGGCGCCAACCAAGCCCTCCAATGCGCCCGTTTGGGGGCCCAGGTCACCATGATGGGCTGCGTGGGCGACGACCTCTTCGGCGAAAAGCTGATAGAACCCTTAAAATCCGCCGGTGTGGATGTCAGTCATGTGCTGGTTCGACCCGGCGTCTCCTCTGGTGTGGGCCATGTGACGCTGGAGGTCACGGAACACTCCGCCCAGAACCGCATCATCGTCATCCCCGGCGCAAACCGCACGCTGACCGTGGATGAAGTAGCCTGGATCCAGGACGAGATCGGTACATACGACATGGTATTGCTGCAGCTGGAAGTCCCTCTGGAGGTCAACCGGACTGTGGCCCGCTGGGCCAAGGAAGCCGGCGTGCCGGTGATGCTGAATCCCGCCCCCGCCACCGATCTTGATGACGAGCTGCTGCGTTATGTCACCTATCTGACCCCCAACGAGCAGGAGGCCTCTATGGAAACGGGGCTGCCCCTGGCCTCCGACGAGAACGGCCCCTGCCGGGCCGATCTGCAGAAGATCGCCGCCGCCCTTTGGGACAAGGGCGTGGAACATGTCATCATCACCCTGGGCGGCAGCGGCTCCGCCGTGGTGCAGGGCAGCTCCATCCGCTACATTCCCTGCGTTCACATGGACCATGTGGCGGACCCCACCGCAGCGGGCGACTCCTTTGTGGGCGCGCTGTCCGTGGGACTGACGGCGGGCCTGTCCCAGGAGGAGGCCCTGGCCTTCGCCAGCCACACCGCCGCCATCACCGTCTCCCGCATGGGCGCCATGCCCTCCCTGCCCACGCTGGCGGAAGTGCTGGAGCTGGTAAAGGAGCGGGACTACCGTGGATTCGATCCCGCCGCGCTGGATATTCTGAAATGAAACGACTCCGGGCCTACGGCCCGGAGTTTTCCTTTTCTTCCGCTATACTTCGTGGTATGATGGATGCGCGGAGATAAAAACACGTCCCGGTCGGTAGTCCGGGAGTGCCTTTTTCGGGGAAAGGGCACAAGTAACCTGCCTCCTTTGGTTGTCCGTTCTCCGCAGGCGCCCCACGTTTGTGAAAAAAGGAGGAAATGCATATGCAGATTTCCACGCTGACCATCCTGTTTCAGGACCCCTTCTGGATCGGCCTCTATGAGCGGGAGGAGGACGGGCGGTACCAAGCGTGCCGCATCGTCTTCGGGGCAGAGCCCCGGGATCAGGAAGTATACCTGTTCCTGCTGGAGAACTGGCGAAAGCTGCGGTTCAGCCCCGCCGTGGCGGGCGGTCTTCCCCCGGAGGCCATTCGCAACCCCAAGCGCAGGCAGAGAGAGGTCCAAAAGGAGACCCGGACCGCCGGGATCGGCACCAAGGCCCAGCAAGTCCTGAAGCTCCAGCAGGAGCAGGGAAATCTGGAGCGGAAGGTCCGGTCACGGCAGGAAAAAGAGGCCGAGGAAGCCCGGAGATTCCAGCTCCACCAGGAAAAGCGGCGGGAGAAGCACAGGGGGCATTAGGCCCCCTGCGATTCTTTGGATATGAACAGTGAGGTGAGAGGATGCGGCTTGTCTGCTTCGGAGATTCCAATACCTACGGCTACGACCCCCGGTCGTTCTTCGGCGGGCGGTATCCGGGCCGCTGGACGGACCTGCTGGCGGCAGAAACCGGGTGGGAGGTCGTAAACCTCGGTCAGAACGGCCGGGAAATTCCTGTCGGTGCGGGAAATCTGGCCGGGTTGCTGCGGCAGGACGACCTGCTGGTAGTCATGCTGGGCAGCAATGACCTGCTGTGCCATCCCCGTTTCACCGCCGGAGATACGGCGGCGCGGATGGAGGGCTTCCTGAAAACACTGCCGCCCTGCCGTGTCCTGCTGGTGGCTCCGCCGCCCATGGTCACGGGAGACTGGGTGACGGAGGAACGGCTGCTGTCGGAGTCCGCGGCTCTGGCGGGCGAATATGAATCTCTGGCCCGGCGGCTGGGCTTCGGATTTGCAGACGCCGGGCAGTGGGGCGTGGAGCTGGCCTTTGACGGCGTTCATTTTACCGAAGACGGACACCGGGCCTTCGCCAGGGGACTTCAGGAGGCGATTCTATGCAGTTTGGGCTGACATTTCCCCTTCAGCGGAAGCTGAAGCTCAAATCCGTGCCCTACGGTGCGCCGCTGGAGCGCCTGCATTGCTGGGACCTGCACTGCATCCCCCTCCGGGGACAGGACAGTCTGCTGCTGGTCCACTGCGCCAGCCGGTATACCATCGTGGCCTGCGGTGTGTCCGGACTGGAGTGGGCACGGCTGCCGGACTTTGCCCTGGAGCAAATTCGCTCCGGGCTGCTGGACGCCGGCCTGCCGGAAAAGACGGTGGAAGACTATCTCCGTGCCGCCGGAGCACCGGAGCTGACCCGCACCCACGGGCGGCGGGAGGTGGCCTTTTTAAACCGGGCGTGGGACGATGTTTTGGCTATGGATTTCACAGTGAATATTTCCACAGTACGCCAGCCGCTGCTGGAGCAGGCGGCGAACGGCATCCCCTGCCGCTGTGCCGGGTTCGAGGGCCGGGAAACGGCAAAGCAGTTTTTATACCAGACTTTTCAGCAAATATAAACGCCCTTTCACCGTGGTGAAAGGGCGTTTCTTATTTCAGAACATCCACGGTCTCCACGCCGTAATAGCGGAACAGGGCCAGGGCCTCGGGGCCGATGACCTCTCCGGAGACGGCGATGGGAATGGCCGGAGGACAGGCCACCGTGGGGGCGCCGCAGACCCGGCCCAGCGCCTTTTCCGCCGGAACCGTCTCCTGGGGCGCGAACAGCGCTTCCCGGATGGACCAGGCCCGTTTGCCCTGTGCCAGAGGCAGGGACATGGGAAGCGTATAAGGCGTGCGGTTTTCTCCCAGGGCTGCCAGCAGGCGGTCAAAGTCCGCCGGGGTGTTTTCCGGAGTGACCATGAGGACGAGGAAATCCCGGTCGGCGTACTCGCACTCCACGCCACTCTGCCGCAGACGGTCCGCCAGGGCAGTGCCGGGGAATCCGGCGGGAGCGGCGATGGTCAGCCGCAGAGGGTCGCTGTCCTCCACCCGCCAACCCCGGGCCGTCAGAGTCTCCCGCAGGGCGAACAGGCGCTGAACGGTCTCCGCCAACCTAGTTGGATAGTCCTCTGCTAAATATCGGTTGCACAGGTCCAGAGAGGCCATGGTCAGATAGGAGGGGCTGGTTGAGCCGAACAGGGCCAGGGCGGACTTTGCTCGCTCCGCCATGGCAGCCGGGGCACATTTGCCAATGTGGAGGTAGGCGCCGCCGGTCAGCACCGGCAGGGTCTTGTGGGCGGAGTCACAGCACAGGTCCGCTCCCAGGTCCAGCGGATGCCGGGAGGGAGACAGGAACCGCAGGTAGGCGCCGTGGGCGTTGTCCACCGCCAGCACCGTGCCGTGGGCATGGCAAATCTTTGCCAGCGTAGCAATGTCCGCCATGCCGCCCAGGTAATCCGGGCTGGTGAGATAGACAGCGGCGGGAGGCGCGGGCAGAGCCGCCAGGGTCTTTTCCAGGTTCTCCGGTGAGACCGGACAAGCACAGAGAGAGCTGCTCTCCTCAGGCCACAGCCAGACCACTTCAAAGTCCAGCAGGGCCGCCGCGTAAACAAAGGCCTTGTGGACGTTCCGGGCGGCCACGATGAACGGGGCCGTCCCGGAAGGGCGGCAGGTCAGGGCCAGATACAGCATGGCCCGGATGCACTGGCTGGAGCCCTCGGTGGAATAGAGGGTCCGGCGGGAGCCGAACAAGGCCGTGGCATTGGCCTCGCTCTGGGCGATGATGCCGTCCGCCTCATACAGGGCGTCGGCGCCGTGGACCTCGGTGATGTCCAGGGGCTCACAGCCTAAGAAGGGCCTCCCCTTGTGTCCCGGCATATGGAACCGGGCCATGTCCGCGCCGTTATAGCGGCGCAGAAAATCATAGATGGGGGTATCCATCAATCTTCCCCGGCGGCCTCCGCCGCCTTCATCATAATGGCGCACTCGATGCGCTTGCGGAACAGCTCACAGCCCGCCTCGTACACGCCCCGGATGGAGCCGGTGGCGTGGAAAGCATTGGCGGCGCAGCCGCCGGAGCAGTACAGCTTGGCCCAGCAGTCGGCGCACTCGGGCCGGGCGTAGGCGTTGCAGGAGCGGAACTCCTCCCGGAGGGCAGTGTTGGTGACGCCGTTCCAGATGTCGCCCAGCTTGTAGTTCTCCTCGCCCACGAACTGGTGGCAGGGATACAGGTCGCCCCAGGGGGTGACGGCCATGTACTCCGTGCCGGAGCCGCAGCCGGAGATGCGCTTGTAGACGCAGGGGCCGCCGGTCAGGTCCAGCATGTAGTGGTAGAAGGTGATGGGCTTGCCCTCCTTCTCCCGGCGGAGCATGTCCTTCGCCAGGATCTCATATTGCTCCTTCACGATCTCCAGGTCCTCCGGGGTCAGGGCCGCCGGGTCGTCGGGAGCGCAGACCACCGGCTCCATGCTCAGCTCCGTGAAGCCCAGGTCGTCGGCCATGTGGAACAGGTCACGGGTAAAATCGGGGTTGGCGTGGGTAAAGGTGCCCCGCATATAATAGTTCTTGCCGCCCCGGGCCTTGACCAACTTCTGGAACTTGGGCACGATGCGGTCATAGCTGCCGTTGCCGGCGTAGTCCACACGGGTACGGTCGTTGATCTCCTTCCGGCCGTCCAGGGAGAGCACCACGTTGCTCATCTCCCGGTTGCAGAAGTCGATGACCTCATCGTCGATGAGCATTCCGTTGGTGGTGAGGGTGAAGCGGAAGTTCTTCCCCTTCTCCTGCTCGATGCTCCGGGCGTACTCCACCAGGCGCTTCACCACGTCCCAGTTCATCAGCGGCTCGCCGCCGAAGAAGTCCACCTCCAGGTTCCGGCGGTGGCCGGAGTGGGCCACCAGGAAGTCCAGGGCCTGCTTGCCCACCTCAAAGCTCATCAAGGCCCGGTCGCCGTGGTACTTACCCTGGCTGGCGAAGCAGTAGGCGCAGTTGAGGTTGCAGGTGTGGGCCACATGGAGGCACAGGGCCTTCACCACGTCGCCGGAACGCTCCTTGAAGGTGCCCGCCATGTCCGCAAAGGTATCGGGGGTAAAGAGCTTCCCGGCGTTTTTCAGCGCCTCTACATCCGCAATGCAGTCCCGCAGGTCCTGCTCCGTCACGTCGGGGCGCGCTCCGTATTTTTCCAGCATCGCCGCCACGATCTCGTCCGGGCTGTGGTCCCGGAACATGGCGATGATGTCGTAGGCCACCTCGTCCACCACATGGATGCCGCCGGAGCAGGTATCCAGCACGATGTTGTAGCCGTTGAGCTGATACTGATGTACCATAAAAGGTTCCTCCAATGTATGTTGTCCGCACATAAAAAGCGCCGCCCTTGAAGGCGGCAGCTTTTTTGTTTGCGATCACTTACTTGTCAGCGTTCTCGCACTTCTGGTTGGCGACGCCGCAGCTGGTCTTGCAGGCGGACTGGCAGGAGGTCTGGCACTCACCGCAGCCGCCGTTCTTGGCGCTCTCGCACAGAGAACGGGTCTCCAGAGTCTTGATTCTTTCCATAACACATATCTCCATTCTGTCAGATTAACGGCCGTTCCTCCGCTGCCGGACATACGGCCCGATTATCGGGTAAAATTTTAGCACAGAAGAGGGGCAAAGTCAAGGATTTACGGCGTTTCTCCATCCCCTCTCCATCCCCGATGTAGGTGAACCGCCGGTACGTCTTGCCGTCCCGCTCCACCGTCTCGTTCCACATGCAGGCCGGACGCACCCAGACGCCGTGCCCGCCGTACATCGCCCGGTAGACCACCATGGGCTCCAGGGTCTCGGAGTGCTTCGCGGTGTACAGCACCTCGTACTCATTGCCCTTGAAATGGCGGTAGCGACCCGGGCGGATGGCCTCCTCCTGTTGGCAGCTCATGCGGGCGTTGGTGTAAGCCGGGTCGTAGGTGACCTCCGTCCCGAACCACTCCGGCGGCTGAAACGCGGCGGCTTCCTCCTCCGTGGGGAACTCCACCTCCGCCAGCACCAGAGGCGCCAGGGCGCCGCCAAACACATCCAGCTCGATGCTATATGGCCCGCAGGGGATGCGGTAGCGGTCCTTTTCGATGACCGTGCCCTCCGCCTTGGGCAGCAGGCGGCGGTAGGCCGCTTCTGACAAAGGCATCTCCCGCTCCTCCCGGGCCAGCAACCCCTCCCCTTTGCAGGTCAGGATATAGCTGTCATCCAGGCGGCGGATGCGCACCACCGGGTCGGCGGAGAGATACGCCTGCTCAATGCGCTGCTTTGGATAGCTGTCCAGGTCCTCCGGCAACTCCCGGACCAGGAATTTCCGTTCGATCTCCATAGGGTCTCCTTTCACGGCTCGCCGTTTTTCCCCATCATACCGAAAAATCCCGCTCCTGTAAATAGCTGTTCTTCGCGGAGCAGCCGCCGGCTTTATATTTTCCGTATGGGCCTGATATATTTGAAATACTGCTCCGGATTATAGTAAAAATACATGATCCTGCCGGGAGAAGTATCGAGGCAGCAGCCGGCGCCGGCGTAATCAAAGGACGACATTGCCTGTTCGATCTTTTCCTCTACGCTGCGGTTCTCCTGCTCATAATCGAATGGCCCGTGTTCAAAAACCACATAGTCGCCTTCCGGAATATCCGCCAGATACATCTGCGGAGGCACCTCCCCCTGGTAATCAGCGGGCAGCCGGACGCCCCAGCACTCCGTGCGCGGAATGCCCCAGTCACAGAGCCTGCCGTTGGGGTCGTTCATATACGCCATGATCTGGCCGCTTCCGGAATTTGCCTCACTTCCACCGTCATCGTCCAGCTTACCCTTGATGCTGTCCAGCAAGCCGCAGACCGTGTCGTAGTCCTGACCGGGGATCAAATTCTGTTTCTGCCAGAAATCCCAGTATCCGTTGCTCTCGTAGTTTTTGACATGCAGAAATTTGTGGGCCGGAATCGTGATAAAATAAATTTTTACGCCGTCCTGTGATCTGATCATACCGATCTCTCCCAATCCAAAAAAGTAGCGGTCAAACGGGTTGATCTTAGTACGGAGCACAACGGGCCTGGGGGCCTTTCGGTATGCGCTGGGCGTTACGCCATAGGTCCCTTTGAACGCCCTGGTAAACGCCTCATGTGAGGAAAAGCCATAGTCAAGCGCGATCTCCAAAAGGCTCTTTTCACTGTCCCTGACCTCCTTCAGCGCGAAGGCCAGCTTCCTGTTCCGCAGGTAGTCCCGGAAGGACATGCCGGAGATCTCCCGGAACTTCCGCGTTGTATAAAATTCGGAATATCCCAAT
Organism: Oscillibacter valericigenes; assembly: GCF_021531435.1. GTDB lineage: Bacteria > Bacillota > Clostridia > Oscillospirales > Oscillospiraceae > Oscillibacter > Oscillibacter valericigenes_B. The sequence goes on from NZ_JAFBIS010000008.1 coordinate 121,941, forward strand.
CTGTCGGAAAGCCCGCGCAGCGTCAATGCCTCATCATCGTGGTTCTTGATGCCCTGATCGATCTCATTGACAATGAGCTGAATTTGCTGCTGCCACTCGTACATTCGTGATTCCCCCGTTTCAGCCGTCCTGTACCGATCATAAAACGATCGGGCGATCTTTGCTTGATTTTACTTGCTGTGATCTTATCATACAACACGCGGCGCTCTTTCATCAACAAAAAAAGAAAAGGATTCGGACATCTTGCGCCGCTCTTTTGCCCATGTTAGAATAATGCAAATACGATCTTCCCAAAAGGAGCATGTCTATGAGTCCCACCGTCAGTATCATCGTCCCGGTCTACAACGCGGAGCATACCATCCGCCGCTGCATCGAAAGTATCCTGAACCAGGAGTACACGGATTTTGAGCTGCTGCTGGTAAACGACGGAAGCACGGATGGTTCCGGCGCCATCTGCGACGAGTACGCGGCCAGAGACAGCCGCATTCAGGTCATCCATAAGGAGAACACCGGCGTTTCCGAGAGCCGGAACCTCGCTCTGGACCGGGCCAGGGGGACCTATCTCCAGTTTCTGGACAGCGACGACTGGATCACGCCCGACGCCACCAGCTCCCTGGTGCGGACGGCGGAAAGCGGCCCATGCGATATGGTCATTTCCGACTTCTACCGGGTCGTGGGGGAGCGGGTCTCCCAGAAGGGCGACATCGACGAGGACGGCCTGATGACCCGGGAGGATTTCGCCGCCCATATGATGGAGAACCCCGCCGACTTCTACTACGGCGTCCTGTGGAACAAGCTCTACCGCCGTTCCATCGTGGAGGCGCACCACCTGCGGATGGACCCGGAGATCAGCTGGTGCGAGGACTTTATGTTCAACCTGGAGTACATCCGCTACGCCGAGACCTTCCGCGCCATCCAGATCCCCATTTACTATTACGTCAAGACCAAGGGCTCTCTGGCGTCCCAGAGCCTGTCCATCAGTAAGACCGTGAAAATGAAGCTGACGGTCTTTGAATACTATCAGCGGTTTTTCAAAACGGTCCTGGACGAAGAGGAGTACGAAAAAAGCCGGCTGAAGGTCTACCGTTTCCTGCTGGACGCCGCCGGTGACGGCTCCGTACCTCCGGCGGTGCTGCCTAACTCCCGGAAGCTGGGCAATGAGCGGGTGCAGGTCTCCCCCCATGTTCTGGACGGCGAGGGCGTGCTGTACGACGCTTTCCGGGAGCGGAAGCTGCTGGACCGCTACCTGGAGACGGCCGCCTTGAAGAACGACCTGGCACTTTCCGATGCCAAGCTGCTGCTGGCTCTCTGGGAGCTGAATTTCCGGCCAACCCGCAAAGAGGCGGCGGATTTCGCCAACCTGCCCCGGAGCACCTTTTCTCTTTCCCTCCAGAAGCTGACAGGCCGTGGACTGGTGAAGATCACGGACGTCCGGCAGGAAAAAGAGACCTCAAGGCGAATGGAGATCTCCTTTTTCGAGGCGGCAAAGCCCGTGCTGGCGGATCTGGAAACCGCCCGGCAGGACTATGAGTCCGCCCGTCTGGCCTCTCTTTCGCCGGAGGAACTGCGGCAGCACGATCTGCTGGCAAGCAAAATACAAACGCATATCCGGGATGTCCTGCAGTAAAAAAAGACGGAAAGCGGTGCTTTCCGTCTTTTCGTTATACCGGCACATCCGAGGCGGATTCCCGCTTCAGCAGGCGGAATACCCCCAAGTACATCAACACAATAAACACCAGGAATACCACTGTGGACATCGGCGTGCCGATCATGGCACAGGTATCATAAAAGCCGTGGAGAAACACCGCGATCAGATAGCCGGTCAGCAGGTTCCGCCTCATGCCCCGCCGGTAGCTGTACGCCTCACACAGCTTGGCCCGGCCATAGAACAGGCCCATGCAGACAGCAAAGGACATATGGCCCGGTATGGCCAGCAGCGCCCGGGGCAGCGCCACGGAAAGGCCGTAATGGAATATGTACTGGATGTTTTCAAAGGCCGCGAACCCCAGGGAGACAAATACCGCGTATACGATGCCGTCAAAGCGGTAGTTAAACGCGGGATGATACCAGGTGCATTTTTTCAGCAGAATAAACTTGGTGCCTTCCTCTACAAGCGCCACCACCAGGAAGGCCAGCAGGATCGTATAAACCGGGCTGCCGGGATCCACCAGGGCATTCAGCACCGTCTCACCCAGCATCTCTAAAATTCCGGAGCACAGTGCCGCCACCACGCCCATTACCAGCAAGAGCAGCAGCAAACCCGCCGGTTCCTTTTCCACCGTATCTGTCCGGTAGATGTAGCGCAGCAGGATCGCCGCCGGAAGGACCGCGGCTGCGATATAAATTGCCAGGAATGGCAAAAACGGAAGCATAAAAAACATATTCTCACCTTTTTCTGCTTTTTTACGACTGCAGTCAGTATACAGCAGAACGGAAAAAATAGCAATGCATAAAAAAAGAGCGGCAGTCATGAGACTGCCGCCCAGTGTTGGCGCTACCTATTTTCCCGGGCCGTTGCCAGCCAAGTATTGTCGGCAGAGACGAGCTTAACTACCGTGTTCGGA
>NZ_JAFBIS010000090.1 GCF_021531435.1 Oscillibacter valericigenes
CACAGCGCATCGTGAAGCACTGGCACGCCAGATACCAGAACTGGGATCTGGTGCTCAGCCAGCTGGAGATCATGTTCGCAGACCGAGCCGTTGGCTGACTCCCTTGTCCTAGTATGCCACGGCGGCCAGGCTGGCATTCACGCCGTGCCGGCGCGCATACCGCTCTGACCGCCATGGCTTTCGGTAATCAAGGGATTCAGGCCAGAATCCGCCCTGCTTTCCAGCGCCATTCTTGACTTTGT
>NZ_JAFBIS010000091.1 GCF_021531435.1 Oscillibacter valericigenes
TGATAGCCTATTGATAGGCTTCATATGGCACCTACTACGTACTCTGGAATCCCACTGCGTAAGCGGTGGGAGGAGTCAACCCTCTGTATTCAGCGACAAAAAGAAATACTGGCAAAACCAGGGCATTATTTCCGCGGAAGTCGCCCGTTCCGAGACCGCAGAAAATTCTGTGTAATCGACGAACCTCGACAGTATGAAAATCTTCGACTAAGTCAAGAATGAGAACAAAC
>NZ_JAFBIS010000092.1 GCF_021531435.1 Oscillibacter valericigenes
CAACGACTTTCTTGATGTCCTTGTAGCTGACATATCTGGTGGAACTGCGCACCTGGTGGACGATGCAGCGCTGCAGCCGACTTTTTGGGAAGACGGCCTCGATAGCCTGCATCATCCCACACAGGCCGTCCGTGCAGAACAGATATACATCCAAAACGCCCCTGCTTTTGAGATCATTCAGCACATTTAACCAGAATTTGCTGTTTTCATGCTCTCCGATCCAGA
>NZ_JAFBIS010000093.1 GCF_021531435.1 Oscillibacter valericigenes
TCATGCCGCAGGCGTACAGCGCCAGAATCTTATCCTCCATCCCGTCCGCATTCCGGTCATACTTGCCGATGATCTTGGGTTCGAAGGAGCCGTTCCGGTCCCGGGGCACCTTGATGTCCACTTCACCCAGCTGGGTCTTAACGGTCTTCTTCGTGTAGCCGTTGCGGTAGTTTCTGGGGGCTCCCTCCGGCTTGTCTGAGCGCTCGCAACGCTCGCGAC
>NZ_JAFBIS010000009.1 GCF_021531435.1 Oscillibacter valericigenes
GCAAATCTTTTCGGGCCCCTTAAGGGGCTTTGTCCGTATAAAGCCCTTATAGGGCTTACTCAAGCCTCCGGCTTAGCCGGAGGTTTTGACTCTTCAGGAGATGGATTCGACTGACGCGGCGGTAATTCGATGGAAATTGAGCTGAAAAGATGGTAATATATGGGTAACATCTTTTTTTGGAGAGGCGAATCATACGAATGGAACGGAAGTTTATTTTGACCTGTGAATCGACGGTAGACCTGCCCTATGCGTATATGCAGGAAAGGGAGATCCCCGTTCTTTTCTACTCCTACGCTGTGGATGGGCAGACATACATGGACGACATGGGACGGAACCCGGAAGCGCTGCCCCGCTTTTACGCTTTCCTCAATGAGGGAAAGATCCCGTCTACTTCCCAGCTCAATGCGTATCAATACGAGGAGTTCCTGGAACAGCAGTTACAAAAAGGCGATGTTTTACATATTGCGTTCGGGAGCGGAATGACATCTTCGGTTAAAAATGCCGTCATGGCGGCGGAGATACTGCGGGAAAAATATCCGGACCGCAGGATCGTGGTGATCGACTCCCTGTGCAGCTCGTCCGGGTACGGTATGCTGGTGGACTGCGCCGCAGACATGCGGGACCGGGGATGCACCCTTGAGGAGACAGAACAATGGGTGAATGCCAACCGGCAGAACGTCCATCACCAGTTCTTTTCCACCGATTTGAAATACTACCGCCGCAGCGGACGAATGTCAGGCCCTACCGCCATGATCGGAGCGATTTTAAATATCTGCCCGATCATGCGGCTGGATGACAAGGGCAAGATCATTGCTTACGGGAAAGTACGGGGAAAAGAAGCAGCCATTCGAAAGACCCTGGACATGATGGAGGAACACGCGGCGGGCGGTGTAAATTACAGCGGGAAGTGCTGGGTTTGCCATTCCAACTGCCGTATGGAGGCTGAAGAAACCAAAGCTGCGCTGCTGAAGCGGTTTCCGCATATCAGCGGAGAGGTCAGGATCTGTGACATCGGTACGATCATCGCGTCTCACTGCGGTCCCGGCACAGTCGCCGTGTTTTTCTTCGGCGACCGGCGTGAACCCTACGGCGGGAATATCAAAAAAGCATAAGAAAACCAGCCGATTCCCAACCCCAAAAAGGAACTATCCGGGCAGGGCGATGTATGAAATGTGCCCGCTGTATAGGAGATAGAGCGGTGGGCATACTTCCGTATGGGAATCAAACGTTTGACAGGATGGCTGGCGGGGAAGGGAGAAAGATCATGCGGATTCTGCTTGCTGTGGATGTCCAACATGAGTTTCGGGATCAAAACGGCAGATACGAAAAAATCGTGTCCTACATTAAAAATGCGTCTTCTGAATACGACTTTGTCTATGCGACGGTGTGTGCGAACAAACCGGATTCTCCATTCATAAAAAATGAGGTATGGTTTGACTGCATGAATGGAGTGGAGCCGCTGGCTTTTTCGCCGGACAAGATCTTTGTGAAGTATGGATACGGTTTTTTGGATTACAATTGGCTGGACCCGGAAAATCACTATGATATTATAGGCTTCAACACGGATTGCTGCGTTTTGAAAGTGGCGCTGGACTTATTTGACCGGGGATACGATTTCAGCGTTTTGACGGAGTATTGCTATTCTTCCAGCGGGGAAGAAGAACACCGGCGCGGTGTGGCTGTGTTAAGAGATCTGCTGGGAAAACTGGTCAAGTAAGGCTTTTTGCGGAGCAAAAGCCGGAAGTTCTGTTTTCAGGATCAACCAGGGCGGAAAAACCCCAAGGCACACGAAAAGCCCTGGGGCTTTTTTCGTGCACTGGAGCCGGATAAATTCAAGAAAATGTGTTAAAATAAAAACAAAAAATGGAAACTCTACAACAAACGCACACGTTTACGAAAATTTACGCACACGTTTACGTTGAATCTGCAAAAAAACATATCGCAGCTTTGTGCAAAAGGAAGAAAGCAATCGGTTTCCTGAAAATTTTCTTGCATTAAGAATTACGGTGGCCTATACTGAAATTCGTAAAGTGTCCACCGGATTTTTAGAAAATTTTATGCAAAGCGCGAAGCTTGTATGAAATTGCGGCATCCCCCGGCATTTGTCTATTGTGGGGAGCGGCAGTTGGGTGGCATGATAGCAATTAGCTTTAAGTGGTGCATTGAAGGAGAGAAGGTGAAAACGAAATGTCCCTGGAAGCAATCGAAAAGGTTACGCTGCTTGAACAGCAGAGCCAGGAGCGCAAGGCGGCTGCGGAAGCGGAGGCACGTCAAATCGTGGCCGACGCCGAGCGGGAAGGTCTTGCGCTCTTACAGCAGGTGCGCGCTGAAGCGGCGGCCAACGGCAGAAAGCTGCTGCGGGAGGCCGAGGAAAAGGCTGCCGTGAAAGCGGCCGAGATCAGCCGGACCGCTGAGGCGGAAAGCTCTTCACTGCGGGAGGCGGCCGGCAGGAACCTGGAGGCGGCCGCGGAGTATATTGTCGGAAGGGTTGTGAATCACTGAAATGGCCATTGTAAAAATGAAAAAGCTCCGGGTCATGGCGATGGCCGACCAGCGGGATGAACTGCTGAAAGGCCTTCTGCATCTGGGCTGTGTGGAGATCAGTGAACCTGACGACAAATTGGCGGATCCGGCCTGGTCCGCGCTTCTGAAGCGCGGGACATCCGACCTGGCGAAGGTCAGGACAGACCTGGCGGATGCCAACACAGCGCTGGAAGCCATCAAACGCTATGCACAGACCAAGGACGGTATGTTCACACCGCGCCCGGAAGTCACGGAAGAGGAATTCCTCGACCCGGACAGCAGCGAGCGGGCAAAGGAACTCTGCACGCAGGTCGGCGGGAACCTTCAGGATATCAGCCGGCTGCAGGGAGAGGAGAACCGCCTGCTGTCCCGGGAAGCCGCTCTGCGGCCCTGGATGCCTTTGGACATGCCTCTGGAGCTGGAGGGAACGGAACACGTGCTGTTCCGGCTGGGCACCTGTCCCGGTGCCACGGACACCGGCGCTTTGCGGACAGCCCTGGCTGCTTCCGACGCGGCGGTGGAGGTATATGAGATCAACGCGGATAAACAGCAGAAGTACTATCTTCTGATCTGCCACCGCTCGGATGAGGATGCGGTCCTGGAGGTCCTCCGACCCTACAATTTCAGTGTTGTCACATTTCAGGGCGTTGCCGGAACGGCGGCCGAAAATGTGGACGCGCTGGAAAAGCAGCTTGCGGAGAACCGGGCCGCGCAGGAATCGTCCGCGGCGGCCATTACCGAGAAAGCCGGAGACCTGGAAGCATTACGGATGTATGTGGACCGGCTGAACGCCGAAGTTTCCAAGGACACGGGGGCGGAACGGCTGCTGACGGATGGCACGATCCTGTTCTTCGAAGGCTGGGCCCCGGCGGAGAATCTGAAAGAGCTGGAGACCTTCCTGAACAGCATGTGCTGTGCCTGGGAGACAGCGGACCCCACAGAGGAGGAGACCCCCTCGGTGCCGGTGAAGCTGAAGAACAACTGGTTCACCAGGCCACTGAATATGGTGACGGAGATGTACTCCCTGCCGTCGTACAGCGGTGTGGACCCCAACCCGCTGATGGCGCCGTTCTTCATCTTTTTCTACGGCTTCATGATGGCGGACATGGGCTACGGTCTGCTGATGATGCTGGCGTCCTGGTTCGTTATGAAGAAGGCGAAACCAAATGGGCCGACCATGCGGCACATGATCCCGCTTTTGGGATTGTGCGGCGTGAGCACGTTTATCATGGGAGCCCTCACCGGTGGTTTCTTCGGCGACCTGCTGCCGCAGCTGGCCATGATGCTGAACCCGAATACCACCTTTACCGCGATGCCGGCGCTGTTTTCTCCGCTGAATGACGCGCTGGCGGTGCTGATCGGCTCCCTGGCTATCGGCCTGGCGCAGATCTTCACCGGCATGGCCATCAGCATGTACCGGCAGATCAAGCGGGGAGAGGTCATGGCGGCCCTTTGCAACGAGGGCGCCTGGTATCTCGTTTTTATCATCTTTGCCGTTGGCATTCTGGCGGGCCAGATCAAGGCGGCTCTGATCGCGATCTTGGTGCTGCTGGTGCTCACCCAAGGCTACGGAAAGAAGGGCATCATCGGAAAGTTCATGGGAATTTTCGGGTCGCTGTATAATAACATTACAGGTTATTTCAGCGACATCCTGTCCTATTCCCGCCTGATGGCCCTGATGCTGGCCGGCGCGGTCATCGCGCAGGTGTTCAACACTCTGGGCGGCATCACAGGCAATGTGTTCGCGTTCTTTATCATCTCCATGGTCGGAAACGCGCTGAACTTCGCGCTGAACCTGCTGGGCTGCTATGTTCACGACATGCGTTTGCAGTGTCTGGAGTATTTCGGCCGGTTCTATGAGGACGGCGGCAAGCCCTTCCGTCCCATTTCTATCGAACCTCGTTTTGTAGATATTGTTAAGAAGTAATTAATTTTAAGGAGGAAATCGTTATGTTCCTGGAAAACATTGGTGGACTTGCTATGGCACTGCTCGGCTCCGGCCTGGCGGTTGGTCTTTCCTGCGTTGGTTCTGCAAAGGGTACCGGTATTGCTGGTGAGGCCGGTACTGGCCTGCTGTGCCAGGACCCCAGCAAATCCGGTAAGGTCATGGTTCTGCAGCTGCTGCCCGGCACTCAGGGCTTGTATGGCCTGGTGGTCTGGTTCTTCGCTCTGATCCGCATGGGCATGATGAACGGCACCGCCGCTGACCTGACGCTGCTCCAGGGCTGCCAGTACTTTGCCGCCTGCATGCCCATGGCTTTGGGCGGCCTGCTGTCCGCCATTGCCCAGGGCCGCGTGGCTGCCGGCTCCATCAACATTCTGGCCAAGAAGCCCGATGACTGGTCCAAGGGCCTGATCCTCTGCGGTATTGTTGAGTTCTACGCCATCCTGTCTCTGCTGGCTTCCATGCTGATGCTGCTGTGGATCTGATCAGAACTGCCGGGACTGGAAAGGCGGGAAAAAGATGAACGGAATCGAAAAGATCACTCAGCGGATCGCGTCGGACGCGCAGGCTGAGGTCGACTGCATCCTGGGCGATGCCAGGGACGAGGCCGGCCGAATTGCCGCGAATTACCGCGCCCAGGCGGATGCTGAGGCCGCGGAGCTGGCCGCCAAGAATGAAAAGGCTGCCGCCGAGCGGGAAGAGCGGCTGGTGAGCGCGGCCCAGATGGAGGCACGCAAGGTCCAGCTGGCCGCCAAGCAGGAGATGGTGGAGAAGGCTTACATCCAGGCGCTGGATAAGCTCTGCGCCCTGCCGGAGGAGCAGTATGTGGCGATCCTGGCCGACCTTCTGGTGAAGGCGTCCTCCAACGGAAAGGAAGAGGCTGTGTTCTCCCCGGAGGACCGGGAGCGGGTCGGCGAGGCTGCCGTGGCGAAGGCCAACGAGCTTTCCGGCAAGCAGCTCCGCCTGTCTGAGGAGACGCAGCCCATCCGCGGCGGCTTTATCCTGAAAGATAAGAACGTGGAGGTCAACTGCACCTTCGAAACTCTGGTGCGCCTGCAAAAGGCGGAGACTGCGGGAGCGGTGGCGCAAAAGCTGTTCGCATAACAAGGAGGAAGTGTCTTGGCTAAAAGAATCAAAGACACCGATTACCTGGCTATCTCTGCCCGGGTACGGGCGATGGAGACCGGACTGCTGACCCGGGAACGGATGGAGCAGGTACTGGAGGCCCGCAGCGATGAAGAAGCTGTGAAGATCCTCCAGGAGTGCGGCTATCCGGAGCTGGACGCCACCCATCCCGAGGCGATGGACGCGGCGCTGTCCGCCGCCCGGGAGTCTACACTGTCCGACTTGGGCGACAGTGCTCCGGACCCCAGGTATATCGACATTTTCAAGCTGAAATATGATTATCACAATGCAAAGGCCGTCCTGAAGGCGGGCGCCATGGGGACTGACCCCGACCATATGCTGATGGATATGGGCCGTGTGCCCGCGGCGGAGCTGAAAGAGGCCATCCAGTCCGGCGAGCTGGACAACCTGCCCGCTCGTCTGGCCGCCGCCGTGGCGGAGGCCAAAGAGGTGCTGGATACCACCCGGGACCCCCAGCTTTCCGACATCCTGCTGGACCGCTGGTGCTACCGGGATATGGACGACGTGGCGGAGGCCACCGGAAGCAAGTTCCTGCATGGATACGTGAAGGCGCAGATCGACGCCGCCAACCTCCGTTTCCTGGTCCGCACCCTGCGGATGGGGAAGAACGCGGACTTCCTGCGGGGTGTCCTGTTTGAAGGCGGCGATGTCGCCGAGGACGCGATCCTGGCCGTCAGCGCGGGCGGCGGAAACGGTTTGGCGGAGCTGTACGCCTCCACCCGGTTCCGGGCGGCGGCGGAAGCCGGCGCCGAGGCCCTCCGGGGCGGAGCTTTGACCGAATTCGAGAAGCTCTGCGACGACGCGGTTGGCGATTACCTGGCGGGAGCGCAGATGGTGCCCTTCGGCGAGGCGCCGGTGCTGGGCTACTTGGCCGCCCGGGAGACGGAGTATACGAATCTCCGCATCCTGCTGCTGGGCCGCAGTATGGGCCTGCCTGCCGATGTCATTCGCTCCCGGCTTCGGGCCGGCTATGTGTAAGGCGGTGAAATGATGGCTACAACATATCAAATCGCCGTCATCGGCGACTGGGAGTCTGTTATGGGCTTCCGTGCCCTGGGCCTGGACACCTATCCCGTCACCTCCGTTGAGGAGGCCCGGGAGAAGGTGAAGGAGCTGGCAAAGACCGACTGCGCGGTCATCTACCTGACGGAGCAGCTGGCGAAGGACATGGAGGACGTGCTCTCCCGCTATAAGGACGAGCTGCGGCCCGCCATCATCCTCATTCCCGGACGGGAGGGCTCTCTTGGCATCGGCAAGGACAATATCCAGCGGGCTATCGAGCGGGCCGTTGGAGCGGATATCCTGTAAGGCGAAATAGCATTACAGATGAGACGAATAGCCTCGGAAGAAAATTTTCCAAGGAAGAAGGTATTCTGATTTGAGCGGTAAAGTTGTTAAAGTTTCCGGACCGCTGGTCGTGGCCACGGGCCTTGCGGACGCCAACATGTCCGACGTGGTCCGCGTCGGCCCCCAGCATCTGATCGGCGAGATCCTGACCATGAAGGGCGACACCGCCTCCATCCAGGTCTATGAGGAGACCTCCGGCCTGGGCCCCGGCGCCGAGGTGGTCACCACCGGTGCGCCTATGAGCGTGGAGCTTGGCCCCGGCATGATCGAGGGCATCTACGACGGTATCCAGCGCCCGCTGGAGAAGATCGTGGAGAAGGTGGGCGCCTGCATTACCCGCGGCGTGGAAGTGCCCGCCGTGGACCATGAGAAGAAGTGGGAGTTCACCGCCACCGCTAAGGTGGGCGATAAGGTCATCGGCGGCGACATCATCGGCACCGTGCCCGAGACCCCCGTGGTGCTCCATAAGATCATGGTGCCCCCCAACATGAGCGGCACCATCACCGACATCAAGAGCGGCTCCTTCAATGTGACGGAGACCATCGCCACCCTGAAGACCGACGACGGCAGGGAAGTGCCCCTGACCATGATCCAGAAGTGGCCCGTCCGTGTGGGCCGCCCCTACACCAAGAAGTATCCGCCTACCCGGCCCCTGTGCTCCGGCCAGCGGATCATCGACACCATGTTCCCCATCGCCAAGGGCGGCACCGCGGCTGTTCCCGGCCCCTTCGGCTCCGGCAAGACCGTGGTGCAGCACCAGCTGGCAAAGTGGTCCGACGTGGACATCGTGGTCTACATTGGCTGCGGCGAGCGCGGCAACGAAATGACCGACGTTCTGCGGGAGTTCCCCGAACTGAAGGACCCCCGCACCGGCGAGTCCCTGATGAAGCGTACCGTGCTGATCGCCAACACCTCCGATATGCCCGTGGCTGCCCGTGAAGCCAGCGTGTATACCGGTATCACCATCGCCGAGTATTTCCGCGACATGGGCTACGACGTGGCTGTCATCGCCGACTCCACCTCCCGCTGGGCCGAGGCTCTGCGTGAGATGTCCGGCCGTCTGGAAGAGATGCCCGGCGAAGAAGGCTACCCCGCGTATCTGGCCTCCCGTCTGGCTCAGTTCTACGAGCGGGCCGGCAGCGTGGAGTGCATCGGTTCCGACGACCGCAAGGGCAGCCTGACCGCTGTCGGTGCGGTTTCCCCTCCGGGCGGCGACCTCAGTGAGCCCGTGTCCCAGGCGACCATGCGTATCGTCAAGGTGTTCTGGGCTCTGGATTCCTCTCTGGCTTACAAGCGCCATTTCCCGGCCATCAACTGGCTGAATTCCTACTCTTTGTACCTGGACTCTTTGAATCCCTGGTTCGATGAGAACCTTGGGCCTGCGTTCATGCAGAACCGTGCCCAGGCCATGAGCATCCTGCAGAGCGAGGCCAGCCTGAATGAGATCGTCCAGCTGGTCGGTAAGGACGCCCTGTCTCCCGCTGACCAGCTGACCCTGGAGGTCGCCCGCATGGTCCGCGAGGACTTCCTGCAGCAGAACGCTTTTACGGATATTGACGGTTTCTCCTCCTACGACCGTCAGGAGAAGCTGCTGGCGATCATCCTCAGCTACGACAAGCTGTGCCGTGCGGCCATCGGCCAGGGCGCGCCTGCCGCGAAGCTGTTTGAGATCCCCGCACGTGAGAAGATCGGCCGCGCCAAGAGTGTGCCTGTGGACGATTATCCCCAGGTGTACCGCCAGATCCAGGCGGAAATGGAGCAGCAGATCGAAGCGATCGCCGCCCAGGGAGGTGAGCAGTAATGATTCGTGAATACAAAACCGTAGAAGAGATCAATGGCCCTCTGATGATGGTCCGCATGGTGGAGAATGTCACCTACGATGAACTGGTGGAGATCGAGCTGCATGACGGCTCCATCCGCCGCGGCAAGGTGCTGGAGGTCAACGGCGACGCCGCCGTGGTCCAGCTGTTCGAGTCCGCTGCCGGCATCAACCTGGCGGACGCCAAGGTCCGTTTCCTGGGCCATCCCCTGCAGCTGGGCGTGTCCGGCGATATGCTGGGCCGCGTGTTCAACGGCATGGGCCAGCCCATCGACGGCGGCCCCGACATCCTGCCCGAGGAATACCGGGACATCAACGGCCTGCCCATGAACCCCGCTGCCCGTGACTATCCCAACGAGTTCATTCAGACTGGTGTTTCCACCATTGACGGTCTGAACACGCTGGTCCGTGGCCAGAAGCTGCCGATCTTCTCCGGCTCCGGTCTGCCTCATGCCAACCTGGCAGCTCAGATCGCCCGTCAGGCTAAGGTGCTGGGCGACGAGGCCACCAACTTCGCTGTCGTGTTCGCCGCCATCGGTATCACGTTCGAGGAGTCTGAGTTCTTTGTCAGCGAGTTCCGCCGCACCGGCGCTATCGACCGTACCGTACTGTTCAGCAACCTGGCCAACGACCCCGCTGTTGAACGTATCAGTACGCCCCGCATGGCTCTGACTGCCGCTGAGTATCTTGCCTTTGAAAAGGGTATGCAGGTGCTGGTCATCATGACCGATATCACCAACTACGCCGAGGCTCTGCGTGAGGTCTCGGCGGCCAAGAAGGAAGTTCCCGGCCGCCGCGGCTTCCCCGGCTACTTGTACACCGACCTGGCCACGCTGTACGAGCGTGCCGGCCGCCGTCTGGGCAACCCCGGCTCCATCACCCTGATCCCCATTCTGACCATGCCCGAGGACGATAAGACCCACCCCATCCCCGACCTGACCGGTTATATCACCGAGGGCCAGATTATTCTGAGCCGTGCGCTGTACCGTCAGGGTATCCATCCTCCCGTGGACGTGCTGCCCAGCCTGTCCCGTCTGAAGGATAAGGGCGTCGGCAAGGGCAAGACCCGTGAGGATCATGCGGACACCATGAACCAGCTGTTCGCCGCGTACTCCACCGGTAAGGATAACAAGGAGCTGATGTCCATTCTGGGCGAGGCTGCTCTGACTCCCACCGATCTGCTGTACGCCAAGTTCGCGGACGAGTTCGAGCGCCGCTATGTCAATCAGGGCTATGAGGAGAACCGCTCCATCGAGGAGACCCTGGATCTGGGCTGGGAGCTGCTGAGCATTCTGCCCAAGAGTGAGCTGAAACGTATCAAACCGGAACTGATCGAGAAGTACTGGCCGAAGAAAGACCAGGAATAAGGAGGGGATAGCCAATGGCGAATATCACGGTAAGCCCCACCCGTATGGAGCTCACCCGCCTGAAAGGCAAGCTGCGTACCGCCCAGCGCGGCCACAAGCTGCTGAAGGATAAGCGGGATGAGCTGATGAAGCAGTTCCTTGACACAGTGCGGGAGGTTCGTGCCCTCCGGGCTGAGGTGGAGGAGGATCTGATGACGGTACACAAGTCCTTCACCGTCGCTTCCGCCCTGATGAGCTCTGAGGCATTGGAACAGGCCCTGCTGTATCCCAAGCAGAGCGTGGAACTGACGATGTCCTTCAAGAACATCATGTCCGTCAATGTTCCCGTGTATGACTTCCAGACCAAAACCAAATCCGATTCCGACATCTATCCCTATGGTTTCGCGGCTACCTCCGGCGAGCTGGATACGGCTGTGGATGCCCTCGGCAAGGTATTTCAGAAGATGCTGAAGCTGGCGGAGATCGAAAAATCCGCCCAGCTCATGGCGGAGGAGATCGAAAAGACCCGCCGCCGCGTCAACGCGCTGGAGTACGTGATGATCCCCGATACCCAGGAGGCCATCCGCTATATCACTATGAAGCTGGATGAGAACGACCGCGCCACCACGACCCGGCTGATGAAGGTGAAGGACATGATCCTGAAGCAGTCCCTGGAGGAGAAGAGAGCCGAAAATGCCAGAGCAATTGAGGCTTTCAACGCCGCGGAAGGACCGGTATAAGCAGCAACCTGCTGTCTGATACGGTGAACAGAAAGGCGGTCCTGATGGGCCGCCTTTCCTGCATTTGGATGCTTGGAAACGATATAAGATGTTGACAAAGCACATATAAAGGGCTAGATTAACATTTGACATATCAATCGGAGAGAAGGAGCAACGAACCATGTATTGTACACAGCATATTACATCGGACATCCTGTTTGTCGGAGCCTCTGACCGTAAGCTGGCCCGTTTTGAAAATGTGTTTCCCATTCCACGGGGTGTATCTTACAATTCCTATCTGATCCTGGATGAAAAGACGGTTCTGCTGGACACTGTGGATCAGGCTGTGAGGGAGCGGTTTTTCGAAAACCTGGCCGCCGGACTTCAGGGACGGCCGTTGGACTATGTGGTGGTGAACCATATGGAGCCGGACCATGCGGCTACATTGATGGATGTCCTGCGGGACTATCCCGAAGCAAAGGTCGTGGGTAACGCCAAGACGGTCTCCATGATCGGCCAGTTTTTTGACGGTGATATTTCAGGGCGTGCGGTAACGGTCAAAGAAGGGGACACCCTGACGACCGGCCGCCATACGTTTACCTTCCTGATGGCGCCCATGGTGCACTGGCCGGAAGTCATGGTAACTTATGACGCGGCGGAGAAAGTTCTGTTTTCCGCCGATGCGTTCGGAACTTTCGGTGCGTTCAGCGGCAATCTTTTTGCAGACCAGGTCAACTTTGAACGGGATTGGCTGGACGATGCCCGCCGGTATTATGCCAACATCGTAGGCAAATACGGTACACAGGTGCAGACATTGCTGAAAAAAACGGCAGGTCTGGATATTGCGTACCTCTGCCCGCTGCATGGCCCCATCTGGCGGGAAAACATCGGCTGGTTCGTGGATAAATACCAAACCTGGAGCAGCTATGCGCCGGAGGAGCAGGCGGTGGCGATTTTCTGCGGCTCGGTATACGGCCACACGGAAAACGCGGCGGAAATCGTGGCAAACCGTTTGGCGGAAAAGGGCATAAAGGAAATTTCCTTGCATGATGTTTCCGGCACGGATGTCTCCGTCCTGGTATCAGAAGCATTCCGGTGCAGCCATCTGGTGCTGGCGTCCTCCACCTATAACGGCGGCATTTTCACGCCGATGGAGAATTTCCTGACAGATTTGAAAGCCCATAATTTCCAGAACCGCACCGTCGCTGTGATCGACAACGGAAGCTGGGCCGCAACTGCCGGCAAGCAGATGCGGGAGCTGGTTGGCACCATGAAGAATATGACCGTGCTGGAAAACAGCGTCAGCCTGAAATCCTCTGTGAAAGAGGCGCAGCGGACAGAGCTGGAAGCTCTGGCGGATGCGTTAGCTGCCGAACTTCTGGGATAAGTACATCGTTGAAAGACGCCGGGTTCCCGGCGTCTTTTCTCTTGACAGCCATCAGGAAACAATGTATGATAAGTAAGAAAAGTATAACTTATCATACTTGATAGACTGGAGGACACGCATGGAAAAGACAAAGGGAAGGTTTGCCGGCACAGTCCGGGTAGGCGAGAAAGGACAGATCGTCATTCCCAAAGGGGCCAGGGAACTGCTAAAGATCCGGCCGGGAGACACGCTGCTGCTGTTGGCCGATGAAAAGCGGGGCATCGCCATCACGAAAGATGATGTGCTGCTCCGCCAGTTTGAGGCCATCCTGGGGCCGGAGAATGAGACATGAGTAAAATTGTCTTTTTCTGTATCCCGGCCTGGGGCCATACGAATCCCACGGTGGAAGTGGTGCGGAGGCTGACCAGCCGTGGTCATCAGGTGCGGTATTACAGCTTTGCGCCTTTTCGGGAAAAATTGGAAGAGGCTGGTGCGGAGGTGGTTTTGTGCGACGGTGCCCTGCCGCCGGCACCGCCGGATTTGGACCGCAAGGTGGGAAAAGACTTTACAGCGCTGGTAAAAATGGTAACAGACACCACGTTGGCCCTGGAAGAAAAGGTGTGCCGAGAACTGGAGGCGTTCCGGCCGGATGTCATTGTTTCCGACTCTGTGTGCTTCTGGGGAAAGCTTTTCGCGGGAAAGCTGGGAGTGCCGTATGTCTGTTCCACGACAACTTTCGCGTTTAACCAATACAGTGCGCAGCGCATGAAACCAACCAAAGGAGAGATGATCCGTTCTCTGCTTGGAATGCCCCGGGTGGGGCGGTGCATGGCCTTGCTGCGGCGTGACGGTTACCCGGTCCATAATTTGCTGGACCTGATCCAGAATGATAATGAGACGGATACCATTGTGTATACATCCCGTGCCTTTCAGCCTGTGGCGGAGACGTTCTCTGATCGGTACGTTTTTGTGGGACCTTCTCTTCCGGTACGAAAATCAGAAGAACAGCCGGCAAAGACCCGGCCGCTGGTCTATATTTCCCTGGGCACTGTGATGAATCAACAGGCGGATTTTTACCGTACTTGCATCTCGGCGCTGGGGAAAGAGCCGCTGGACGTGGTGATGTCGGTTGGGGAGGGCATTGACCCCGCAAGTTTTGCGCCGATCCCGGAGAATTTTCAAATAGAGCGCCGTGTAAACCAGTTGGAGATCCTGTCCAAGGCGGATGTATTTTTGACTCATTGTGGGATGAACAGTGCTAACGAGGCCATTTGGTATGGCGTCCCCACGGTTTTGAATCCACAGCAGAGCGAAGAAGCCGCCGTAGCCGACCGGATGGAGGAGCTGGGGCTGGGCTTGCGGCTGAAAGACAGGTCGAATATCCGGGAAGCTGTCTTTCAGGTTTTGGCCAACTCGGAATATCGGGAACGGACCCGCAGGATGGGTGAGACGTTCCGGGCTGCCGGCGGCGCGGAGAGGGCCGCGGAGAAGATATTGGCTTGCTGCCTATAAAAAAGGACCGTTCGTTTTCCCAGGAAAACGAACGGTCCTTCTGTATTGCATAAATACTTTACAGTAGTGTAATTCCAGCCTTTTCACAAGCGTCCACAGTCTCTTTATCCCACAGGCTGGCCTGCACCTCACCGATGTGACAGGTGCCCAGCAGCAGCATGCACAGCCGGGACTGGCCGATGCCGCCGCCGATGGACTGGGGCAGCTCGCCGTTCAGCAGCATCTGGTGGAAGGGCAGCCGGCGGCGGTAATCGCAGCCGGCGGCAGTCAGCTGGCGGTCCAGTGCGGCGGCGTCCACCCGGATACCCATGGAGGAGACCTCAAAGCGGCTCTCCAGCACGGGGTTCCACATCAGAATGTCGCCGTTCAGCTCCCAGTCGTCGTAGTCGGGAGCGCGGCCATCGTGTTTGATGCCGGATTTCAGCGTTTTGCCGATCTGCATCAGGAAAACCGTGTGGTGTTCCCGGCAGATGGCGGTCTCCCGCTCGTTGGGAGTCAGGTCGGGATAGCGGTCCTCCAGCTCCTGGGTGGTGATGAAATACACGTCCCGGTCCGGTCGGAAGGTCAGGACGGGGAAGGCGTTCCGCAGGGCGGTGGCGGTGTCACAGATGCAGCCCACGATGTCGCAGACGGTATCTTTCAAATACTGTACGGTGCGGTTGGTGGGATCGATATTCTTTTCCCAGTCCCACTGGTCCACATAGATAGAATGGAGGTTGTCCACCTCCTCGTCCCGGCGGATGGCGTTCATGTCGGTGTACAATCCGGTGCCGATCTTGAATTCATAGCGCTTCAGAGCCAGGCGCTTCCACTTGGCCAGGGAATGGACCACCTGTCCGTCCAGCCCCACATCGGGGATGTCAAAGGAGACGGGGCGTTCCACGCCGTTCAGGTCGTCGTTCAGGCCTGTGGAGCCGTCCACGAACAGGGGAGCGGAGACACGGTGAAGGTTCAGGCGCACCGTCAGGTTGTGCTGGAAATCCGCGTGGATCAGCTCAATGGCGCGCTGGAGTTCGTTGTTGGTCAGCGGCATACGGTAGCCGGCGGGGATGGTCAGTTTGCTCATAGGTGAAAACCAGTCCTTTTATTTGAAATTATCCATTCAGAAAAACAGGGATGCGATGACGGGGGTGATATACGCCTCGATCATAGCGGCCGCGGCCAGCAGCGGGATCAGCACCAACAGCAGCATCCGGGACATGAGCACAAGGCAGTCCCAGAGATGCAGGGCGTTTTCATCCTTTCGAAACAGGCGGCGGGTAATTTGTCCGCAGGCGAACAGGCCCACGGCAAAGGCCAGGATCAGAGCGGGAAACTCCAACAGCCCATGGGGAAGGACCGAAGCCAGAAAACCCAGCATGGAATAGCCCTCGGTAAAATACCATGCGGCCGTGACGCCGATCACCATGGCGTTGACGCCCAGGGCCATGGCGGGAAGCGGGATGAAAGGGATCAGGCCATAGGCCATGATGAACGCTGTGGCCCGCAGATTGTTGGAAAACAGCGCCAGAGCGGACAGCGTGCCGTCGTCCCGGATGGCACCTGTGCCATCCATGGAGGCGAGGACATAGGACAGCAGACTCTCCCGCAGCGTTGGGAACGCCAGACAAACGGCGAAAGAAAGCAGGATCAGCAAGGGAAAGACGATAACGGACCGCAGGGCCTCACCGGAAAGGCCGTTATGCCAGGCATCCCGCAGGCCCTTGATCTGATATGCAAGAATTTCCCTCATGCCCGCAGCTTTTCGCAGCCCTTCTCCAGGCGGCGGAGGGTCTCCTCCTTGCCCAGAATGTGGCACAGCTCCACAGCGCCGCCGGGCGTTACCAGCTTGCCGGCCACGGCAATGCGGACGGGCCACATGAGGGTGGCGTTTTTCACGCCCAGGGAGACGGCCAGGTCGATGAGGGTGTCATGGACCGCGTCCTGGGTCCAGTCGGAAATGGCCTCCAGAGCGGGGATGACGGCCTCCAGCATATTCAGGGAGACTTCGGAATTGGTCTTGGACTTCTTGTTGGTGAAGAATTCCACGTCATAGTCGGGAAGCTGGTCGAAGAAATCGACCTTTTCAGGGATGTCCGTCAGCTTTTCGCACCGGGCCTGGAGCAGGGCGGCGATGGCGGCGGTGTCGATGGCGGGATTCTTCACGGATTGGCGGATATAAGGCTCGGCCACTTTCGCGAATTCCTCAGGAGCCAGGGCCCGGAGATAAGTGGCGTTGAAATAGGTCAGCTTCTCAATGTCGAAGATAGCGGGGGACTTGGAAATGCCCGCGATGTCAAAAGCCTCCACCAGCTCGTCCAGGGAGAAGACCTCCTGTTCGCTGCGCTCGCCCTTGGGCGCCCAGCCCAGCAGGGCCACGTAGTTCAAAATGGCGTCCGTCAGGTAGCCCTGGGCCTTCAGGTCCTCGTAGGAGGGGTCGCCGTGGCGCTTGCTCATCTTGTTGTGCTGGTCCCGCATAACGGGGGAGCAGTGGACGTAGGTGGGGATGTCCCAGCCGAAGGCCTCGTACAGCAGATTGTACTTGGGAGCGGAGCTGAGATATTCGCTGCCACGGACCACATGGGTAATGCCCATCAGGTGGTCGTCGATCACATTGGCGAAGTTGTAGGTAGGCAGACCGTCCCGTTTCAGCAGCACCTGGTCGTCCAGGGTCTTGTTCTCCACGGTGATGTCGCCGAAGGACACGTCGTGGAAGGTGGTGGTGCCCTCGTGGGGGATGCGCTGGCGGATGACATAGGGCTTGCCGGCGGCAAGGTTTGCGGCCACCTCTTCGGCGCTCAGATTCCGGCAGGGGTCGTCGGCCCGGTCAAAGTCGCCGGAGTCCTCCTCGGACTCGGCCTTTTCGCAGAAGCAGTAGTAAGCGGCGCCCTTTTCCACCAGCAGCTGGGCA
This sequence comes from Oscillibacter valericigenes, assembly GCF_021531435.1. Lineage (GTDB taxonomy): Bacteria > Bacillota > Clostridia > Oscillospirales > Oscillospiraceae > Oscillibacter > Oscillibacter valericigenes_B. The sequence goes on from NZ_JAFBIS010000009.1 coordinate 16,614, forward strand.
TAGGGCAGATACAGGTCCCGGCGCTGGGACTGGATATAGGGACCCACGGGGCCGCCCACATCGGGGCCTTCATCGTGGGTCAGGCCGCACTCGGCCATGGTGCGGTAGATGACGTCGGTAGCGCCCTCCACCAGGCGGCCCTGGTCGGTATCCTCAATGCGGAGGATGAACGTGCCGTCCGCGTGCCGGGCGATGAGCCAGGTATACAGGGCGGTGCGCAGGTTGCCCACATGCATATAGCCGGTGGGGGAGGGGGCAAACCGGGTGCGGACCTTCCCCTTGGGGATGCGGGCTTCCATCTCTTCAAAAAATTTCATATCGAGTGCCATGAAAGTACCTCCATGCCAGAATTTTACGCAATACAACAGGTTACATTATCATCATTTTTCGGGAAATTGTCAAGGCATACCGCGCCTTTTTCCCCGGAAGCACCTCAAATGGAAAAACAACAACAAGAGGGAATTGCACTTTCAGGCGCTTCGTGCTATAATACACAAATTAGATTACCACGCAATGAGTGGTACTGAACAGCGAGGTGCGAATCATGGAAAACGAGATTCGGAAAAAGAGAATTTTCAGTGGTATCCAGCCCAGCGGTGAACTGACTCTGGGTTCTTATATGGGCGCCATCAAGAACTGGGTGGCTCTGCAGGATGAATATGACTGCATTTACTGCATCGTGGACATGCACGCCATCACCGTCCGCCAGAACCCGGCGGAGCTGCGCCGCCGCTCCGTGGCTCAGCTGGCCCAGTATATCGCCTGCGGCCTGGACCCGGAGAAGAATATCATGTTCATCCAGAGCCATGTGCCCCAGCACGCGGAGCTGAGCTGGATTTTGGGCTGCTATACCCAGTTCGGCGAGCTGAGCCGCATGACCCAGTTCAAGCAGAAGTCCCAGCAGCACGCGGACAACATCACCGCAGGCCTTTTCACCTATCCCGTTCTGATGGCGGCGGACATTCTGCTGTATCAGGCGGATCTGGTGCCTGTGGGCGAGGACCAGCGGCAGCACGTGGAGCTGACCCGCGACATCGCCCAGCGGTTCAACGGCGTGTACAGCGACACCTTTACGCTGCCGGAGGCGTTTATCCCCCAGATGGGCGCCCGGATCATGAGCCTGGGCAACCCTGACAACAAGATGAGCAAATCCGATCCCGACGGCTGCGTCTACCTGCTGGATAAGCCGGAGGAGATCCAGCGGAAGTTCAAGCGGGCGGTCACCGACAGCGAGACGGCGGTGCGCTTCGACAAGGAGAATAAGCCCGGCGTTTCCAACCTGCTGACCATTTACTGCGCCGCCACCGGCAAGACCATGGCGGAGGCCGAGGAGGAGTTCGCCGGCCAGGGCTACGGCGTGTTCAAGCCCGCCGTGGCGGACGCCGTGGTGGAGCTGCTGCGTCCCATCCGGGAGGAGTCCGAGAGGCTGATGGCCGACAAGACGTATCTGGAGAGCATTTACCGGGAGGGCGCCCAGCGGGCCCAGTATCTGGCCTCCAAGACCCTCACCAAAGTCCAGAGAAAGGTCGGCTTTGCCGCCCGCTGATGGAGGAATGAAATGTTATTGGACAATCAGCTGATTGCCTATGTGATGCTGGCGCTGCTGGTGGCGCTGGTGGTCAGCTTTCTGATGACGCCGGTGGTGAAGACCTTTGCCTATAAGGTCGGCGCCATTGATGTGCCGAAGGATGCCCGCCGGATGCACAAAGTCCCTATTCCCCGGCTGGGAGGATTGGCTATTTTCATCGGCTTTATCGTCAGTATCCTGCTGTTCGTAAAGATCACGCCGGAGATGAAAAGCATTTTGCTGGGCGCCGTCATCATCGTGGTGCTGGGCGTGGTGGATGACATCATGGCCCTGCCGGCTCTGTTGAAATTTGTGGTGCAGATCATCGCGGCCCTGATCCCCGCCCTCAGCGGGGTGCAGATCATCGCGTTCTCCAATCCCAACATCTTTTCGGACAACCTCTACTGGGTCCTGGGCAACCTGTCCATTCCTTTTACGGTGCTGTGGATTGTGGCCATCACCAACTCCGTGAACCTGATCGACGGTCTGGACGGCCTCGCCAACGGCGTCTCCGCCATCTCCGCCACAACCATGCTGGTCATTGCCCTGGTGGGCGGACAGAGCCAGGTGGCCATCGTCCTGGCGGCGCTGGTGGGCGCCTGCGTGGGATTCATGCCTTATAACATGAATCCCGCCAAGATGTTTATGGGCGATACCGGCGCGACATTCCTGGGATACATTCTGGCGACGATGTCCATTCAGGGCCTGTTCAAGTATTACGCGGTCATCTCCTTTGTGGTGCCGTTCCTGATCTTGGGCCTGCCCATTTTTGACACGGCTTTCGCTTTTATCCGCCGCATCGCCCACGGCCAGAGCCCCATGCACGCCGACCGGAGCCACATCCATCACCGGCTCATCGACATGGGACTGAACCAGAAGCAGGCGGTGGCGACGCTGTATGTCATTTCCGCTATCCTGGGCCTCAGTGCCGTGGTGTTGACCACTGGCGGCGAGCAGAAGGCCATGCTGCTGTTTCTGACGCTGTGCATCGTGGCGGTGGTGGCCGCCCGGGTGGTGTTCCCCAAGGAAGTCCGGGAAGAGCTCCATGAGGAGCTGGAAGAGCTGAAGGATCACGGTCATCACACGGAAGAAAAGAAGGACGGAGAAGCGTAATGGACAAGCTGCGTATTATGAGCGTGTTTGGCACCCGGCCGGAGGCTATCAAGATGTGCCCCCTGGTGAAGGAACTGGCCTCCCGCCCGGAGATCGAGAGTCTCTGCTGCGTCACCGCCCAGCACCGCCAGATGCTGGACAGCGTGCTGGAGGTCTTTGACCTGAAGCCGGACTGGGATCTGGACATTATGACCCCCCGGCAGACCTTGTCCACCATCACCAGCAAATGCCTGCTGGGGATGGACGAGGCTATCGACGCGCTGAAGCCGGACATGATCCTGGTCCACGGAGATACCTCCACCACCTTTGCCGGCGCCCTGTCCGCCTTTTACCACCAGGTCCCGGTGGGCCACGTGGAGGCCGGTCTGCGGACTTACGACAAATACTCCCCCTTCCCGGAGGAGATGAACCGGAAGCTGGTTTCGGCCATTGCAGACCTGTATTTCTGTCCCACGGTGCACAACCGGGAGAATCTGGTGAAGGAGGGCATTACAAACGGCCTGTTCGTCACCGGAAATACGGTCATCGACGCCCTGAAAACAACAGTCCGCAAGGATTATACCTTTACAACGGAGGAACTGAATCACCTGCCCTACGGGGAGAAGAAGGTCATCCTGGTGACCTGCCACCGGCGGGAGAATTACGGCGAGCCTATGAAGCATATCATGCTGGCCCTGCGGCAGATCGCGGAGCAGCATGAGGATGTGGAGCTGGTATATCCCGTCCATCTCAGCCCGGTGGTCCGGGAGGCGGTGGACACATATCTCCGGGGCGCGCCCCGGGTCCATCTGATCGACCCGCTGCCCGCCGACGAGATGCACAACCTGATGGCCCGGTGCTACATGGTGATGACGGATTCCGGCGGCCTCCAGGAGGAGGCACCCGCCTTGGGCAAGCCTGTCCTGGTGCTGCGCCGGGAGACGGAGCGGCCCGAGGCCGTGGCCGCCGGGACCGTGAAGCTGGCGGGTGTGGTGCAGGATGATATCGTCACCATGGCGGAGCGGCTGATCTGCGACAGGAATGCTTACGCCCGGATGGCCCATGCGGTGAATCCCTACGGAGACGGCAATGCCTGCCGCCGGATCGCCGACGCCATTTTGTGGCACTTTGGCCGGGGCGAAAAGCCGGAGGACTATCTGTCCTGACCGAAAGGAAGGAGGGCAGGCGTGGAAAAGCGGAAACTGAAATGGCTCACCTGGGGTATTGTGGCTTTTATGGTGCTGGCGGTGGGCGTGATCCTGAGCGGAACGCTGCGGCGTACCTCTCATATCACGCTTCCCGAAGCGGAGTCCTCCGCGGGGCAGGACAGCGAGAGGCCCGACAGTGCTGATGATACCTTGACGGTCATCGAAGTCGTGCCGTCTACGGTTCAGGCCGCCATTGAGACGCTGGCCCGGCCGGAGAGCTACCGGCGGACGGTGACCATCGAGCAGCTTTGGAACGGTGGTTCCGGATCCTATGAGGTCACGGTGACGGTCAATGGTCCCTGGACACGGACGGATCGCACCATGCCGGACGGCCGCGCCCGGCACACCATCACCGGATCGGAGACGGTCTATGTCTGGTATAACAACGAGAAGAATGTGTATTCCGGCCCGGTCGGGGGCGTTTCCGCCGATGTAGAGCAGTCTATCCCTACATATGAGGACATTTTGGAGCTGCCAGCGGAGCAGATCGCGGCGGCAGATTACCGCACAGTCTCCGATGTGCACTGTATTTACGTGGAAACCGCCGAGGACGAGGCGGGCTATGTTCTGCGCTATTGGGTCAGCGTGGATACCGGGTTGCTGGTGATGGCGGAAAAACTGGAGAACGGTTCCACCGTATACCGTATGGCCGCCCTGACAGCGGACCAGACGACTGCCACAGAGGGCAGCTTTACGCTGCCGGATGGCTCGTCCGTTCTGGAATGATCAAAACGCGCACCGTTTGGTGCGCGTTTTCTGCTGTCAGAGGATCAACAGCAGGCCCAGTGCTGTCAAGAGTTCCTCGTCCGCGTCTTCTTTAAAAAGGAAAAACAAGATCAATAACAGCAGCAGATCCCCGGTGTCCACCCGGTCCAGATGAAACTGGTCCAGCAGATGGCGGAGGAAGCCCGTAAGTCCGTCAACTGTTCTTCCGCCTGGTGGAGGAGAGAAGGGAGGCGGAGGAGCATCCCAATGTGCCTGCTGGTCGTGGGGCTCCTGACTTGGCGGCTGCTTTGGCTCCGGCGGGGGCGGTGCTTTTTGACGCTCCTCCTGTGGGATGCGGGTGTATGCGCCATTGTCATTGCGGACATAACGGTTATACATCCATCATCCCTCCCATCCTGCCAGGAATTTCTTTCCCAGGTGGAACAGGCGGGCCAGCTGCAGCGCCCGCTCGATCTTCTCCTGCCTCTCCGGTTTTAAGTAGGGCCGCAGAGCGTAGAGGAGCTGGCGGGCGTTGGAGTCGTTTTGACTCCCCAGTTCCTGGATCAGCGGCAGGAGCTTTGTCAGCATGGTTGGGTCTATGCCGCCTGTCAGACCGGAGAGGGAAGACAGCAGGTCGCCGCCGGAGGGAGGCGGCGCCTGTGCCGGAGGCGGTGGCGGAGCCGGTCGTACAGGCTGCTGAAGCGGCTGTTGAGGTGGCTGCTGCGCCTGCCCGCCGGAAAGGGACTGCGCCATCTGCATGATCTGCGCCATGGCTTCCGGGTTGGACAGTAGGCTGTTCAGTTTTTCGTCGAATTCCGCCATAAGTGCCAACCCCTCATTTCTCGGTTATTTTTGAACGGCCTTGTTGATGCGCTGCACCAGTTCGGCGCCCCCGGGACTCTGCATGACCTGATTGACCAGCCGAACCATTTCCGATGGATCGCCCTTCGCCGCGGACTGCACAGCTCTTTGCAGTCCGGCACCCCGGTCGCCCTGCGTCAGCATCTGCATCAACGCCTGGCCGTCACGGGACTGCATCAACGCCTGGAGCATGGCTGGGTTTGATTTTAATTGCTCTGCCATTCGAGCAGCTTTCTCATCCATAAGCGTCCTCCTTGTGGTCAGAAATCTCTATGCCAGTATATGAAGGCGGATAAAAAAACGTGCCTGCGTATCCACGCAGGCACGAAAATCATTTCTTTTTCTTGGCGGCTTTGGCGGTATCGCAGTCCTTTGCCAGCGGGCAGCCCTCGCACTTGGGATTCCTGGCGGTGCAGGTGTCCCGTCCGAAAAGGACCATCCGGTGGCAGAAGTCGCTGGACTCCTTGGGTGGGATGCACTGGCGCAGCTGCCGCTCCACCTGGAGGGGGTCCTTGGAGCCGTCCGTGATACCCAGTCGGCCTGTGATGCGGATGCAGTGGGTGTCACAGACATAGCCCTCCTGGCCGAAGATGTCGCCGAGGATGAGGTTGGCAGTCTTGCGGCCCACGCCGGGCAGGGCGGTCAGCTCTTCCATGGTGCCGGGAACCTTGCCGCCGTGCTTTTCCAGAAGCTGCTGGGCGCAGGCCACCAGGTCCCGGGCCTTGCCGTTAAAGAACCCGCAGGAGTGGATGTACTCGCCGACTTCCTTGGGGTCGGCCTCCGCGAAGCTCTCCAGCGTGGGGAACCGCTCAAACAGGGCGGGGGTCACCTTGTTCACCCGCTCGTCGGTGCACTGGGCGGACAGGCGCACGGCGAACAGCAGTTCGTAATCCTTTTCGTATTGCAAAGAGCAGAGCGCGTCGGGATAAATGCCCTTTAATGTCTCAATGATGCGCTTGATAGCGGATTTGGAGCTCATGGAATATCACCTCTTGGCCTTCAGAATACCATAAAATTCGGCAAAAGGCCAGAGAAATAACCATAGTATTTCAAACAAAAGTATGATAAAATAATAAATTAAATCGCACGAAGGGAGGGGCCGCCATGAACCGTCCCCTTGCGGACGAGATCCGTCCGAAGACCTTGGATGAAGTTGTGGGCCAGCGGCACCTGCTGGCTCCGGGAGCGGTGCTGCGCCGCCTGATCGAAAAGGGAACCGACGCCAACATGGTGTTCTATGGGCCTTCCGGCACGGGAAAGACCACCATTGCCAATATCATTGCGGAAAAGACCAACAAGACGCTGTACCGGCTGAACGCTACAACGGCGTCTCTCCAGGACATAAAGGACATCATGGCCGATGTGGGAACGCTGATGGCCCCCGGCGGGGTACTGCTGTACCTGGATGAGATCCAGTATTTCAATAAAAAGCAGCAGCAAAGTCTGCTGGAATTCATGGAGAACGGGAAGCTGACGCTGATCGCCTCCACAACGGAAAACCCCTATTTCTATGTGTACAGCGCCCTGCTGTCCCGCAGCACGGTGTTCGAGTTCAAAGCTGTCACAGCAGAGGAGGTGGAGCCCGCTGTTCTCCGGGCGCTGAATATTGAGAAAGAGCGCAGCCCCCTGCCGCTGGAGTGGGAGGAGGGCGTGCCCATGCAGATCGCCACCGCCTGCGGCGGCGATGTGCGGAAAGCCATCAACGCTGTGGAATTGCTGTGCCAGGCTGCCGTTCCCCAAAAGGGGACGCTGCGGCTGACGAAAGAGGAGGCGTCTCAGATCGCCCAGCGCAGCGCCATGCGCTATGACCGGGACGGCGACGCCCACTACGACATCCTCTCCGCTTTGCAGAAGTCCATCCGGGGCAGCGACCCGGACGCGGCGGTCCATTACCTGGGCCGCCTGCTGGAGGCGGGAGACCTGCTGTCTCCCTGCCGTCGATTATTAGTCATTGCCGCCGAGGATGTGGGACTGGCGTATCCCATGGCAATTGCCATTACGAAAGCCTGCGTGGATGCGGCTTTGCAGGTGGGACTGCCGGAGGCCCGGCTGCCACTGGCGGAAGCCGCCATTTTGCTGGCCACGGCGCCGAAGTCCAACACCGCCCATAACGCCATCATTGCCGCTATGGACGACCTGAAAAAGGGGAAAAGCGGGGACATCCCCCGGTGCCTCCAGAACGTCCACGCCGATACCACCGGCTTTGACAACCAGCAGCACTACCTGTATCCCCATGTATTTCCCAACCGCTGGGTGGAGCAGCAGTATCTGCCCGACGCGCTGAAAGACGTAAAATATTACGAATGGGGCGACAACAAGACGGAGCAAGCTGCTAAGGCCTACTGGGAGAAGATCAAGGGGAAAGCGCTGTGAAATCTGTTTCAATGGCCGATTTTTCGCAGCCCGGCGGAGAGTAGACCCAATGGGACAGGATGCCGTCGGTGACCTGATAGTGGATAGGGTCCGGTTCCGAAAGCGGCGGTAATTTTTCGATGATCTGGAGCTTGACTTTCATCCGCTCCGGGCGGATACTCTTGATGTAGACAGACACCGCGTCCCCGGGAGCCAGATCCTCGCGGGTATCGGTCAGACCGGACAGGTTTGGGGTCAGCTCAATGAAGCTGCCGTATTCCTTCACGCTTCGGACGATGCCCCGCACGGTTTCACCGGGGGCAAAGCGGCTGGCGTTTTCCATCCAGGTGCCCAGCAGCTCCCGGTGGGTCATGGAGATCCGGCGGTGTTCGCGGTCGATGGCGTATACCGCCGCCAGGATCTTTTGTCCTTCCCGAAACCGTTCTTTCGGGTGGGAGATGCGGGAGACGGAGATGTGCTCGATGGGCAGCATGGCCACAATACCGCAGCCAATGTCCAGAAAGGCGCCGAAGCGTTCCAGCCGGATGACCCGGCAGGTGAGAACGGCGCCCGGTGTCAGGCACTCCAAAAATCCCATGGCTTTTTCCTGGGCTTCCCGGCGGCTCAGCAGGGCCACAGGAGCGCCTTTGGCATCGGAAAAGACACTTTTCACTGTAAAGCAAGTTGACTTTCCAACTCTTGATAATACAGAAATATCCCGGCTGGCGCCGCTGATCCAGGGAGCCACGGCCTCCTGGCGGGGCATCCGGCCTTCCACGGCACCGAGAGAGAAGAACAGCGTGTGGTCGGTTCCGCATCGGCAGGCCACCGCCTCCAGAATTTCGCCGTGTTCAGCGGCGGCTTTTAAATTGCTCAGAGAACAGTCGGACGGGGGGCGCAGGCCCTCCGGGAGAAAAAATTTATTTTCCGGCATCATGATCGCATCCTATTCTGCCGCCCCTGGCGGCCTTGATAGACCACTATATGCAAAAGAACACCATGGATTGACAGGAGGCATGTATGGACCTGCATCTGCATGACAAGGTAGAGTTAAAAAAAGCCCATCCCTGCGGCAGTACCCAGTGGGAGATCCTGCGGGTGGGCATGGACATTAAACTGCGGTGCCTGGGCTGCGGGCACGAACTGATGCTGCCCCGCAGCAAGGCGGAAAAGAGTATTCGCAGGATCTTGACAGAGGGGGAGTCGAAGTGAACAAGAAAACGACGCGGATCATTGCGCTGGCACTGGTCGTGATCATGATTCTGGCTTTGGTAGCGTCCATGATCGCGCCCTACGTATAAAGGAAGATGAAAAACAGATGGACGGCTCAGGCCGTCCATTTCCTTTTTGCGACGGTATTTACAAACGCTCTGCCCTATAATACTGCCTGTGAAGCGAAAGGAGGACACGGGATGACGGTGGTATACGCGGACAGCGTATTTCTTCTGAACGGGGCCATGGATTATGTGCTGTTTTTGGTGACCGCGCGTCTGGCGGGCATCCCCCTGAAGCGGCGGCGGTATCTGCTTGCCGCCCTCCTGGGCGCTGTGTATGCGGTGGCGGTCTTTTTGCCGGGGCTTGGGTTTCTGGGGGCATTTCCCGCTAAAATGGCAGTAGGCGTGCTGCTGGCCCTGGTGTCATTCGGCGGAGAGGAGAAGCTGCTGCGCCTGGTGCTGCTGCTGTTTGCTGTGTCCTGCGCCATGGCAGGCTGTGTGCTGGCGTTGGGACTTCTGGCGGGCAGCCGGGTCCCGGTCAGCAACGGCATTTTCTACACGGATGTGGACGCGAAAGTGCTGCTCATTGCAACAGCGGCGGCCTATCTCGTTTTGACGGTGGTATTCCGGGCGGCGGCCCGCCACGGGGTGGGAGGAGAACTGCTTCCGGTTTCCGTCAGCATCAGCGGCAGGACTGTCAAACTGACCGCCCTCCACGACAACGGGAACAGCCTTCGGGACCCGGCGGGAGGCGGTGCGGTACTGGTGGCTGCCTCCGGCAGCCTGGACGGAGCTTTACCGGCGCTGGTCAGAAGGCTGCTGACACCGGAAATGCTGCGGTATCCGGCTGACCTGCTGGAGCCGCTGCGGGCAGCGGCTCCGGCTCTGCGGCCCCGACTGCTGCCTTACCGGGCGGTAGGGGTCCCGGGAGGGCTGCTTCTGACCATTCGGGCCGATTGGGTGGAGATCTGCGGCCAACGGTACATAAGTGTGCCGGTGGCACTGTCGCCGACAGCACTTGGCGCGGGCTACGCAGCGCTTTGGGGCGGCGAGGGGAAAAAGGGAGGAAATCATGTTAGAGCTGCAAATCAAGCTGCGGCGGCTGCTGGTATGGCTGGGGCTGCTGCAGCCGGAAGAGATCCATTACATCGGCGGAAGCGATACGCTTCCGCCGCCGCTGACGAAGGAGCGGGAAGCGGAGCTGCTGGCCCGGCTGGACGATGAGGACGCCCGGAAAGAGCTGATCGAACACAATCTGCGGCTGGTGGTGTACATCGCCCGACGGTTTGAGAACACCGGCATCAACATCGAGGATCTGATCTCCATCGGAACCATCGGCCTCATCAAAGCCGTGGGGACTTACAGGGCAGATAAGAACATCAAGCTGGCGACTTACGCCTCCCGGTGCATTGAAAACGAGATTTTGATGTACCTGCGAAAAAATGCCTCCCGGCGGGGAGAGGTGTCCTTTGACGAGCCGCTGAACACCGACTGGGACGGCAATGAGCTGCTGCTCTCCGATGTGCTGGGCACGGAAGCGGATGTGGTGATGCGCCCCATCGAGGAGGATGTGGACCGGAGTCTGCTGGCGGCGGCGATCAACATCCTGTCGCCGCGGGAAAAGCAGATCATCACCCTGCGGTTTGGACTGGACGGCGGACGGGAACAGACCCAGAAAGAGGTGGCGGACCAGCTGGGCATTTCCCAGTCCTATATCTCCCGGCTGGAAAAACGCATTATTTCCAGGCTGAAAAAGGAGATTTTACGGCTATCCTGACTCTTGACAATCCCAAACGGGTATACTATACTGACAAAGTATATTGGAAACTGCGAGGATGGGAAGCAGTACCCGGCAGGCGGAGACACAGAGAGGGAACGGTTGGTGGAAGTTCCCGTGAAGCGGCCGGGGAAGTCGTCCCGGAGCATTGGGCTGAAAGAGCAGTAAGCCGCAACGGTGGATCCCTCCGTTACCGGGGAAGGGCGTATAAGCGCCCATGAGCGCGGGATTTTCCCGAATCCAGGTGGTACCACGGACATTTGTTCGCCCTGAGCCGAAAGGCTCAGGGCGTTTTTCGTCTGCCTGGAAAACGATCTGTCAAGCAAGAACGCAAGTTCAGAGAATAGGAGAGAATCAACATGAAGAAAGAACTGCCAAAGGTGTATGAGCCGCAGCAGGTGGAGTCCCGCATTTATAAAATGTGGGAGGACAACGACTGCTTCAACGGCGACCCCGACCCCAAAAAGAAACCCTTCTCCATTTCCATGCCGCCCCCGAACGTCACGGGCCAGCTCCACATGGGCCACGCCCTGGACTGCACCCTGCAGGATATTCTGACCCGCTTCAAGCGGATGCAGGGCTATTCCACGCTGTGGCTGCCCGGCACCGACCACGCCGGCATCGCCACCCAGATCAAGGTGGAGGAGGAGCTTCGCGTCAAGGAGGGCAAGACCCGCTACGACCTGGGCCGCGAAAAATTCCTCCAGCGTGTCTGGAAGTGGAAAGAGGAATACGGCAACCGCATCGTGGAGCAGCAGAAGAAGATGGGCGTTTCCTGCGACTGGAGCCGTTCCCGCTTCACCATGGATGACCGCTGTGCCAAGGCCGTCCGGGAGACCTTTTGCGAGCTGTACGATAAGGGCCTCATTTACAAGGGCAGCCGCATCATCAACTGGTGCCCCCACTGCGTCACCGCCCTGTCCGACGCCGAGGTGGAGTACGTGGACAAGCCCGGCCACCTGTGGTATATCCGCTATCCGCTGACCGACGGCTCCGGCGACCTGGTCATCGCCACCACCCGGCCCGAGACCATGATGGGCGATACCGGCGTGGCCGTGAACCCGGAGGACGAGCGCTTCAAGCACCTGATCGGGCAGAAATGCATCCTGCCCATCATGAACCGCGAAATTCCCATCGTGGGCGACGAATACTGCGAGATCGGCTTCGGCACCGGCGCGGTGAAGATGACGCCGGCTCACGACCCCAACGACTTCGAGGTGGGTCTGCGCCACAACCTGGAGGTCATCCGCTGCATCGGCGACGACGGCAAGATCAATGAGAACGGCGGCCCCTACCATGGTATGGACCGTTACGAGTGCCGCAAGGCCATCGTGAAGGACCTGGAGGAGAAGGGCTATTTGGTCAAGACCGAGCCCTACAACCACAACGTGGGCACCTGCTACCGCTGCCACAACGACGTGGAGCCCTTGATCTCCGCCCAGTGGTTCGTGAAGATGGAGCCCCTGGCCAAGGAAGCCCTCCGCGTCGTGAAGGACGGCGAGGTGAAGTTCGTCCCCGAGCGCTTCTCCAAGACCTATATCAACTGGATGGAGAACGTCCATGACTGGTGCATTTCCCGCCAGCTGTGGTGGGGCCACCAGATCCCCGCCTGGTACTGCGACGAGTGCGGCCACATCAATGTCAGCCGTGAGGACCCGACGAAGTGCGAAAAGTGCGGCTGCACCAGCCTGACTCGGGACCCCGACGTGCTGGATACCTGGTTCTCCTCCGCCCTGTGGCCCTTCTCCACCCTGGGGTGGCCGGAAAAGACCGAGGACCTGGATTTCTACTATCCCAACAGCGTTATGGTCACCGGCTACGACATCATCTTCTTCTGGGTGGCCCGGATGATCTTCTCCGGCTGCGAGCAGATGAAGCAGATCCCCTTCCACACCGTTCTCATTCACGGACTGGTCCGGGATGACAAGGGCCGCAAGATGTCCAAGTCCCTTGGCAACGGCATTGATCCCCTGGAGATGGCGGAGAAGTACGGTGCCGACGCCCTGCGCTTTAACCTCATCACCGGCAACAGCCCCGGCAACGACACCCGGTTCTACACCGAAAAGTGCGAGGCCATGCGGAACTTTGCCAATAAGATCTGGAACGCCAGCCGTTTCGTGCTGATGAACCTTTCCATCGACAAGTGCGAGCTGCCCGAGGCCTCCAAGCTGGCTCCTGAGGACAAATGGGTTCTTTCCAAGCTGAACACCCTGGTGAAAGAGGTCACCGAGAACCTGGACGCCTACGAGATCGGCGTGGCCTCCGCCAAGGTCTACGACTTCATCTGGGACACCTACTGCGACTGGTATATCGAGCTGACCAAGACCCGTCTCAACGGCGGGGACGAGGAGGCAAAGCTGGTGGCCCAGAACGTGCTGTGCTACGTGTTGACCGACCTCTTGAAGCTGCTGCATCCCTTCATGCCTTTCATCACCGAGGAGATTTTCCAGGCTCTGCCGCATGAGGGTGATTTCATTATGACCTCTCACTGGCCCGAGTATCAGGACAGCCTGAACTTCCCCGCCGAGGAGTCCGCCATGGAGGCGGTCATGGATACCATTAAGGCTATCCGTGCCCGCCGTGCCGAGATGAATGTGCCGCCCTCCAAGAAAGCGGAGGTGCTGCTGGTCACCGAAACCCCCGAAATTTACCAGCAGGGCCTGCACTTCATTCAGCGTCTGGCCTATGCCAGCGAGGTGACCTTCGCAGGCGCTGCTCCCGCCGATGTTTCCAAGCAAGTGTCTGTGGTGACCCACAACGCCACAGCCTACATGCCGATGGCGGAGCTGGTAGACATTGCCGCTGAGCTGGACCGTATCAACAAGGAGATCGAGAAAGCCAAGAATGGTCTGCGTATCGTGGAGCAGAAGCTCTCCAACGAGAAGTTCGTCTCCAAGGCCCCTGAGACGGTGGTTAATGCCGAGAAGGAAAAGGCAGCCAAGTACAGCGAGCTGATCGCTAAGCTGGAGGAATCCGCCAAGGCGATGCAGGCGTAAGATTCTGCGCAGAAACGACTGTGCCCCCGCTCTTGCGGGGGCACAGCAATTATCGGGAGGAAAATCGACCTTCGAAAATCGAAAGAAGCGGAAAAAATCGCGGCAATGGAGACGGCGTGGCGCCGAAGGGGAGCAGGCGGAGCCCTGTTCCGCCGCTTTCCGGAGGAAATCACCGCCGAAAGAGTGACGGTCAACGCATCCCCCTATGCAGTGGAAATTTACCGCCATTTGAGATTCCGGACGAAGGAATCGGAGCAGATTACCGATGGTATCCGCTATCCGCCAATGGAATATTTACGGTAAACCGGCCTGAAAAAGCCCCTCTGACGATCGTCAGAGGGGCTTTTTCAGTATGATTCAGCGAATAAAATTGGTGCGCGCACCGGATTCCGCCTGAGGCGGCTGGATGCCGACGTCCTTTCCGGCTTCGATGCAGCGAAGGAGCCAAGCCATGTTGACGGCCAGATTCCGCATGGTCTGAAGACCTTCCTCATCTTTTAAAACGTCCGCGGGTTCTTTGCCGTGGACCATGGTCCAATAAGTTGAGGACACCACCGGCATCTGGGAGATGGTGAAATACTTCTGCAGGACGTCCAGTGTGGCGGTGGTACCGGCCCGGCGGGCGGAGGCGATGGCGGCCGCCGGCTTATGAACAAAGGCGTCCTTGCCTGCGTAAAAAACTCGGTCCAATACAGACAAAATTCGTCCGCTGGGGTGCGCGTAATAAACCGGCGTGCCAAATACGAAGCCATCGGCTTCGCAGGCCTTTTCGATGATCCGGTTTACAACATCGTCGTCAAACGCGCATCGGCCAGGCTGTCTGGCACAGGTGCCGCAGGCAGTGCAGTCCCGTACAGGTTCGTTGCCCAGGAACAGGATTTCTGTTTGGATGCCGGAGCTTTCCAAAGTAAGAGCGATTTCGTGCAGTGCCGTATGCGTGCATCCGTTGGGATGGGAACTGCCGTTAAGTAAAAGAACTTTCATGCTAAGATATCCTTTCTGCGCCGGAGTTGGTAATGTGATCAGCCTCATTATATTCGGATAGGGAGGGGACCGCAAGTATCCGGCAAAGAATATCCGGCAGTCGGAAGAATCCGACAAAAAAGAAATGGGACAACTTGTATAATCAACTTTAAGAAAAATCCATGGAAAATATGCAGGGCTTTGACAAAAAGGGGAGTTCAATATGGAAATCAATGCGAAAAGTGTAGATAGGAATTTACTGCTGGAGCTCAGCGGGGAAATCGACCATCACAGCGCCAGAAACGCCATGCGGGAAATGGAATTGGCCGTAGACGCGGCATTGCCCAAAAAGCTGGTATTGGACATGACAGGCGTGACCTTTATGGACAGCTCCGGGATCGCTTTGATCCTGCGGGCCCAGCAGCGGATGCGGCTTCTGGACGGGAGCCTGCTGGTGTGCCATGTTCCGGAACAGGCCAAGCGGGTCCTGGACGCCGCCGGGATCGGACGGCTGGTGACGATACGATAAAAGGAGGTTTACATAAAATGAAAAGTAAGGCGATGAATGAGGTCACATTGGAATTTCCCAGCCGCAGCAGCAACGAAGGGTTTGCCCGGTCCGCGGCGGCCTGCTTCGCGGCCCAGATGGACCCAACGCTAAATGAGCTGGAGGACATCAAAACGGCAGTCAGCGAAGCGGTGACAAACGCCATCGTTCATGCCTACCCGGATGCCATCGGCAAGGTGACACTGAAGCTGCGGCTCTGTCCGGGAAATGTGCTGGAGCTGACTGTCAAGGACAGGGGCAGAGGAATTGCGGACGTAGAAAAAGCCCGCGAGCCCATGTTTACCACTGGGGGTGAGGAGCGCAGCGGCATGGGCTTTACGATCATGGAGAGCTTTACGGATCAATTGACGGTTCGTTCCGTGCCGGGACGGGGGACAACAGTGACCATGAAAAAGAAACTGGCTCCCAGGCTGAAAACAAAATGAGCACGACGCTGGAACTGCTCCGAGCTGCGCAGGAAGGGGACCGGGAGGCGTGCCAGCAGGCAGTGCTTGAGAACAACGGCTTGATCTGGAGCGTCGTACGGCGGTACTATGGCCGGGGAGTGGATTCTGACGACTTGTATCAGCTGGGCTGCCTGGGTTTTTTAAAAGCGGTACAGGGGTTCGATTTTGATTACGGTACCTGTTTTTCCACCTATGCCGTTCCCAAAATTGCAGGAGAGATCCGGCGCTTTCTGCGGGATGATGGAGCCGTCAAAGTCGGGCGCAGCATCAGGGAGCAAGCTCAAACTCTTTACAGTAAACGAGAGCAGCTCCGGCATGAGCTGGGCCGTGAGCCGGTCCTTTCCGAGCTGGCGGAAGCTACCGGACTTACTCCTGAGGACATCGCGCAGATCGAATTGGCAACAGATACGCCGGATTCCCTGCAGCAGGAAATGGCCGACGGCCTGACTTTGGAGAGCACGCTGGGTACGGATGCGCCGGAGGATGGGCTGGTAGAGCGTATTGCCCTGCGGGAGGCGATCGATAAACTGCCGGAAAAAGAGCGGATGACGATTTTGCTGCGCTATTTCAAGAGCCTGACCCAGGAGCAGACGGCCCGCATTCTGGGTGTGTCCCAGGTGCAGGTATCCCGTCTGGAGCGGCGGGGCCTGGAACGGCTGCGGGCGAGCTTTGAGCCTTGAAATAGGAGTCACCCTGAAACTCGGTCATGGTGTTCCAGTACCGCTTCGGCATATTCCGCATCCGGCATTTGGGGTTGTACCGCTCTTTAATGGCAATCGTGTCATAGAAGCGTTTCCACAAAATACGGTAAGCGGCTTCTGTTTCGTCCGGCGGGGCCATTTGAAAATCCTCCAGAGGACAGATCACCGATTTTCCGGCGGCGTAGAACAGGGCCTCTTTGTGCGTACGGTCGTAGATGAAAAATGTATCGTTCATATACCGGGCGCAAAAATGGCTGCGCAGGACGGGTAATACCCGGTTTTTCGGTTCAATCTCACTGCCCAGTACCCCACCCAGCTCGGAGAAGCGGACAAAGCCCTTCAGCAGATGCGCTTCGCCGTTGAGACGGCGCACGGCAGTGATGACAGGGAACAGCGTTTCATCGGAGAAATTTCGGAGGAAACCGGAGCCATCCCGCAGCAGTTTCACGACCAGCCGGTATAAATGGATCTCCTTGTCCGGCATACAGGTGAGAAAGCCTTTCTGCAATAAATTCCCTGCATAGGGAGAAACCTTTACAACCTTTTTGAACACACGGTTTGCGTGGCTTTTGTCGGTATTGACCACGCGGGAAGCAAAGAGCGTTGGAATAAAGTCCTCATCGCGGCAGATCGCGGTGAGGACTTCTTTGTTGGCGTAGCTGTCAAAGACGCAGCAGAGGAATCCATCGAAGCTGCCGTCATAAATATAAATCATTTCATGGTCCATTGTACAAAATCAGGCGGGCGGATCAGACCGCGGTATCGAAGAGGGATAATTGCACCATCTCCTGCTGGGGCAAAGAGGGGCGTTCCGCGGCGATCAGTCCCCGCAGCAGGCTGTCAGGGGTGAAGCGGAGGCCGTCGGGCATTTTGCCGGAGGCGGTCAGAAAATATTGGGCCCGCTTCATGACGACCCCCAGCTTCGGAAGGTTTTCAATGTGAAGGGGACCGGCCCGCCGGGCGGATAGGATGCGCCGTGCGGAAACTACACCAACGCCGGGAACGCGCAGCAGAGTTTCGTAGTCCGCCGTGTTGACCTCCACGGGAAAAAAGTCCAGATGGGCCAGAGCCCAGCTGCACTTGGGGTCCACACGGGGATCAAAGTCCTGGTGCCGGTCATCCAGCAGCTCTTCCGCCCGAAAGCCGTAAAATCGCAGAAGCCAGTCGGCCTGATACAGGCGGTGCTCCCGCAGTAGGGGCGGTTTTACGTCTTTGGAAGGGAGCAGCGCGTGCTCCACCACTGGCACATAGGCGGAATAGAACACGCGTTTTAGTTTGTAACGGTCGTATAGTCCCTGGGTCAGCCGAAGAATATGGAAATCGGAATCCGGTGTCGCGCCAACGATAAGCTGGGTGCTCTGCCCCGCGGGAGCGAATTTGGGAGCGTGGCGGTATTTCACCAGCTCCTCCTTGTTTTGCTGATTGCGCGTCTGGATCTGCCGCATGGGAGCGAGGATAGCGGTTTTGCTTTTATCCGGCGCCAAGGTTTTAAGACCGGCCTCTGACGGCAGTTCGATATTGACGCTGAGCCGGTCGGCCAGCAGCCCCAACTGTTCCACCAGCTCCGGCGCTGTGCCGGGGATAGCCTTGGCATGGATATAGCCGTTGAAGCGGTGCTGTTCCCGCAGGAGCCGCAGGGTGCGGATCATCAGCTCCGTGGTATAGTCCGGGCTGCGGAATACGCCGGAGGAGAGGAACAGCCCTTCGATATAGTTCCGGCGGTAGAAGTTGATGGTCAGGTCCGCCAGCTCCTCGGGGGTGAAAGCCGCCCGTTTGGTGTCGTTGCTGCGGCGGTTGACGCAGTATTTGCAGTCATAGACACACTTGTTGGTCATCAGCACTTTCAGCAGCGTTACGCAGCGTCCGTCGGCGGAAAAGGTGTGGCAGCAGCCGGCTACGGAGGACGAGGTATTTCCGATATACCCTTTCTTGGCGGTGCGGTTCCCGCCGCTGGAAGTACAGGCGGCGTCATACTTGGCGGCGTCAGTCAGGATCGTCAGCTTCTCCAGAACATCCATGATTTACCGGGCCACAGCACGGCGGCGGGACCGACGGGCGGGACGTTCAATAGCGTCGATGATGCGGAACAACTGGGCGGCCAGGGAGGCAACACCCATCAAAACAAAGAAAAAGCTCCATCCAGTCATTGTCAATTCCTCCTTGTTAGAACTTATGTTCTATATATACTATAACTCGAACGAATGTTTCTGTCAAGAAGAAATCGAACAAAAATTCGAAAAAAATCCCCGCCTTTTTGAAAAGGCGGGGAAAGGGATCAGGATTCCCTGAAAAACACAAATGTGGAATAGCTTTGGGCGTACCAGTCTGTCTGGAAGGTGTCTGTGGTCAGTTTCCCGTAGGGATAGAAATTCCGGTAGGTGGTGAGGTAGGCCCGGAGAACGCTGCATGTCAAATTGACGTCGTCTTCCTCATAGCTGGTGTAGGCCATATATCCGGCCCGGTCTTCAGAAAAGAAGGGATAGCTGAAAATCGCGGAGGAGAGGGTGGAGCTGCCGAAAAACATGCTCTCATAGGCCTGACGGGAGATAGGGAGCTGGCTCCGGTAAGCCGTGCCGTTCATTGTCCAGGTGAGCCCGCCGGTGATATCGGAGACCTGGGCGGAACGGGTAGGCTCCAGCATGGTCATCGTTCTGAAGTTGGAGCGCAGAATATCCTCCTGGAAATTGAAAAATTCGTAGACCCGGATGGTGTGGGGGGCAGTCTGGACATAAACCGTATCAAACCGGATGGCTTTCACACCCTTTTTGCTGCCCGCCTCCGCTTCACCGCCGTCCCGGTGGACGGAGCAGTAATAGGCGTCCTCCAGGCGCAGCAGCTCCTCGTCCGGCAGCCGGTCCAGCAGATCTTCCGGGAAGCCCAGACCCTGTAATTTGACCTGGATAGCTGCTGTTTCAGAAGAATCGAACACCTGTTCACAAGACGGCATGGCGATATGATTGGAGGCCGCGGCGGTCAGCAGAACCGCCAGCAGGAGGGAGGCAAGATACAGGGCGGAGAACCACCCGCATCCGATTTTCACCGGAGCGGCCCGAACTGCATAGCCCCAGTTTTCCAGCTCCTCTTTGACATACAGCATGGAACGGATGATGCAGACGAAGGCAACAAGTGAGGGGATGACACCCAACCAACGGATATCCGGCACGAACAGCGCCATCAGCACCAGTACAGCGTACCACACTGTGGCCCACAGGGCGGGACGGCGTTGAGGTGTTTGGTCTACCTCCCGGGCAGCCTGAGTCAGGCCGAGATGAAAGCACAAAAACAGTGCAAAGGTCATAGCTATGGAGGGGACCATCCAGCCAATCGGGATAGCGTCCGCGAAAGGCGTTGCGTCCAGGACCATAGAAATATACAGTAAAATTACTTTACAGGTACTGATATACCATGCACGGCGGAACCAGCAATTGCTCTGCCGCAGAGTCCGAAACCCGAAGTATATCAAAAGGGAACCCACAGCGGGGAGAATGTATTGCAGATACCAGCCATTCAGAGTAAAGCAGGTGAGGCACAGGCCCAGAATGATTTGGTCCATGGCCGTGCGCCAGGGGGTCACGTCCCGGACGGTCTCCTCGGAAGGAGGCAGCTCGCTGAGGGCAGTGGCTAAGGTACAGTCGAAATCATCCCATTGGGTCATGTGTCATCACCTCCCAACTCCTGCCGCAGCCGATTGCGGAGGCGGTACAGCCGCCCTTCCACGGCCCGCTGGGACAGGCCCAGCTCCGCGGCGATCTGGCTGACAGGCTGTAAGTAGTAGTAGCGGCGGTAGAAGATCTTCCGGTCCAGGTCCGGCAGTTTTGCCACGGTGTCCCGAAGCTGTTCCGCCCGTTCCCAGCGGAGAACTTCCTGCTCCGGCGTCAGGACCTCCGGCGGCTCCTCCGGCTGACGTTTTTCCCGGCGAAGCCGGGCTTTCAGATGGTTCAGGGCGGCGTTCCGGGCGATGGCGGTGAGCCAGGCGGAAAGGCTGCCTTTTTCCGGGTCGAAGCTGTCCAACTTCTGCCACAGGGCCAGGGATACCTCGGAAAAGCAGTCCTCCGCATCCTGCGGGTCCCGGAGAACGCCGCCGATCACGTAGCGCAGGAGGGGGGAGTATTGCCGCAGCAAGTCCTCTATGCCCCGGCTCCGGCTTTGGGCAAACCGTTCCAGAAATTCCGTGTCGGTCATGGGCGTCCTCCTTTCACCGGCCTTTACTGTATCATACAACGTTCTGTGTCAAAATCCCACAAAAAAAGAGGCTGTGATCGGATCACAGCCTCCCGGCGGAAAAACGGTACGGAATCATTATTTCCATTTCAGAAGGAGCGCGGAGTTGATAATGACCAGCACGGAACCGGCGTTATGTACCAGTGCGCCGACAACAGGATTCAGAATGCCGGTCATAGCCAGCACGATGGCAATGAAATTCAGGGTCATGGAGAAGGTCAGGTTGCACTTGATGGTCCGCATCATGCGCTTTGACAGGCGCAGAAGGTGGGGGAGTTCCCGGATGTCGTCATTGACCAGCGCAATGTCGGCGGCGTCCACGGCGATGTCGCTGCCGATACCGCCCATGGCGATGCCGACAAAGGCCCGTTTCAGCGCCGGGGCATCGTTGACGCCATCGCCGATCATGCAGACCTGCTGCCCTTGCCGCTGATAGGTGTCGATGCTCTGCAGCTTATCCTCCGGCAGACAGTCGGCATGGTATTCCCCAATGGACAGCTGACCGGCGATATGGCGGGCGGCGTTGGCGTGGTCGCCGGTGAGAAGAACAGGCTCCGCCCCCGCCTGCCGGATCTCACGAATCATCCCGGCCGCCTCCGGGCGGAGGGTATCGGACAGGGCGAGAAATCCCGCCAATCGGCCGTCCAGCGCCAGATAGATCACTGTACAGCCTTGGTCCAGGTAGGCTTCCGCTTTTTGAACAGCGATGTCCGGCAGAGAAATTCCCTGCTCCGCCAGCAGTTTTTCGTTTCCGGCGGCTACCTTACGGCTTTCCACGGACGCCAGAACGCCCCGGCCGGGCAGCATCTGGAACTGCTCTGGAGCCTGAGGCATTTGTCCGGACGCGGAGCGGTAGCAGTCCACCACGGCCTTGCCCAGCGGGTGCTCGGAGCGCAGCTCCGCGCCGGCGGCGCAGGCGTACAGAGCCTCCTCCGGCAGTTCGGAAAGGATGCTTTGAACACTCACCACCCGGGGCGTTCCGAAAGTCAGGGTCCCCGTTTTGTCAAAGGCAACTTTGGAGACGGAGGCCAGCCGTTCCAGCGCGTCTCCTTCCCGCACCAGAAAACCGTGCTTCGTGGCGTTGCCGATGGCGGCCATAATCGCGGTGGGCGTAGCCAGCACCAGTGCGCAGGGACAGAACACCACCAGAATCGTGACGGCCCGGACGATCTGCCCGGTCACCAGCCAGGTCAGCGCCGCGGCGGACAGCGCGATCACCACGACCCAGGTGGCCCAGCGGTCCGCCATGCCAACGATTTTTGCCTTGCCCGCGTCCGCCGACTGCACCAGCCGGATCATGCGCTGGATGGAGCTGTCCTCTCCGACTCTGGCGGCCCGCATATCGAAGGAACCGAACTGGTTGACAGTGCCGCTGGAGACCTCGTCTCCCACGGTCTTGTCCACCGGCAGGGACTCTCCCGTCATGACCGCCTGGTTGATGGAGGTTTCGCCTGCGGTGATAACGCCGTCCACAGGGACCGTCTCACCCGGCAGAACCCGCAGCAGGTCGCCGACCCGGACCTCCTCGGCGGGAACGATGGACTCGCCCGCATCTGAAAAGACTCTGGCTGTGCGGGGCGTCAGGCGGACCAGCTTTTCGATGCCTGCCCGGGCCTTTGCGACTGTCAGATCCTCCAACAGGGCGCCCAGCTGCATGATGAACGCCACCTCACCGGCGGCAAAATCCTCGCCGATGAGTACGGAGGCAACCAACGCCATAGAGACCAGCACATCCGCCTTGATGTCAAAGGCCGTGACCAGGCCGATCAAGGCCTCAAGAATGATGGGGATGCCGCAGAGGACGATGGAGATCCAAGCGGGGTCAAAGGGAAAGGGGGTGAGATCAAAAATACTTGCCGCCAGTGCGACACCGGAGATCACCAGAAAGGCAATGTCCCGTTTTGTGCCGCCCCATTCCAAAAGAACTTCCAGCTGTTTCATGTTGCTTGCCTCCCCATACGCTTGTTCGCAAAAAACACGCTGCCGCTGTCTTTTACGAAAAGTGAGAAGAGCCAATCCTCCGCGGATTCGTGAATATTCATAAAGGAAACCTCCTTGGAAACAGATGTTTGCGTATAGGTTAACATCAACTAACCAAATTTGCAAGTTTTTATCAAACAGGCTTGACAAAAGCGGTTAGTGGTGTTAAACTGACGGCGATTTAAAGGTTAGCAATCACTAACCTAATATTTTTTAAAGAAAAGTTAGGTTAAACTAACTTTAAGGGGAGCGATGGTATGATGCCTCTGACGATGGCAAAAACAGGTGAGACGGTCACCATCCGCAAGATCACCGGCAAGGACGAGGTGCGCCAGCATCTGGCGGAACTGGGCTTCGTGGTGGACAGCGATGTGACAGTGGTGAGCGAGATCGCGGGAAACCTGATCCTGCAGGTCAAGGACAGCCGGATCGCGCTGGACAAGACCATGGCAAACCGCATTATGATTTGAGACGACGCCCTGATTTTCGTTTGGATCAGGGTTTTCGTGCTGTGTTCCCATGAAATGAAAACTGATACAGGAGGAGAGCGAATATGAAGACACTGAAAGACGTGAGGGTAGGCGAGACTGCCGCTGTGGTGAAGCTCCACGGCGAGGGCCCGGTGAAGCGCCGCATCATGGACATGGGCATTACAAAAGGCGTGGAGATCTTCGTCCGCAAGGTGGCGCCGCTGGGGGACCCTATGGAACTGAATGTCCGGGGCTATGAGCTGTCTGTCCGCAAGGCGGACGCCGAGATGATCGAGGTCCAGTAAAACCGGGGCGGTGCAAGGCCGCCTATGATTCAGCAAAAAAGTTAGTTAAAACTAACATTTTGAAAGGAGAGCGCTATGGAGATCAAAATTGCGCTGGCGGGCAATCCGAACTGCGGCAAGACGACCCTGTTCAATGCCCTGACCGGTTCCAACCAGTACGTGGGCAACTGGCCCGGCGTCACCGTTGAAAAGAAGGAGGGGCATCTGCGCGGCCACAAGGATGTCATTATCCAGGACCTGCCCGGTATTTACTCCCTGTCCCCCTACACCCTGGAGGAAGTGGTGGCCCGGAGCTATCTGGTGAATGAGAAGCCCGACGCCATTTTGAACATCGTGGACGGAACCAACATCGAGCGGAACCTGTATCTCACCACGCAGCTCATTGAGCTGGGACTGCCTGTGGTGGTGGCGGTCAACATGATCGACCTGGTGCGGAAGAACGGCGATACCATCGACCTTGCCAGACTGGGCGCGGCTCTGGGCTGCGAGGTCGTGGAGATGAGCGCCCTGAAGGGCGAGGGCGGCATGGAGGCCGCCGGAAAAGCAGTGGCTCTGGCACAGAGCCGCAAGGCGGTGGAACTGCCCCATGTGTTTACCGGCAGCGTGGAGCACGCCCTTGCACATATCGAGGAATCCATCCAGGGCAAGGTGGATGAAGGGTATCTCCGCTGGTACGCCATCAAGCTCTTCGAGCGGGATGAAAAAGTCCTGGCGGACCTGAGGCTGGACAAGGCCCTGACGGAGCACCTGGAAGAGCACATCACCGACTGCGAAAAGGAACTGGATGACGACGCCGAGAGCATCATCACCAACCAGCGGTACGCCTACATCAACGGCGTGGTGACCAAGGCGGTGAAGAAAAAGGCCGATAAACAGAATCTGACCACCTCCGACAAGATCGACCGGATCGTCACCAACCGCGTTCTGGCCCTGCCCATTTTCGCCGTGGTCATGTTCCTGGTGTACTGGATCGCCATGGGTCCCTTCGGCTCCTTCCTGACGGACTGGACCAACGACGTGCTGGGCGGCGCCTGGCTCACGGACGGCTCCCGTACCCTGCTGGAGAGCTGGGGCTGCG
The DNA here is from genome assembly GCF_021531435.1 of Oscillibacter valericigenes. Taxonomy (GTDB): domain Bacteria; phylum Bacillota; class Clostridia; order Oscillospirales; family Oscillospiraceae; genus Oscillibacter; species Oscillibacter valericigenes_B. The sequence goes on from NZ_JAFBIS010000009.1 coordinate 41,118, forward strand.
CCGAGTGGCTTACCGGTCTGGTGTCCGACGGCATCGTCGCCGGCGTGGGCGCGGTGCTGGGCTTTGTGCCCCAGATGCTGGTGCTGTTCTTCATGCTGTCCATTCTGGAGGACGTGGGCTACATGGCCCGAGTCGCCTTCATCATGGACCGGATTTTCCGGAAGTTCGGCCTCTCCGGCAAGAGCTTCATCCCCATGCTGATCGGCTCCGGCTGCGGCGTCCCCGGCGTGATGGCCTCCCGTACTATTGAAAATGAGCGGGACCGCCGGATGACCATTATGACCACCTGTTTTGTGCCCTGCGGCGCGAAAATGCCCATTATCGGCCTGTTCGCCGGCGCCATCTTCGGCGGCAGCGGTCTGGTGGCCGTATCCGCCTACTTCATCGGCGTGGCGGCCATCATCTTCTCCGGCATCATCCTGAAAAAGACGAAGGCCTTCTCCGGCGACCCGGCGCCCTTCGTCATGGAGCTGCCCGCCTATCATGTGCCCTCTGCGAACAACGTTCTGCGGGCCACCTGGGAGCGGGGCTGGAGCTTCATCAAGCGGGCCGGCACCGTCATCGTGGCCTCATCCATCGTGCTGTGGTTCCTCCAGGGCTTCGGCTTTACGGATGGCGGCTTTGGCATGGTGGAAGACAACAACAACTCTTTGCTTGCTGCCATCGGCGGCGCCATCTGCTTCATCTTCGCGCCTCTGGGCTTCGGCGACTGGCAGTCCACCGTGGCCACCATCACCGGCCTCATCGCCAAGGAGAACGTGGTCTCCACCTTCGGCGTTCTGTTCCGGATCGGCGAGGAGGTGGCCGAGGACGACTCCGCCCTCCAGGCCGCCGTGGCGCTCCACTACTCCGGCATCTCCGCTTACAGCTTCATGGTGTTCAACCTGCTGTGCGCGCCCTGCTTCGCCGCCATGGGCGCCATCAAGCGGGAGATGAACAACGCAAAGTGGACCCTGGCCGCCATCGGCTACATGTGCGGCTTTGCCTATCTTATCTCCCTGATGATCTACCAGTTCGGCAGGCTGTTCACAGGCGGCGGGTTCGGCCCCGGCACCGTGGCCGCTGTCATCGCCCTGGCCTTCCTGGTGTATATGCTGTTCCGCAAAAATCAGTATGACGGCAGCAAGCTGACCGTTACTGCGGTGAATGCGGCTGCCGCCCGGTAACAGAGAGGGAGGATATTCCGATGAATGCACCTACGATTATCATCGCTTTGATCGTTCTGGCCGTTTTCGCGGCAATTATAGCCCGGGGCGTCCATAACTGGAAAAGCGGCAAGAGTGGCTGCTCCTGCGGCGGCGACTGCGGCGCCTGCCACGGAGCTTGCCATTCCAAGTAAAAAATACCGGAAAGGGGATACGGGAAGCTGTCCGTGTCTCCTTTCCGCTATGAGGGTCAAAACATGGAATTACGGGAATCACATCTGCGGTATTTGCTAGGGGCCGCCGGAAAATCCGGCGGCCCCGTTTTATACGTATAAGAGATTTTTGCTGTCCCCGAACGGTATCTTGTTACTGGCAGAGTGCCAAATCTGCCAGGAAGTCCTCCACCGCCGATTCCGGCGTGGCCCAGCTGGTTACCAGGCGGATACGGGTGTGGGTGTTGTCCACGTGGGCGTCGATCTCAAACTCGTACCCCATTTCCTGGAGCTGCTGCATCACAGTGTTGGGCAGCACCGGGAACTGTTGGTTGGAAGGAGAAGGCACGGGGAAGGGGTAGCCCAAGGCGGTGATGCCGTCCCGCAGGCGGAAAGCCATTTCATTTGCGTGGCGGGCCATCTCAAAGTACAGGCCGTCCTCCAGCAGGGCCTGGAACTGGACGCCCAGCAGCCGGCCCTTGGCCAACATAGCGCCCCGCTGCTTCATGTGCCAGCGGAAGTGGTCGTTGGGGGCGTTCATCACCAGGGCCTCGCCGAACAGGGCGCCGTTTTTGGTGCCGCCGATGTAGAAGGCGTCAGTCAGGGCCGCCAGGTCCGGCAGAGTCAGATCGTTTTCCGGGGAGGTGAGGGCGGAGCCCAGCCGGGCGCCGTCCAGAAACAGCAGAAGGCCATGCTGCCTGCAGCAGTCCCGCAGGGCGGTCAGCTCAGCCTTGGTATAAATGGTTCCGACCTCCGTGGTGTCGGAGACGTACACCAGCCGGGGGGACACCATGTGCTCCGTGCCGTTGTGCTCCGCCAGAACCGTCTCCACAAGGGAGGGGGTCAGCTTTCCGTCGGGAGAGAAAATGGAGCAGACCTTGTGGCCGGTGGCCTCGATAGCGCCGGTCTCATGGGTGTTCACATGGGCGGTGTGGGCGGCAATGACCGCCTCATAGGGCTGCAAAAGGGATTCGATCGCGAGAAGGTTCGTCTGGGTGCCGCCCACCAGGAAGTGAACATCCGCATTCGGCGCGGCGCATACGCGGCGGATGGTCTCCCGGGCAGCCTCACAGCGGGGATCCGTACCGTAACCGACGGTCTGTTCCAGATTGGTGTCCATCAGGGCCTGGAGGACCTTGGGATGGGCGCCTTCACTGTAATCGTTTCGGAAGCTGTACATATTTTTTCACCTGCTTTAAAAAAGTAACAAATTGATGTTGCAATCATACCTCGAATCCTGTATAAATGCAAGCAGGGGAGGCCCCTTTCATAAAACTGAAAAAAACGTCCATACTGGGGACGGAGCGGGAACTTTTTCAGCGGGTGCTCCGTCTGTCATGTAGGAAACGTGAAAATAATCAAGGAGAACGGTATGAAAAGACTTTTAACGCTTGGAATTGCTTTCGTAATGATGGTTGGCCTGCTGGCTGCGTGCGGCGGAAAACAGGAGACGGTGCCCGATGCGGACCTGACAGCTTGCTTTGACCAGATGATGAAGGACGCGGGCTTTGACGAGTTCTATATGACGGATCTGGAAGGGGAGATGCTGGACAGCTACTACCCCGGGCTCAGCGAGATCCCCACGAAGCAGTTCCTTGCCAAGGCGCCCATGATGTCCGGCGTGGTGAATGAAGTGGTTCTGATGCAGTGCGAGAATGAGGATGACGCTGCCAAGGCCGTCACGATCCTCCAGCAGCGCATCACCGACCAGGCCGAGGGCGGTGCGTGGTATCCTGAGTCCATGGAGGCGTGGAGCCGGGGCCAGGTCATCCAGAACGGCACCTATGTGGCGATGATCGCCTCCGCTGGATTCCAAAGCGCCTGGGCCGACGATTTCAACGCCCTGTTTGCCTGAACCATAAGAGCGGAAACAGCCGCAGCTTCGCTGCGGCTGTTTTTCTAAAGAGGGAGGAAACCTGCTTGATCTTCAGCAGCCTGACATTTTTATTCGCCTATCTGCCGCTGACGCTGGCGGTGTATTTTTTGGCGCCTCTGCGGTGGCGGAATCTGGTACTGCTGCTGGTGAGCCTGTTTTTCTACGGCTGGGGAGAGCCCGTCTATATCGTTATCATGCTGCTCTCCATCCTCATCGACTACACCCACGGCCTGCTGGTGGAGAAGTACCGGGACAACGACAAAAAAGCCCGGTGGTTCGTGGGGCAGTCGGTAGTGTTCAACCTCCTGCTCCTGGGCTTTTTCAAATACTGGGATTTCCTGGCGGCGAATCTTTCCCTGATCCCCGGCATCAGCATCCCACAATTCGGCATCCCTCTGCCCATCGGTATTTCCTTTTTTACCTTCCAGACCATGAGCTACACCATCGACGTCTACCGGCAGGACGCCCCGGTGCAGCGGAACATCCTTGATTTCGGCGCTTTTGTCACCATGTTCCCCCAGCTCATCGCGGGTCCCATCGTGAAGTACAAAACGGTGGCGGAGGACCTGAACCACCGGGTCAATACCACGGAGGATTTCGCACTGGGCGCCCGGCGCTTCTGCGTGGGCCTTGCGAAAAAGGTGTTGCTGGCAAACTCCATCGGCGCCCTGTGGGACGCCCAGCTGGCGTCCCAGCAGGCGGGGACGCTGACGGTGGCCGGCGGATGGCTGGGATTGCTGGCCTTTGGCTTCCAAATTTACTTTGATTTCTCCGGTTACTCCGACATGGCCATCGGCCTGGGCCGCATTTTCGGCTTCCGCTTCCTGGAGAATTTCGACCACCCCTATCTCTCCGCCTCTGTGACGGAGTTCTGGCGGCGGTGGCACATGTCATTGACCAATTGGTTCCGGGAGTATCTCTATATTCCCCTGGGCGGCAACCGGGGTGGCACGGCAAAGACCCTGCGGAACATCCTCATCGTCTGGTTCTGCACCGGCTTCTGGCACGGGGCAAGCTGGAATTTCATCCTGTGGGGGCTGTACTTCGCGGGCTGGCTGATTTTGGAGAAGTATATTTTGAGAGATGTTCTGGCTAAAACACCAGCCTGGCTCAAGCATGTCTATACGCTGGTCGTGGTGTTTGTAGGCTGGGGGATTTTCGCGATGGAGGACCTGTCCGTCTGCGGCGCGTATCTGGCGGACTGCTTCGGCGGCGCGCCGCTGTGGAACGCCCTGGACGGCTACCGTCTCCGCAGCTACGCCGTCACGCTTTTGGCGCTGGTACTGGCCTCCACCACGTTAGGCAAGACCCTTTGGGACCGCCTGCCGGCCAAGGCCCAAAAAGTCCTGACGCCGGTATGGATGGCCCTGTCGCTGGTCATCTGCACCGCCTATCTGGTGGACGGCAGCTACAATCCCTTTCTGTATTTCAGATTTTAAAGGAGGCGGCCTTATGACAAAAGCATACAGCCGCTTTCTGACGGCGTTTTTCTGTATCTTCCTGGGCGGTCTGCTGGTGTTGCATATTTTGCTGCCGGACCGGGAGACATCCGAAACGGAAAACCGCACGCTGGCCCAAGTGCCGGAGTTTTCCTGGGCGGCTTTGGTAAACGGCAGTTTTACGGATGACGTTGAAGAATATTTTGCCGACCAGTTTCCCCTGCGGGACGGCTGGACGGGCCTGAAAGCCCGGACAGAGCAGCTCATCGGAAAAAGCGAGTTCAACGGCGTTTACCTCTGCGGCGATACGCTGATCTCGAAAGTAGAGACGCCGGACGCGGAGCTGGTGAAGAAGAACCTCTCCTATGTCACCCGCCTGGCGGAGAAAACGGACATTCCGGTATACCTGGGGCTGATCCCCTCGGCGGCGGAGGTCTGGAAAGAAAAACTTCCCGCCGGAGCGGAGAGCTGGGACCAGACGCAGCTGCTGGACGCGGCGGCGGAAACAGGCGTGCCCCTCATTGATTTTAAGACTGTGCTTTCAGCCCATGATGACGAACCTATTTTCTACCGCACGGACCACCACTGGGCCACCTTGGGCGCTTATTACGGCTATACCGCTGTGATGGATGCCTTTGGCAGAGAGGCAATAAAGGAATCAGACTTTACACTTGAAACTGCGTCCTCGGATTTCAACGGCACGCTCTATTCCCAGTCCGGCATCCACTGGCTGGAGCCGGATACCATGGTGTTCTGGGCGGAGGACACGGGGCTGGACATTACCTCCTGGCGGAACGGAACACCGGAGCCGGGCAGCCTGTATGACCGCTCCTATCTGGAGAAAAAGGATAAATATTCCGCCTTTTTGGGCGGTAACCAGCCGCTGTGCGTTATCAAAAACGAGGCTATCCCCGACGGCGGCAAAATTCTGCTGATCCGGGACAGCTACTCCGATTCCCTGGCGCCCTTCCTGGCACAGAGTTTTTCCGAGGTCCATCTGCTGGACCTGCGGTATTACCGCTCCCCCGCCGCCCGGTACGCGGAGGAGAACGGTATTGACGCCATCTGCGTGCTGTACAGCGCCCAGAATTTTATCTCGGACCGTAATCTGGTCCTGCTGACCCAGTAAAAAAAGAACGCCCGGTTTCGGGCGTTCTTTTTTTAATCGGTGGTGGTCTCGTAGGGCCAGTCCAGGATGCAGCCGATGTCGCTGACATTCGTATAACCCATGGCCCGCAGCCTGGAAGCAGCCTCGGCACTCCGCTTGTCGGAGTGGCAGTAGAGCAGGATCTCCGCATCTTTGTCGAAGGAGAAGGGCATCCCCTCTTCGATCATATCGCTGGGCAGACAGACAGCGCCGGGAATATGGCCGTCGTCGTATTCCTCCTGGGTGCGGACGTCCAGCAGAATGAGGTCGGGGTTTGCCTCCATCCGGGCTTTGGCTTCCTCCGGGGAGAGGTCGACCCGTCGTTTCGGCGCGGCGTTGTTTGGTTTCATCCGAGCGGTGCAGAACTTGATGGCGGCCATGCCGAAGCAGATGAGCGCCGCCAGTAAAAAGAGCTGTTTCATCAGTAAAGATCCTCCTGTTTTTTGAAAACTGCCCACAGTATACCCGAAAACAAACAAAAAGGGAAGAATTTTCTGCGCGTCAGCTTTGGCGCTTCCATAAGTACAAAATGGATTTGCAGTCCGGAAGTGCCTCTTTGGAGAGACACTGGATGGCCAGTTCTTCCGCGGCGGAGAAGCCCGCCAGCAGGCACAGGGCGGCGCAGAGCCAGTCTGCGGATACCAGCGGCAGCAGATAGGGCATGCAGAACAGGGCCGCACCGGTGGCTTTATTGGCGATGGTATGGAGAGCGGAGAAACAATGGTGTTTCAGAAAGCCGACCAGACAGGCACAGCAGCGCAGCAGCGCGATGGCTGCCGCTGCCCAGATGACCCAACCGGGGAGAGACAGTACAGGCAGCAGGCAGGACAGAGCCGCGACCAGGAAAACAAGATCCGCGATACTGTCCAGCCGGGCACCGGCCCGGCTTGCCGTATGGCTTCGGCGGGCAATGGGGCCATCCAGCATGTCGCTGATGCCTGCCAGTGTATAGAAGAGAAAAAAGAGCGGGGACAAAGGTGCGGTGAACAACAGGCCCAGCGCCAGCGGGATGCGGCACAGCGTGAGCAGGTTTGCGGGCGTACAGCGCATGATAGACGCCTCCAGATTGTTTTTTCCAGCGTAGCACAGCACAAGCCGTCCGTCAATAAAACCCACGGTTGACCCCGCCGGGATTTTGTCCTAAAATAGTCTCCGAGACTTAAGAAAACTGGTGAACATATGACTGACTTCAAAGAACGCTATATTGCCGCCCGAAAGACCGTTATCGCCCGGGACCTGGCACGCTTGAATCCCATGCAGCGCAAGGCCGCCATGACCACGGAGGGCCCGCTGCTGCTGCTGGCCGGCGCAGGGTCCGGAAAAACCACTGTGCTCATTCAGCGGGTCTACAATCTGCTGACCTATGGCCGGGGCAGCGACTCCGATTTCGTCCCCGAATGGGCTACTGAGGATGACCTGGCCTTTCTGGAGAGCTTCCCGGAGCACCCGGATGACCTGGAAATTGACCGGGCCCATCGGCTCTGCGCCGTGGATGTGCCCCGGCCCTGGGAGATCATCGCCATCACCTTTACCAACAAGGCGGCGGGAGAATTAAAGGACCGCCTGGCGGCCCGGTTGGGGCCGATGGCCAACGACATCTGGGCCTCCACCTTCCACTCCGCTTGCGTCCGTATCCTGCGGCGGGATATCGACCGCATCGGCTTCGACAAGGATTTTACCATCTACGACACCGATGATTCCAAGCGGGTCATTAAGGACATTCTGAAGGAACTGAACCTGGACGAAAAGACCTTTCAGCCCAAGAGCATCCTCGCTATCATCAGCAGCTCCAAGGACAAATATGAGAGCCCGGAGGAGTTTGCGGCCAAGCACAACAACGAGATGGACTGGAAGATGGCCCGCATCGCCAAGGTCTACGCCCGGTACACACAAAAGCTCCGGGCGGCCAACGCGCTTGACTTCGACGACATCATCTACCATACGGTGACGCTTTTGCGGCAGGAGCCGGAGGTGCTGTCCTACTATCAGAACAAATTCCGCTATGTGCTGGTGGACGAGTACCAGGACACCAACCATATGCAGTATCTGCTGACCTCGCTCTTGGCAGGGGGGCGGAAGAATCTCTGCGTGGTGGGTGACGACGACCAGTCCATTTACCGTTTCCGGGGCGCTAATATCGAAAATATCCTGAATTTCGAGCAGCAGTATCCCGACGCCCAGACGATCCGTCTGGAGCAGAACTACCGCTCCACACAAAATATCCTGGACGCTGCCAATGCCGTCATCAAGAATAACCAGGGCCGGAAGGGAAAGACCCTCTGGACAGACAACGGCAGCGGTGATGTGGTGACGGTGAAGACCACCTTCAACGAGAGCGACGAGGCCAACTACGTAGTAGGGGACATCCTGATGGGGGTGAACCGCGGCCGGAATTTCCGGGACACGGCGGTGCTGTACCGCATGAACGCCCAGTCTAACGCTCTGGAATATGCCATGAAGCGCAACGGCATCCCCTACAAAGTGGTGGGCGGCATGAAGTTCTTTGACCGGGCCGAGGTCAAGGATATGCTGGCCTATCTGTGCGTGCTGAACAATCCCCTGGACGACCTGCGCCTGCGGCGCATCATCAACAACCCGCCCCGGGGCATCGGCGCCACCACGCTGGACAAGGTGGCGGTTTTAGCGGAGGGGCAGGGGGCATCTCTGTATGAGATCATCCGCAACGCGGACCTGTTCCCGGAGCTGAAATCCGCCAGTGCCAAGCTGCTGAAATTCGCGGACCTCATCGACGGCCTCCGCCGCCAGGGAGCGGAGCTGGCCCTGCCGGAGTTCTACGACGCCGTCTGCGACCAGACCGGCTATGTGAAGGCTCTGGAGGAGAAGAAGGACATGGAGAGCCGGGGCCGTATTGAGAACGTCCAGGAGCTGAAATCCAACATCCTTGGCTTCCTGGAGCAGGACCCGGAGGACGCCACCCTGTCCGGCTTCCTGAATGAAATTGCCCTGTACACGGACCTGGACAGCGTGGAGGCCGATGACAACTGCGTCACCATGATGACCATTCACTCCGCCAAGGGCCTAGAGTTCCCCGCGGTGTATGTGGTGGGCATGGAGGAGGGCATTTTCCCCGGTTCCTCCGCCCAGTACGACGAGGAGGAGCTGGAGGAGGAACGGCGGCTTTGCTATGTGGCTATGACCCGGGCCAAGGAGAAGCTGACCCTCACCAACTGCCGCCAGCGGATGCTGTACGGCCGCACCAGTGCCAATAAGCCCTCCCGGTTTCTGGAGGAGATCCCCGAGGACAACATGCGCTGGGAGAGCAAGCCGGAGCCGAGATTTGGCGGTCTGGGCGATGACGATACCTTCGGCGGCGACCGCTACGAGGGCGGCTTCGGCGGTGCATCCTACGGCGGCTACGGCCAGCGCTCCGCCCGGCCAGCCTCCGGCGGCGCGTCCTGGAGCAGCGGCGGCGTCCACAGCTACCGGGATACCGCCCCCAAGACACCGGCCCAGCGGCCTTTGCAGTCGGTGAGAAAGAACGCCGCGCCTGCCGCGCCGCTGATGCAGCTCCGACAGGGAGATATGGTCGAGCACACCGCGTTTGGCAAGGGCATGGTCCTGTCTGTCCGACCCATGGGCGGCGACGCCTTGGTGGAGGTGGCCTTTGACCAGGTGGGTGCCAAGAAGCTGATGCTGAAATCCGCCGGAAGCCATATGAAAAAGCTGTAAAGAAACCGTCCGAAGCAGAACGCTTCGGACGGTTCTTTTATTCCCCTTCGTATTGCTCGCCCTCGTTGGCTTCTTCCTCGGCGGCGGCTTCCTGGGGCAGCTTGGCAGGGAAGTGTACCTGGAGCACCGCCTGCGGGCGGTTGTAGGATACGGCGGCGTGGCGGTTTCGCTTTTGGGCGGCTTCCTCCAGGGCCTGTACCAGCTGGATAAGCACCTCCCTGGTAAACGGCCCGCCCCGCCAGTGGAAGACAAAAGGCAGGCCTTTGCGGATGGCCATTTGCGCCCGCTTCACCACATCCTCCACCTTCGTGAAAGACAGCTTGGCCTCCCGGTAATAGAAACGGTCAGACGCAGCGCAGGCGGGGACCGGATAGATGACGGGCTGATGGTCCCGGAACAGCCGTTTGTCATCCAGATTGAAGTAATCGTAGCGGATGACGCCGTCGTGACCCAGGGAGTTGTCAAAAGTGGCGTCCAGATGAACATACTGGCCGTCCAGCTTCAAAATGTTCCAGGCGTGGCGGTATTTGACGCCCTGGTCCGGGTTGGCCTCGGAAACGGCGATGATGCACCACAAGCCCAGCGCGTCACAGAGAATTTTCACGGACTTGGCGATGCCCTCGCATACGCCCACACCCTGGCCCAGAGGCCCGATGATTTCATGGGAGTAGGGCTTTTTCAGCTTGTCGTACCGGACGTTCTGGCAGATGAAATCGTGGATGTACCGCTCTTTTTCCGACGCTGTCATGTTCATCGCGGGCCGTGCCAGCTTGTCCACCCGGGACGCAAGAGCTTTCTGGTGGTCCCGGATTTTCGCCTTATCGAACAGGTACTCCGGCAGCAGCTCCACGTTTTCCGCGCCCGGAGTAAAGCGGTAAGTAAAACCAGTTACATAGAAAATCTCCGGGCAGTCCAGCCGCAGCCGGAAAAAAATATCGCTGAGCTCCCGGTTTTCCAGCCGGGGCACGGAAAAGCCGGGGGACAGGGCGGCGAATCCGGTTTTCATAGCGTGGTACGCCGCCTGCTGGGGCTTGGGCAGATGTTGGTAATAGTAAGCTTCCATATTCGTTATTTCCGCTTTGCTTTCTGCTCCGGAAGCCACAAAAGCTCTTCAAAGCTCTTGATGTAGACATCACAGAAGGCCCGCATTTCCTTTTCGTCCTGGGCAAAGAAGCCGTCGTGAACGCCCACCACCCGCATTTTGGCGGCCCGGGCGCCCCAGCAGGCTGCCAGACTGTCGTCGAAGATGGTACAGTCCTCCGGGCGGACATTGGTTTCCTTTGCCGCCGCCAGCCACAGCTCCGGCTGCTTTTTCTCCAGCCCCAACTGCTGGGCGAAGATGATACGCTCAAAATACTTTTCCAGGTCCAGATTTTTCAGCGCGGTATGACAGTGCTCCGGCACGCTGGAGGTCACCACGGCCATCCGCCGGCCCTCCGCCCTGCACTGCTTCAGATAGGCCCGGACGCCGGGCTTCACGGATACATGGGCATACATATCCTGCGCAAGCTCCATCCACTCCGCCATGATCTCCTCGCAGCTCTCCGGCAGATGGCAGAATTCCTTGGTGAACTTGGCGGCCAGGGGGAAGATGGTGTGGGCCACGCCCTCATAGTAGGCGTGAGTATAGGGCAGACCCCGTCGGGCCAGAAATTCCCGGTCCACGTTCTTCCAGATTCCGTTGGAGTCGATGAGGGTGCCGTCCATATCGAATAAAAACATCAGGTTTCCTCCTTTTCCAGCCAGAATCGCCAGGGAAAGTCCCGGGCCTCCTCCGCATAGTCAATGCCGATGCGTGGGCCGCAGCGCAGGACCTCTCCGACGGGCGGCGGGGCTTCCGGCAGGCCAATATCCGCCAGGGAATCACAGACGAACAGGGTATCGCCCGTTAAATCCATTCTGTTTTCAGTGCTGGAAAGGGATAATGCCTTACAGACTTTTCCCGGCCCGTTGGAAAAATTCTTCCGCCGGTAGGCGTTCATGGGCGCGTCCCCAAACCGCAGGCGCCGCATCGTTTCCATGCCCATCGCGGGTTGGATGGCCCGGATGAGGACGGCGGAGGGCTCGCCTTCAGGCTCCGTGACGAAATTCAGGCAGTGGTACATGCCGTAGATAAAATAAATATAGGCGTGACCCGGAGCCATGAAAAGGGTGGAGGTGCGGGCCGTCTTTTTATACCCGTAGGCATGGCAGGCCTTGTCGCATCGGCCCACATAGGCCTCTGTTTCCGTGATGCGGCCCGCCAGAAGCTCACCGTCCAGCCGGCGCACCAGGTACTTGCCCAAAAGCTGGCGGGCAATTTCCACGGTATCGCCATTGTAGAATTCGCGGGAAAGTCTTGCCATTTTCTCACCCCGGTGCTAAAATACCAAACTGTTGTGATTCTTTATCACAGAGTATACCATAGAGTGGATATTGGAGCAAGTCATATGAAAGTCAACCGCATTCGTCAAAATGTGCTGCCGGTGCTGGCAGCGTTCATCTGGGGCACGGCTTTTGTGGCCCAGAGCGTGGGCGCCGACTATGTGGAGCCCTTCACCTTCAACGCCGCCCGCTCGGCCATTGCCTTTTTGTTTCTGCTTGCCCTTTGCCTGGTGCGCAGGAAAATGCAGAAGGGCATCGTGGAGAGCGCCACAAAGTCCTGGAAGGATTTGGCGGTTGGGGGCATCTGCTGCGGCGTGGCCCTGACGGTGGCGTCGAATCTCCAGCAGAAAGGCCTGGAGACCACCACCAGCGGCAAGGCCGGCTTTATTACGGCGCTGTATATCGTCATTGTGCCCATCATCAGCATTTTTCTGAAAAAGAAGGCGCCCCGCACCATCTGGCTCAGCGTGATTTTGGCCGTGGCTGGTTTGTATTGCCTGTGCATCACGGAGGAATTCACCATCACCAGCGGAGATTTTTACATCCTGCTGTGTGCGTTCTGCTTCTCCGCCCATATCCTGGTCATCGACTACTTTACACAGAAGGTGGACGGCGTGGAGCTCTCCTGCGTCCAGTTCCTTGTGGTGACGGTGCTGTCCTGCGTTGGGATGCTGGCCACGGAGACGCCTACGCTGGAGGCGCTGCGGATGTGCGTTCTGCCGCTGCTTTACGTTGGCATTTTCTCCAGCGGCGTAGCCTACACGCTCCAGATCCTGGCCCAGAAGGACTCTAACCCCACGGTGGTGTCGCTGCTTCTCAGCCTGGAATCCGTGTTCGCCACACTGGCGGGCGCTGTGCTCCTGCATGACCGCATGAGCGGGAAAGAGTATCTGGGCTGTGTACTGATGCTGATCGCGGTGATCCTGGCGCAGCTGCCTGAAAAGAAGCCGAAAGCGGCTGTCAAACAAAACTGAACGGGAGCGGGGAGGCCAAACTTCGGCATCCCCGCTTCATTTGGGGTTGGACAAAGGCCAACCTATATGGTATAATGCAAAACTGTACAAGTATGTTGCGAGGTGGTTCCATGCGGATCGACGTTTTAGGCGTTGGCTTTGACAATGTGACAATGGCGGAAGCCGTGGAACAGGGAATGGCCCTGCTGCACAGCGAGGGCTCCCACTATGTGGTGACACCCAATCCGGAGATCGTGGAAGCCTGCCGGGAAAACGGGGCGGCGAGGGCCGCCGTCAACGGCGCCGACCTGGTCCTGCCGGACGGCATCGGGATCATCAAGGGTGCGGCCATGCTGGGCACGCCGTTGAAAGAAAAAACGCCGGGCATCGAATTTGCCGCGCATATGATGGAAAGAATGGCAGGAGAGGGGATGTCCCTGTATTTGTTGGGAGCCAAGCCCGGAATTGCGGAGCAGGCCGCGGAAAAGCTGTCAGCCCAGTATCCCGGCTTAAAGATCGCCGGGACCCACGACGGCTATTTCAAGGAAGACGGCCCTGTGGTGGAGGACATCCGTCAAAGCGGCGCCGACTGTGTGTTCGTGTGTCTCGGCGCCCCCAAGCAGGAGTTCTGGATGGCGAAGAACGGCCCCGCCACCGGAGCCCGTCTGCTCTGCGGTCTGGGCGGCAGTCTGGACGTGTTCGCCGGAACGGTGGAACGCGCCCCTAAGTTCTTCTGCGACCATGGCCTGGAGTGGTTCTACCGCCTCTGTAAGGAGCCCAAGCGCATCGGCCGTATGATGAAGCTGCCCCTCTTTTTGGTGCACGTCAAACAGGAGAAGCGAAAGAAATGAGCGGAAAACTGATCGTATTTGAAGGAACGGACGGGTCCGGCAAAGCTACCCAGGCCAGACTCCTCTGCCAACGCTTGGAGCGGGAGGGCATCCCCTATCAGGAGATCGACTTCCCCCGGTACGGCAAACCTTCAGCCGCCATGGTGCAGGAATATCTGGACGGAAATCTGGGCAAAAAACCCGGAGATGTAAACGCCTATGCCGCGTCGCTGTTCTTTTCCATGGACCGCTATGCCTCCTATAAGCAGGACTGGGGCGATTTCTATGAAGCCGGCGGCCTCATTGTCGCTGATCGATATACCACTTCCAATGCCGTCCATCAGGCATCAAAACTTCCGGAGAGTGAGCGGAAGGCGTATTTGGACTGGCTGTTTGACCTGGAATATCGCCTGCTGGGACTGCCAAAGCCCAATCTGGTCATTTACCTGGATATGCCCACGGAGATCACGGAGCAGATGATGCGCCGGCGGGAGCAGACCACCGGCACCCACGCTGATATTCACGAGCAGGATGAAGCGTATTTGAAAAACTGCCGTGCAAACGCGAAGGAGATCGTAAAAGCGTGCGGGTGGTCTGTCGTGGATTGCGCGGAGGATGAAAAGCCGCGCACGCCGGAAGACATCCATGCGCAGGTTTATCAACTGGTAAAGAAGCTGCTGTAAGGCCTGTCCCTGCCGAAAGCATGGAAAGCGGGACGCCTGGCGTCCCGCCGTTCCGAAGCTCAGCAGCAGCCGCAGTTGTCATCACGGTCGTGACGGCGATCACAGTCGCAGTCATGGTTGCCGCCGCAGCAGCAGAAGATCAGGATGAGGATGATGATCAGCCACAGGCAGGAGCAGTTATTGTTTCCGTTGTTGAACCACATGAATCTCACCTCACTTCAGGATAGTTTATGCGCCGGGGGCCCAAAGGGAGCCTGACCGCCGAAAAAAACACCGGGAAGCGAAATTGCAAATTGAACACCGTCCAGCGATACCGGGACGGAGAAAATGGAGGAGTCCATGTCTGATTTCAAAAGAGGAGATACGGCCAGTTGGGATACGGAGCAGGTGCGCAGCAGCCAGCAGCAGCACCCCCGCACCGCGACCCGTCGGCGCCGCCGCAGGCGGATCAACCCGCTGGCCTATATTTTGTTCGTATTGGTCGCATCCGCGATCCTGGCCTGTGTAGGCTGGCTGCTGATGAGCGACCTGTGCGCCTTTAACCGGGGCACGCCGGTAAAGGTGACTGTGGAGATCACGGCGGAGGACACGGTGTCCACGGTGGCGGATAAGCTGTATGATGCCGGGCTCATCAAGTACAAGTGGTTTTTCAGGACCTTTGCTGGGGTGGCCCACGCCAAGGACAAGATCGGTATGGGGACCTATGAGCTGAATACCGATATGGACTATAACGCCCTCATTACGGGAATGCACAGTTCCTCCGGCAACATGAACGCCGAGACCGTGCGTGTTACGATCCCGGAGGGCTATACGGTGCGGGATACCATCCGCCTGCTGGCGAAGAACAATGTCAGTACGGAGGAAGCGCTGCTGGACGCTGCCCAGAACTACAAGTTTGATTACAGCTTCATTGACAACGAGTCCACGGAGATTAGCCGTCTGGAGGGCTATCTGTTCCCAGACACCTATGAATTCTACACGAATATGAAGAAGCCCGCCGCGGCGCTGGAGAAGATGATCTCCAACTTCAACAGCAAGCTGGATGACGACCAGCTTGCCGTCGCCGAGGCCAGGGGCTATGACCTGAAGAAGATCATCACCATCGCGTCTCTGATCGAAAAGGAGACGGACGGCACCGACCAGGGGAAGATCGCTTCCGTGATCTACAACCGTCTGGAGGGTCCCGGCGACAAGGGCGGCACCTATGGCCTGCTGCAGATCGACGCGGCCCTGCTGTACGCCCTGCCGGACCACACCGGTGCCATCACCAACGAGGACAAGGCTGTGGATTCTCCCTACAACCTGTATAAAAACGCCGGCTTGCCTCCCACGCCTATCGCCAACCCCGGCATGAAGGCGATCCAGGCCGCTCTGGAGCCGGAAACCACCGATTACTATTACTATGCTCTGGGCAAGGACGGAAAGCATCATTACTCTACCACGCTGAATGAGCACAACAACTTCCTGAACAGCGGCGACTATGCGGGATAAGAGACCGGAACTGCTGGCTCCGGCAGGGGATATGGAGCGGCTGAAGATGGCGGTGCTGTACGGCGCGGACGCCGTGTACCTGGCGGGGACGGACTTTGGAATGCGGGCTTTTGCCGGAAATTTTAGTCCGGAAGAGCTGCCCGAGGCAGTGGCGTTTGCCCATGCGCACAATGTCCGGGTACACTGCACCATCAACACGATGCCCCGGAACGATGAAATTGCCCGCCTGCCGGAGCATCTGGAGCGTCTGAACGACGCCGGGGTGGACGCCCTGATCGTGGCAGACCTGGGGGCCTTTACCATGGCTGGGAAGTATGCCCCCAACTGCCAGCGGCATATTTCAACCCAGGCGAGCATCTGCAATTACGAGACCGCCCGGGCCTGGTACGACCTGGGCGCGTCCCGGGTCATTCTGGCCCGGGAGGTGGGCCTGGAGGAGATCCGGACGATCCGGGAAAAGACGCCGGAGGATCTGGAGATCGAGGCGTTCGTCCACGGCGCCATGTGCGTCAGCTATTCCGGCCGGTGCCTTCTCTCCAACTACATGACCGGGCGGGACTCCAGCCGGGGCGCCTGTGCCCAGCCCTGCCGCTACCAGTACGCCCTGATGGAGGAGAAACGCCCCGGCGAATACTTTCCCATTGAGGAGGATGAAAAGGGAACTTACATCCTCAATTCCCGGGACATGTGCATGATCGACCACCTGGGTGACCTGGTCGATGTGGGCCTTTCCAGCCTGAAAATCGAGGGCCGGGCTAAATCCGCCTATTACGCTGCCATCGTGACCGGCGCCTACCGCCATTGCCTGGATGATGCCATGGCAGGGAGAGAGACAGACCCCGTCTGGCGGGATGAAGTGGAACATGTCAGCCACCGGCCCTATTCCACAGGCTTTTACTACGGGCCTCCCGGCCAGTATTACGCGAATTCCCGGTACATCAGAGAGTGGCAGGTGGTTGCCCTTGTCACCGACTGCGACGCAGAGGGAAATGCCACCTTATCTCTGCGGAATAAGTTCCGCACAGGTGATACCGTCGAGCTGGTGGGGCCGAATCTGCGACCCTTTGCCATGACTGTGCCGGACATGACGGATGGGGAGGGGCAGCCCATGGACGAGCCCCGGACGCCCCAGATGGTATTCCATATGAAGCTGCCGCGGCAGGTGCCGGCTTTTACGCTGGTGCGCCATGCGGTGGAGCTTTCAGCCAAATAAACGCCAAACGGATTAAAATAAGGAGAGAAAACTATGAACGCAGACGTCGTCATCGTCGGCGCCGGCCCCGCCGGTATTTTCACCGCCCTGGAGATGATCAAAAAGGGCAGCAAGCAGAAAATCATCATGGTGGAGAAGGGCCAGGCGGTGGAAAACCGCCACTGCCCCAAGGACAAGACCCGCAAGTGCGTAAACTGCAAACCCTACTGCCACATCACCACCGGCTTTTCCGGCGCCGGAGCGTTCTCTGACGGCAAGCTGTCCCTCAGCTATGAGGTGGGCGGCGACCTGCCCACGCTGATCGGCGAGGACCTGGCACAGGAAACCATCAACTACGCCGATCAGATCTATCTGGAATTCGGCGCGGATACCCACATAGAGGGCCTGGAGCATGAGGAGGAGCGGAAAGAGATCCGCAAGCGGGCTATCCAGGCGGGATTGAAGCTGGTGGACTGTCCTATTCGCCACATGGGTACGGAAAAGGCCCAGGCTATCTATCTGGCTATTGAGAAATATCTCCAGGAGAACGGCGTGGATATGTACTTCGGCTACGAGTGCAGCAACCTGATCCTGGAGAGCGATGTCTGCAAGGGCGTTTCCATTTCCAACGGAAAGACCGATTTGGAAATTTACGCAAAGCATACCGTGGTGGCTACCGGCCGCCGGGGTGCCGACTGGCTGGAGAAGCTGTGCGCCGAGCACAACATCGCCCATGCCCCCGGCACCGTGGACATCGGCGTCCGGGTAGAGGTCCGCAACGAGGTCATGGAGATGGTGAACCGGGTCCTTTACGAGTCTAAGCTGGTGGGCTATCCCAGGCCCTTCAAGAACAAGGTCCGCACCTTCTGCCAGAATCCCGGCGGCTTCGTCAGCCAGGAGAACTACGACAACAACCTGGCGGTGGTCAACGGACACTCCTACAAGGACCTCAAGAGCGACAACACGAACCTGTCCATTCTCTGCTCCCACAACTTCTCCGTGCCCTTCAACCAGCCCATTGCCTATGCCCAGAAGGTGGGTGAGCTGACTAATATGCTGGCCAACGGTCAGATCCTGGTCCAGCGGTTCGGCGACATTTTGGACGGCAAGCGCACCTGGCAGAAGGAACTGGCCCAGTCCAACATCCGGCCTACTCTACCGGACGCCGTGGCCGGCGACATCACCGCCGCCATGCCTTACCGGGCCATGATCAATATCATCAACTTCATCCAGGCCATGGATCATGTGGTGCCCGGATTTGCCTCCTATGAGACGCTGCTGTATTCCCCCGAGCTGAAGTTCTACTCCAACCGGGTGAAGATGGACACCGACTTCAACACCAGTCTCCAGGGCCTTCACTGCCTGGGCGACAGCTCCGGCTGGACCCGTGGCCTGATGATGGCCTCCGTCATGGGCACCCTCATGGGCCGGAAGATCGCCGAAGAGGGCTGATCCAGGAGAATACAAAACCGCTGGGACCTCCCGGCGGTTTTTCCTTGCGGCACAAGGAATGCAACCTGTGGTTGACAAACTTCCACCCAACCCGTTCTTGTCAAAACGCGGTGGGTGTCTTATCATCAGCCCATCCAAACAGAAAGCGAGCGTGCCCTATATGGAATTTGCAGAAAAGCTAATGACGCTGCGGAAACAGGCGGGCCTGTCACAGGAGCAGCTGGCGGACCGGCTGGGCGTCACCCGGCAGTCAGTCAGTAAGTGGGAGAGCGGAACAGCATTCCCAGAGCTTGTGAAGCTGGTTACCTTGTCAGAGATGTTCGGCGTCAGCGTGGACTATCTGGTGAAAGACTATGTGGAGGAACCGGAACAGCAGAGAGCGGACAGCCCCGACACTGCCCGGCTGGAGCAGAAGGTGGACGATTTGACCCGGTATGTCAAGGGCTCCTTCTATGCCTATGACAGCCAGACCAAAATTTTCGGCCTGCCGCTGGTGTCCGTCCGGGTGGGGTTCGTGCGGAGACAGCAGATGTCCTGGGAGAATGTGGCAAAGGGCGTCTTTGCCATCGGAAACGTGGCAATCGGTGTAGTGTCTTTGGGGTTGGTCAGCGTCGGTTTGCTGAGCTTCGGATGCATCGCCCTGGGGCTGCTGGCGCTGGGAGTCATCGCTATGGGACTGGCCTCTCTGGGGGTGGTGGCGGCAGGGTGTATCGCCTTTGGCGTCTGCGCCATGGGACTGTATGCCGGCGGCGTTTGCGCCGTGGGCTTCAAAATCGCCGTTGGCGTGGCGGCCGCCGCCGGGGAAACAGCGGTGGGCTATGATGCTGACGCTCCCCAAGTTCTCCTGTGGGGCAGCGGATTGAGCAGGGAAGAGGTGGAAGCCTTTCTCCTGAGACATCACCCGGATTTATGGAAGCCGCTGCTGCGTTTCTTCAGCGCACTGGGCGCCAATATCAAATAAAAAAGGAAGCGCATCCTATACCAGATGCGCTTCCTTTTTATTTTCCCAGTACTTCCCGCCGCACAAAGTCAAAGGCGGCGTCTTCCCCCTGATCCCGGAGAGTCAGCAGGATGGTTTCCAGCAGCGCCTCCGTGTTGGGGTGGAGCAGCAGGCGCCGCTGTTTGCCCCGGAGAAAAAACTTATAGGGATCGCCCGGGTCAAAATCCTTTCCCCGGTAGACCTTGCTGGCGGCCAGCCGGTCGCAGAACATCTCCGCTACGTACTTTTTCGGCATTTCCACGCCGGAAATGCCGGAGCCGTCTGGATCGTAGTCTGTCCAAAATTCGAAGTGGTGGCGGTTGCGGCCCTTGTGATGCATCCAAGAGGCGCTGTATCCGTGGGCTTTCCGCTGGGCGTCGTTGGGGCTGTGGTCGCCCTGGAAGTATTTCGCCCCGGCCCAGAACTCGGTAGGAGAGTATTTGGAGAGGTCATGGGTCAGCCCCTGCCAGTACAGCCCCAGCCGGAAGCAGTATTTTCGCACCAGCGCCCGGTGGCGGTGGACGGTTTTCAGATGTGCCCAGATGTGCAAGAACAGTCACCTCGATGCTGAAGTCTTCCTGTATTATAGCATAAGCCCGAAAAAAAGACGAGAGGAATTTTGCATGGAAATTCCGCGCTCCGCGAAAACTAGCCTGGAGGTGGTTTCGGATGGAGTACGCGCTCTTTGAGTGTCCGACGGCGTGGAGACCCTGGCTCCCGCCCGGCGTCCGTGGACTGGAGCGGAAAGAGGAACTGGCGGAGCGGACCTGGGACCTGCTGGCCTTGACGCCTGCCGGCCTGCTGCACACGGAAAAGGGGCTTGTCCGCTGCCGCATCCTGCTGCTTCCCGGCGGCTGTCCGCTGGAGCTGGCGGCGCAGGTCCGAGCGGAGTGGGTCATTACCTACGGCCTGTCCAGCCGGGACAGCCTGACGCTCTCCAGCCTGGAAGACCCGGTATTGTGCGTGCAGAGGACTCTGCCGAGGCCCGATGGGGGCGTAGTGGAACCCCAGGAGTTTCCGCTCAGCGATCTGCCTGCCCCGGCGGAGGAGCTGCTGCCCCTGTTGGGGATGCGGGTGTTGCGGATGCAACTGACAGATGACGCCGCTCTCTGGTAAATTCTCCATAGAAAAAACAGGAGGCGGTTAGATGGTCTGGTATGGATGGTTAGCGCTGGCGGTAATTTTGGGCGGTACTGGCTGGCTCTGCGCAAAGCTCCATGACCCAAAGGGCGGCACGGTGGGCTGCTGCGGCTGCGGAAAGTGTGCCGGCACGGGGGAATGTGTCTACGTGAAAGAGCGGCGCCGCCAAATGGCGGAAGAAAAACGTGAAGAAAAACCCTGAAAATGCACAAAGGCTGTCTTGACAAAGCTTACAAAAAGGATATAATATCACTGTTCGATATGCCAAAGGCTATGACAAAGCCAGCTTTGCGAAACAGGTCTTAGCGAGAGGGGAGACGGTGAAAGCCCCTTGCCGACGGCGCTGAGCAGCCACTTTGAAGCAGTCCGCGACGAGCGGAACGGTTCATCCCCGTTACCGGATGGCTAAGATGCCCCTGCAAAGGGGATAATTAGGGTGGTACCGTGAAGCAAGCCTTCGCCCCTAACATGGGGTGAAGGCTTTTTTGATGTCAACAATAAAATCAACATAGGAGGAAGAAACATTATGGCACATCCCTACCACGGGCTGAACGAACTTCGGGAGATGTTCCTCAGCTATTTTGAGAGCAAGGGCCATCTGCGGCTGCCCAGCTTTTCCCTGATCCCTCCCGCCAACGACAAGTCCCTGCTGCTGATCAACTCCGGCATGGCCCCCATGAAGACCTGGTTCACCCGGGAGGAAGAACCTCCCCGGAACCGTGTCACCACCTGCCAGAAGTGCATCCGCACCGGTGACATCGAGAACATCGGCAAGACTGACCGCCACGGCACCTACTTTGAAATGCTGGGCAACTTCTCCTTCGGTGACTACTTCAAAAAGGACGCCATTCCTTTCTGCTGGGAGTTTTTGACGAAGGTCGTGGGCTTGGAGGAGGACCGCCTGTATCCCTCTATTTACCTGGACGACGATGAGGCATTCGAGATTTGGAACAAAGACATCGGCATCCCCGCCGAACGCATTTTCCGCTTCGGCAAGGAGGACAACTTCTGGGAGCACGGCGCCGGCCCCTGCGGTCCCTGCTCAGAGGTGTATTATGACCGCGGCCCCGAGCACGGCTGCGGCAAGCCCGGCTGCACCGTGGGCTGCGACTGTGACCGATACATCGAGGTGTGGAACAACGTGTTCTCCCAGTTCGTCAACGACGGCGAGGGCAACTACACAGAGATGACCCACAAGAACATCGACACCGGCATGGGCCTGGAGCGTCTGGCCTGCGTGTGCCAGAACGTAAACTCCCTGTTCGATGTGGACACCGTCATGAACATCACCAACAAGGTCAGCGAGATCACCGGTGCCCACTACGGCGAGAGCCACAAGACCGATGTCTCCCTGCGTGTCATCACCGACCACATCCGTTCCTCCGTTATGATGATCTGCGACGGCATCCTGCCCTCCAACGAGGGACGGGGCTATGTGCTGCGCCGTCTGCTGCGCCGGGCTGCCCGCCACGGCAAGCTCCTCGGCGTGGAGAAGCCCTTCCTGTATGAGGTGGTGGACACCGTCATCCACGAGAACGAGAGCGCCTATCCCGACCTGCGGGAAAAGCAGACCTATATCACCAAGGTCGTCCGCACCGAAGAGGAAAACTTCGCCAAGACCATCGACGGCGGCATGAAGATCTTCACCGATCTGCTGGCGGCTCACAAGGCCAAGGGCGAGACTGAGTTCTCCGGCGCTGACGCTTTCAAGCTGTACGATACCTACGGCTTCCCCATCGACCTGACCGCCGAGATGGTGGAGGATGAGGGCATGACTCTGGACCGCGAAGGCTTCGACCGTGAGATGGAGGAGCAGCGTGTCCGCGCCCGCAAGGCCCGGGAGGCGCTGGGCGACCTGGGCTGGGCCGGTATCGAGTTCGGCTCCGAAATGCCTGCCACCGAGTTTGTGGGCTATGACCACAATGAGGCTGACGGCAAGATCCTGGCTATCGTGGCCGACGAGGAGCTGCGGGACGAGGTAGTCTCCGGCGCTGACGCCATCCTGGTGCTGGATCAGACCCCGTTCTATGCCGAGATGGGCGGCCAGGTGGCCGACCACGGCGTCATCACCACCGCGAAGGGCGCCAGGTTTGAAGTGACCAACGTCCTGAAAAACAAGGGCGGAAAGTTCATGCATTACGGCAAGGTGGTCTCCGGCGAGTTCCAGGTAGGCAAACTCATTACTGCCTCCATTGATACGGAACGCCGCAAGGCCATCATGCGTGCCCACAGCGCCACCCATCTGCTGGACGCTGCCCTGAAGAAGGTCCTGGGTGACCACGTGCATCAGGCCGGTTCTCTGGTGGAGCCCGACCGCCTGCGCTTCGATTTCACCCACTTCGAGGCTATCACCCCGGAGCAGCTCAGCGAGATCGACCGCCTGGTAAACGACGCGATCCTGGAGGGCTATCCCGTGGTCACGGAGATCCTACCTATTGAGGAGGCCAAGAAGAAGGGCGCCGTGGCCCTGTTCGGCGAGAAGTACGGCGAGACCGTCCGCGTGGTGGAGATGGGCGATTTCTCCATGGAGTTCTGCGGCGGCACCCATCTGGACAACACCGCCAAGGCAGGCCCCTTCCGCATCAAGAGCGAGGCGTCCATTGCCTCCGGCGTCCGCCGTATTGAGGCCACCGTGGGTAAACTGACCCTGGAGACCGTGAACCGTAACCAGCAGGTGCTGTTCCACGCCGCCCAGATGCTCAAGACCAACCCCGGCGAGCTGGAGAATAAAATCGACCAGCAGCTCAACGAAATGAAGGAGATGCGTCATACGCTGGACAAGTTCAAGGCGGAGGCATCTCTGGGCGAGGCCCGTCAGTTCCTGACTGCCGCCAAGGATGTGGGCGGATTGAAGGTCCTGACCGCCGTCCGCAACGGCATGGACGCCAATGGCCTGCGCCAGATGGGTGACTTCCTTCGGGATAAGGAGCCTGCTGTCGTAGCGGTGTTGGCCGCCATCAACGGTGAGAAGATCACCTTCCTGGCTATCTGCGGCAAGGAAGCCGTTGCCAAGGGCATCAAGGCCGGCGACCTGGTAAAGAACGTCTGCGCCATCTGCGGCGGTAAGGGCGGCGGCAAGCCCGACAGCGCCATGGGCGGCGGCACCGATATGCTGAAGCTGGATGACGCCCTGGCCTCCGTGGACGATTTTGTGGCCGCTAAGCTGGGCTGAACCATGACGGCGGAGTTTTGCTCCTGGCTGGCGGAGGTCCATCCGGAGATCAGCCAGACTTCCGGAAAGAAAAAAGCGTAACGGAGGACTGCCCATGATCCCGAAAGACCCTGTGATCCTACTGAGCTTTATCAATACAAAGCTCCGTGACGAGTATGAGAGCCTTTCCGACCTTTGCGCCGCGCTGGACGCCGACGAGGTGGCCATCCGCCACACGCTGTCCGGGCTTGACTACCGGTACGATCCCGTGCATAATCAGTTTATCTGAGAGATTTTCACCAGAAGGGAGGCTATTTGACATGTCTGACTGCTTATTCTGCAAAATTATCGCCGGGGAGATCCCCAGCAGCAAGGTCTATGAGGATGACCTGTGCTATGCCTTTAACGACATCGCACCCCAGGCCCCGACCCATTTCCTGGTGGTCCCCAAGGCTCATATCACCTCGGTTTCCGCGATCACGGCGGAAAACAGCGCCGTGGTGGCCCACATCTTCGAGGTCATTGCCAAGCTGTCCAAGGAACTTGGCTTTGCCGAGGCCGGTTACCGCGTGGTGTCCAACATCGGCGAGGCCGGGCAGCAGTCCGTACCCCATCTGCACTTCCATGTGCTGGCGGGCCGGGATATGACCTGGCCTCCGGGCTGATTTGTGCTGACGCACTTAAAGGGGGGACATCCGTCTCCCCTTTAAATTCCCCCTCACCAGTGACGCCGCGTCACTGGTGAACGCCGCCCAAGGCGGCTGGGTCAACGTATTTTTGGCAGGCACATGTCCTGCCAAAAATGATTAAAATAAAAAACAGCGTCTCGAATCGAGGCGCTGTTTTTTTGCGGTTTGTCAGGCGGCAGCTTCGCCCATCTGACTGGGATCGATCTCCTCATAACCGGAGAAGTCGGGGAAGGTGATCTTCACGGCCTTGCCGGTGGCATTGACGGTCATCAGCATGTCGTAGTCATAATCCGCAGACATGGAGATAGCCTGACCGTCCTCCAGAGGCATATCAATCTTCATGGAGGCGGTAAAGTTCATGGCGACCTTCTTCATGTTCCCCTTGCTGTCCACGGTGTAGGTGGCGGTCATTTTGCCGAAATGCATATCGAGACCGTCAGTCTCATCGCCCAGCATGCCCATCACACCGGCCAGCATACTGTTCACGCCTTCGCCGATGACAATGGTGTACTCCGTGTTGGAGCCAACCTTCCTGGAGGACACGGAATCCAGCATGGCAAGGCCGCTGACGTCCATCGCGGTCACATCCACCATAGACAGGCTGTTAATAGCGGCCATCTGGTCCTCCACGGAATATTTCACCTTCAGCTCTTCGCCAGCCATGCTGGTTGAGACATACGCATAGCCGTCCTTCATCCACATGTTTACCTTGACCGTTTCGCCTTCGGCTGTGGTCTCGGTGGTGTAGGCCATCTGAATGTTGGCGCCGTCCATGATCATTTTCATGTTGCCCTTGATGGCGGAGGGGACCGTCATGGTCTCGCCGTCAGCGGTCATGGTCATGTTCATCTTGACATCCATGTCCACATCCATTGCGTCGTCATCCATGGCGTCCATAGCCGTTGTCATCGCCCGGTACGCTTCAATTTTTTCGGTCAAGGGCTGGGCGGCCTTGGCGTCGATGGCGCCGGACTTCACCAGGCTGTCCAGCAGATAGGTCTTGCCGTCGGACATGTCGGCGGCCAGGGCCTGATATGTGAGGGCGGCAAGGTCATCCCGCAGGAAGTCGCCGGGGAACATGACGGCATCATAGAACCCCTTCTCCTTGGCGAAGGTCAGGGCGTCGGCATACTGGAAATCGGTGCCGTCCTTGTAGCCCAAAGCCCGCAGCAGGAAGACCACATAGTTCTGGGCGCTGCACTTGTTGGCGGAGCCGAAGGTGGTGGCGGTGGTCCCGTTGGTGATACCGTTGGTGTACAGCCAGGCGACATAGGGGGAGGTGAATGCGCTGACGTCGGTAAAGGGATGCTTGATCTCTCCGGACTCATAGGCGGCCTTGGCGGTATCCTCGGCGCCGTAGAGCCGTACCAGCATGATGGCGGCCTCGGAGCGGGTGGGGGCGCGGTCCAGCTCAAAGCCGTTGCCGGTTCCCCGGAACATACCGATGGCGGACAGGTCCTCGGCCACGGCGTCAAAGTCGGAAGCGGACGCGGTCACACACAGTGCCACGGTTAAAAGCAGCGTGGTACACAGCAGGGTGAGAAAACGCTTCATACATATGCTCCTTTCCAAATTGCGGCATTTTGCCGTTTCTTATCATCATCATAGTTGTGTGATTTGGGCATGTCAATGAAAAAACGGTAACAATTTGTAATCCACGCAAATTTTCTGGATATTGAACGGAAGTCATGCTATGATACATTTTGTGGCTCCGAATGGGCACAATTACCCCGTGGCATGTTGCCAATTGGTAACATTTTGCTGGGTGATATTTATGGAGATCAAACGCCTCCGGGATTTACGCGAGGATCACGACAAAACACAGCAGCAGGTAGCAGATGTATTGAATATGCATCGGAGCGTCTACCGCCGCTATGAAGGCGGAGAACGGGAAACGCCGGCATGGGTGGTCGTAAAGCTGGCCGACTACTACAAAGTCAGCACCGATTACCTGCTGGGCCGCACGGATGACCCCACGCCGCCCAAGGGAAAATGAGAATCCTGGCCACGTTCACGGGCGCGTTCGCCCTGGGCATCTTTCTGGCGCAGTACCTGCTGCCGGTGGAATGGCTGCTGCCCTGCGGAGCGGCTGCTTTTGTGCTGGCGTTCGGCAGGCTGTTTCTCCGAAATGATACGGGCCGCCGTGTGCTGCTGGTGGGTGTGGGGCTGGCGTTGGCTTTCGGTTATGACTGGCTCTATATCCGGCAGGTGCAGCGGCCCATGGAGGAGCTGGCGGGGACCCAGCGGGAGATGACCATGACCCTCTGTGATTATGCCATTTCCACTGGTTACGGCGCCAAAGTCACTGTCCGGCTGGAGGACTTTCCCGGCAAGGCTGTCTATTACGGGGAAGAGAAACTGCTGGAACTGGAGCCGGGGCAGACTGTCACGGACCTGGTCCAGCTGCAAAGCGCCGCCCGTATCCGGGACGACGATGTGACTTCTTTCACTTCCAAGGGCGTGTTCCTGCTGGCCTACCGCCGGGGAGAGGCGTCCTACGGCGAGGGTACTTCCGCTTCGCCCCGCTGGTGGCCCGTCCGGATGGGACGCGCCATGCAGTCACGCATTGCGGAGCTGTTCATGGGCGATGAAGCCGGGTTCCTGACCGCCATCCTGACAGGAGACAAGTCCCGGCTTTCCGATGAGGGCGCCGCGGCGCTGTCGGAGGCGGGACTGTACCACATTCTGGCGGTTTCCGGGATGCACTGCGGCTTCTTGCTGGCGCTGGTGACCTATCTGACAGGAAAACACCGCCGTCGTCTCACGGCACTGTGCGCTCTGCCGCTGCTGGCGTTCTACGCGGCCCTCACCGGGGGGAGCCCCTCCGTCCTGCGCTCCTGCGTCATGCTGGCCTTTCTGCTGGCTGCGCCGGTTTGCCGCCGGGACAGCGACGGCCCCACGGCCCTGCTTGCGGCCCTGTTCCTGATTTTGCTGGCAAATCCCTTTGCCGCCGCGTCCATCAGCCTGCAGCTGTCCTTTACCGCCATGGCGGGCATCCTGTTCCTGACGCCAAGGCTGTACCGCCTGCTGATGCACGGCAGGAAAGGGAACCGGGTGACCCGCTTCCTGGCGGCTGGCTTTTCCGCTACCATGGGTGCTCTGGTGTTCACGGTGCCCCTGTCCGGCTGGTACTTCGGCACGCTGACGCTGATCTCGCCCCTGAGCAATCTGCTGTGCCTGTGGGCCGCCAGCGGTGTGTTTGTGCTGGAGCTGGTGACGGTCCTGCTGGGCTTTTTCTGCCTGCCGCCGGCAAAGCTGCTGGCGGTGGTACCGGCCCTGCTGACCCGGTATATTTTGCTTATGGCGGGATTGCTGGCGAAAATTCCATACCACGCGGCGTATTTTGCGAATCCATATCTGAAATACTGGCTGGCCTATGCCTATATCCTGTTCCTGACGGCCTGGCTGCGCCGGAAAGCACCCCGACGGAAGTACGCCCTGGCGGCCATCCTGACTTGCCTGACCCTGGCGCTGACCGTCAAGCTGGGGGAGTGGCGGTATCACGCCGGCCTGGACGTCAAGGTGCTGGACGTAGGCCAGGGGCAATGCGTTCTGCTGGCTTCCGGCGGAGATTTTACTCTGGTGGACTGCGGCAGCGGCAATAGTTGGTACGGCCCGGGCGAAATAGCCAGCCAGCATCTGCGGGCCATGGGCTGCCGGAAGCTGGACCGTCTGGTGCTGACCCACTACGATTCCGACCATATCAGCGGCGTCCGAAGCCTGCTGGCCCGGATGGACGTGGACACTCTGCTGGTGCCGGAGCTGGCAGATGACGGTCTGGGCGGCGAAATTCTGGAGCTTGCCCGTGAACACGGCGTCACGGTGGAGACTGTGGAAAGCAGAACGGAGCTCCCCATGGGGAAAGCCGTTCTGACGGTGCTGCCGCCGGTAGGGGAAGGGGAGGACAATGAACGGGGCCTCTCCGTTCTGGCTTCCGCCGAAGACGCGGACATCCTGATCACCGGCGACATGGACGCCGCCACGGAACGAAAATTTCTGGAGGCCTATGACC
Source organism: Oscillibacter valericigenes (assembly GCF_021531435.1). Taxonomy (GTDB): domain Bacteria; phylum Bacillota; class Clostridia; order Oscillospirales; family Oscillospiraceae; genus Oscillibacter; species Oscillibacter valericigenes_B. Next base: position 69,563 of record NZ_JAFBIS010000009.1, read on the forward strand.
TGCCGGACATTGAAGTTTTGGTGGCAGGGCATCACGGCTCCAAATATTCCACATCCAACGACCTGCTGGACGCCCTGACCCCGGAGACCGCTTGTATCAGCGTCGGCAGCAACAGTTACGGCCATCCCGCGGACGAGACGATGCGGCGTCTGGCGGAGCACGGCTGTGCCATCTACCGCACGGATATGCAGGGAACGATCCACTTATCACTGAATTGAGGAGAACGACATGGCATACGCGAAAAAGCCTCCAAAGAGCAGCGAGGCATATCAGAAATTCAAAGCCGACCTGTCCGCCGGGACGGTGGGCTGCGCCTATATTTTTTACGGCGAGGAGAGCTACCTGCGGGAATACTACCTGGGAGAGCTGCGAAAAAAGTTGGTGCCCGCCGGATTTGAGGAATTCAACTACCACCGTCTGGAGGGCAAGGACCTGACCGTCCAGGCCCTGACGGAGATGGCGGAGGCCATGCCCATGCTGTCGGAGCGGACTCTCATCGTGGTCACGGACTTCGACATCTTCAAACTGGGAGAGGAGCAGCGGGAGAAGCTGATCGCCCTGCTGGAGGATATTCCGCCCTACTGCTGCCTGGTGTTCGTCTACGACACCGTGGCCTACAAGCCCAACAAGACCATGAAAAAGCTGTGCAAGGCCATTGGAGACCATGTGCAGGCGGTGGAGTTCCAGGCCCAGGACAGCAATGACCTCATAGCCTGGATCGCCCGCCGCTTCCGGGCGCTGGACAAGGAGATCGACCGCCAGACAGCGGAGTATCTCATCTTCACCTGCGGCGGCCTGATGACCGGGCTGGTACCCGAGATCTCCAAGATCGCCGCCTACGCTAAGGGAAAGGCGATTACGCAGAAGGACATCGACGACGTGGCGGACCCGGTGCTGTCAGCGGAGGTGTTCAAGCTCAGTGATGCGGTGCTCCAGGGCAATTATGACCTGGCGGCGTCCATTTTGGGAGACCTCTTGAAAATGCAGACGGAGCCCATTATGATCCTGGCGGCCCTGGGCAGCCAGCTCCGGCGTATTTACACCGCCCGGCTGGCCATCGACAGCGGCAAGGATAAATACTGGCTGATGGAGCTGTGGGACATGAAGTCGGACTATCCCGCCAAGCTCCTGCTCAGCGCCGCCAAACGGACCACTGCCGATTGGTGCGCCGACGCGGTGAAGATGTGCCAGGTGCTGGACCGCCGGATGAAGAGCGAGAAAGGGATCGATGCGGCAGGGGAGCTGAAGCTCCTGCTGGTGCGGCTGGGGGCGAAGCGGAAATGAAAAAGGTCAAAGAGGTCATCGTGGTGGAGGGCCGCTACGACAAAAACGCCCTCAGCCAGGTGGTGGATGCCACTGTCATTACCCTGGGCGGCTTTTCCGTGTTCAACGATAAGGAGAAGCTGGCCTTTCTCCGCCGTCTGGCGGAAAAACAGGGGCTCATCGTCCTGACGGACAGCGACGGCGCGGGCTTCGTCATCCGCAATTACCTGAAAGGCGCTCTGCCGAAAGAGCTTGTGAAGCAGGCGTATATCCCGGACATTTACGGAAAGGAGCGCCGCAAGCGCACTCCCGGCAAGGAGGGCAAGCTGGGCGTGGAGGGCATGAAGCCCGATGTCCTTCTGGCGGCATTGGCGCGGGCGGGAGCTACCTTTCTGGATGAAGAAAACGGGACCGGGGCTGCTGGAGAGCCCATCACCAAAGCGGACTTATTCGAACTGGGGCTCACCGGCGGGCCGGACAGCGCCGCGAAGCGTCAGGCGATCCTCCGGGAACTGGAGCTGCCGGAGCACCTGACGGCCAACGGGCTGCTGGAGGCGCTGAACCTCCTGTACAGTCGGGAGAGTTTTTTGGAATTCGCTAAAAAGTTGTTAGAAAATGGATGATTTTCCCATATAGGCAACTGTTTTACACACTTTGAATTTCCACTCCGACATGATTCGACAAAATGTGTCAAGGAGAAGTGATATTTTGTTGAATCAGAAAGGAGTGATTCCGATGCGCAGAATATTAGCCGGTACGGCAGGCTGCCGGGAACTGCCAGTACGGTATTATCTTCTGGTTGAGGAACAGGTCAACGAAACGGAAACTTATGGAATTGGCGTGGAGTACGGTGAGGAAAGAGTGGATGTCCCTGACATCACACCATCTCAGAAGGGTGTCTCCGTGCTGCTGGACACGATGATCCGGGGGACGGTCACGCCGGTGACCCTGCGGGATGTGGCGGAGGACTGGCTCCTGGCCTGAAATAGCTGATTGCCCTTGCAATTTTTAAAGAGATTCTGTATAATACAGTCCTATGCTGATAAACAGGAAGGACTGACAGCCATGGCTGACGAAATCAAGACTATGCAGGAGGAAGTACCCGAGAGCCGGAACTTCATCCATGCTTTTATCGAGGAGGACATCGCCCCCGGCGGACAGTTTGAGGGCATGACCGTTCACACCCGGTTTCCGCCGGAGCCTAACGGCTATCTGCACATCGGCCACTGCAAGGCCTTGACCATCGACTTCGGTACCGCCGAAAAGTTCGACGGCATCTGCAATCTGCGGTTCGACGACACCAACCCCGCCAAAGAGGACACGGAGTTTGTGGACGCCATCCAGGATGACATCCACTGGCTGGGCTTTGACTGGGACGACCGGATGTTCTACGGCTCCGATTATTTTGAGAAGACCTATGAACTGGCCGTTGGCCTCATTAAAAAGGGGCTGGCCTATGTCTGCGAGCTGTCTCCCGAGGAGTTCAAGGAGTACCGGGGCAGCATCGGCGTTCCCGGCAAGTCTCCCTGGCGGGACCGTCCCATCGAGGAGAGCCTGGACCTGTTCGAGCGGATGAAAAACGGCGAGTTCCCCGAGGGCAAGTACACTCTCCGGGCCAAGATTGACATGGCCTCCGGCAACTTCAATATGCGGGACCCTGTCATCTACCGCATCCGCTACATTGAGCATCACCGCCAGGGCACCAAGTGGTGCATCTTCCCCATGTACGACTTTGCCCATCCCATTCAGGACGCTCTGGAGGGCATCACCCACAGCCTTTGCTCCCTGGAATATGAGGCCCACCGGCCCCTGTACAACTGGGTCATCGAGCATGTCGACGTGCCCTGTCATCCCCGGCAGATCGAGTTCGCCCGCCTGGGTATCAACTACACCGTCATGAGCAAGCGGAAGCTCCGCCGTCTGGTGGAGGAGGGCCGCGTCTCCGGCTGGGACGACCCCCGGATGCCCACCCTCTGCGGCCTGCGCCGCCGGGGCTACACCGCCAAGTCCATCCGCAATTTCTGCGACCGCATCGGCGTGTCCAAGGCCGACTCCACCGTGGACTACGGCTTCCTGGAGCACTGCCTGCGGGAGGACCTGAACGAGACGGCGGAGCGTGTCATGGGCGTTCTGCGGCCCATCAAGCTGACCATCACCAACTATCCCGAGGGCAAGACCGAGACCGTCACCGTGGAGAACAATCCCCTGGACCCCGCCGCCGGCACCCGGGAGGTCAGCTTCTCCAGAAACCTGTATATCGAGGCCGACGACTTCCTGGAGACCCCGGTGCCCAAGTACAAGCGGCTGTTCCCGGGCGGCCCTGAGTGCCGTCTGAAGGGCGCCTACCTCATCACCTGCACCGGCTGTGTGAAGGACGAGAACGGAAATATTACCGAGGTCCTGTGCGAGTACGATCCCGACAGCCGCGGCGGTGACCCCGCCGATGGCCGGAAGGTGAAGGGCGCCACCATCCACTGGGTGGACGCCGCCACTGCCATTGACGCCGAGGTCCGCCTGTACGACTATCTGTTCACCGACCCCGATCCCGACGGTGCGGACAAGGATTTCATCGACTGCCTGAACCCGGATTCCCTGGAAGTTCTCCAGGGCTGCAAGGTGGAAGCTGGCCTGAAAGCCGCCGCTGAAAGCTATGAGCAGACGGAGAAGAAGGGCAGGACCGCCCCGTCCTTCCAGTTCATGCGCCTGGGCTATTTCTGCCTGGACAGCAAGGACTCCACGCCGGAGCACCTGGTGTTCAACCGCAGTGTGTCTCTGAAAGACAGCTTCAAGAAATAAAACAGCGCCGCCGCTTTTCATGTTGAAAAGCGGCGGTGTTTTTAAATATCAAGCTTTTCGGGGAGCTGGTAAAAAGTAAAAGTCCCTGTACCCAGCAGGGTCCCTTTCTGATTGGTGATACGCACATCAAAAACAGAGACCGTTTGCCCGTGCTTCACTTCCTTTGCCTCCGCGGTCAGAAGATCTCCCACATTGGCGCTGTGGAAGAAATTGTAATTGGCGTTCATGGTGACGGCCTTATATCCGTAAGAGGCCATGGCGGAGCCGCAGGCGGTATCCGCCATGGTAAAATAGACGCCCCCGTGGGGCACGCCCAAGGGGTTGACATCCTCCGGAGTGACGGCTTTCGTGACCCGGGCATAGCCTGGGCCGATTTCTTCCACCAGGACATTTTGCCGCTGGACATAGGGATTGTTGGTATTGCGGTATTCTGCCATTTTCTGATAATCCATGACAAACCTCTTCCTTGCTATATTTTTGAAATATCATACGCTTTTTCACCGCTTTCGTCAATTTTCTTCTGGCCGATTTGTGCAAAACTTCCTTTGCGGTTTTCGGGAAAAATGCTATAATCATGTATACAGCGTGTAGCGTAACTGCGTAAATCCGGTTGCGCGGCACGCTTTTTTTTGCGCTTTTTTGAAGGAGGAAACACTATGAACGAATCGGCCAACAGCTTTTTGGAACAGGAAAAACTGGGAAAGCTGATGGGGAAGTACGCCATCCCCTGCATCATTTCACTGCTGGTAGCGGCGCTTTACAACATTGTGGACCAGATCTTTATTGCCAACGCCGACTACCTCGGCTCCTACGGCAACGCCGCTAACACGGTGGTCTTTCCCCTGACCGTCGTGGCGCTGGCAATAGCGGTGATGATCGGCGACGGCTGCTGTGCCTATGTCAGCATCTGCCTGGGAAGCCGGAACCAGAAGCACGCGGGCAGAAGCGTGGGCAACGCTGTGGCGCTGTCTGTGGTATCGGGCCTGGTCCTGACGGCCATCTATCTGTTGTTCAGTGACGGCATCCTGACCGCGTTCGGCGGCCGCGTGAACGAGGAGACGTTTTACCATTCTCAGGAGTATTTCTTCTATATCACCCTGGGCCTGCCGTTCTATATGTTCGGTCAGGCTTTGAACCCCATCATCCGTTCCGACGGCAGCCCCCGGTTTGCCATGAGCTCCACGCTGGCCGGCGCACTGGTAAACATCATTCTGGACCCGGTGTTTATTTTCGTGTTCCGCTGGGGCATGATGGGCGCGGCGGTTGCCACTGTGCTAGGACAGGTTCTGACAGCGTTTCTGGCTATCTGGTATCTCTTCCATATGAAGGCGATCCATCTGGAGAAAGAGAGCTTCCGGCCGGACTGGACGGTGATCCGACACTTCATCCCCCTGGGCGTTTGCAGCTTCCTGTCCCAGATCTCCCTGGTGGCAGCTATGGCGGCCATCAACAACATGATCCGCAAATACGGCGCACTTGACCCCATTTTCGGCCAGGCGGAGTATGCCCAGATCCCTATGGCTGTGGTGGGCATTGTGATGAAGTTCTTCCAGATCGTCATTTCCATTGTGGTAGGCATGGCCGCGGGCTGTATTCCAATTGTTGGTTACAATATCGGCGCCGGCCGGAAAGACCGGGCCAGGACACTATTTCGCTACCTGTTGACGGCGGAGGCAGTGGTGGGCATCGCGGCGCTGCTGGCGGCGGAGCTATTGCCCGGACAGCTGATTCAAATTTTCGGCGCTTCCAACGAGAGCGTCTACTATACGCAGTTTGCTGTCAAGGCTTTCCGCGTCTACCTCTGCCTGCTGCCCTTTGCCTGCGTCAACAAGGCGACCTTCATCTACCTGCAGTCCCTGGGAGAGGCTCTGCTGTCCACGGTGCTGTCCATGGTGCGTGAGGTGGTGTTCGGCGTCGGTTTCGCCCTGCTGCTTCCGGTATTTCTGGGATTGGACGGCGTGCTGTGGTCCATGCCGGTGTCCGATGCGCTGACGTTTATCATCTCCACCGCCGCAATCATCCACACCTGCCGTAAATTACAGTAAAATGGAAAAGAGACCCGATTTGGGTCTCTTTTTTTCTCAAATATTCTTCTTGATCGTATTGATGGCGCCCTTTTCCAGCCGGGAGACCTGGGCCTGGGAAATTCCAACTTCGGCGGAGACCTCCATCTGGGTCTTTCCCTCGTAGAACCGCAGGGACAGGATGCGCCGTTCCCGCTCGTCCAGCCGGGCAAGGGCGTCCTTCAGAGCGATACGGTCCGTCCACAGCTCGTCGGTGTTCCGGGTGTCGCTGACCTGATCCATGACGCAGATGGCGTCGCCGCTGTCAGAATACACCGGCTCATACAGGGAGACCGGGTCCACGATGGCGTCCATGGCGAAAACCACTTCCTCCCGGGGAAGGCTCAGCTCCCTGGCGATCTGTTCCACAGTCGGCTCCCGCTGGCTTTCCGCAATAAGCCGGTCCCTGGCCTGAAGGACGCGGTAGGCCGTATCCCGCATGCTCCGGGATACCCGGATGGAGCTGTTGTCCCGCAGGTAGCGCCGGATCTCTCCGATGATCATAGGCACGCCGTAGGTGGAAAATTTCACCGGCTGGGTGATGTCAAAATTGTCAATGGCCTTGATGAGCCCCACGCAGCCCACCTGGAACAGGTCATCCGCGTTTTCGCCCCGTCCGGCGAACCGCTGGATGACGGACAGTACCAGCCGCAGGTTTCCCTCGATGAGCTGGCGGCGGGCCTCCTGGTCGCCCTCCTTTGTCCGCCGCAGCAGTTCCATGGTCTCATCATTTTTCAAAACCTTCAGCTTCGCCGTGTTGACTCCCGCGATCTCGACTTTTCCCTGCATCGAAAACCGCCCCCTGCCTCTTGTAAACTTCTGTGAGCAGTATTGCCAGAGCCGATTTTTCCTATACTGGGAGCTTTTGTCACATTCTGGGCACATAGGACAGACGCCCCGCCGCATAAGCTTTCCACAAGGAGGGATGCGCGATGCAGTGCAGGATCAGAGACTTGCGGTGTAAAGAGGTCATCAACATCTGCGATGGCTGCCGGCTGGGTTTTGTGGGGGATGTGGATGTCAAGGTGCCGGAGGGTCAGGTGGTGGCTATCGTGGTCTTTGGCCCCTGCCGCTTTTTCGGGCTGTTCGGCAGGGGAGAGGAGTTTTACATCCCCTGGGACTGCATCCAGCGCATCGGGGATGACATCATCCTCATCGACAAGCCCTTCCAGCGGCGGGACCCGAATCTGGAGCGGAGGCGCCGCCGGAAATTCTGAGCGGTGAAAACCGGGAAAAACCTCTGTATTTTCAGATATTTCTTGGAAAAAATACTTGCATTGACCATACAGCTGTGATATTATATTTCAGCATTCCGCACGGTGCGTCGACTTTCTGTTCGTGCCCGGGTCCCCAAAACCTAGGTCAGCAGAGGGGATGAAGCCGCCGGAGGTAAAAACGAAATTGATTTGGAGGAACAAACAAACATGGCAAATTCTAACGTCGTATCCATGAAAGCCCTGCTGGAGGCAGGCGTCCACTTCGGTCACCAGACCCGCCGCTGGAACCCCAAGATGGCCCCCTATATCTACACTGAGCGCAACGGCATCTATATCGTGGACCTGCAGAAGACCGTCCGCAAGCTGGAGGAGGCTTACAACTTCGTCCGTCAGCTGAGCGAGAGCGGCCAGTCCCTGCTGTTCGTCGGCACCAAGAAGCAGGCTCAGGAGGCCATCCGTGAGGAAGCTACCCGCTGCGGCCAGTACTATGTCAACGCCCGTTGGCTGGGCGGCATGATGACCAACTTCAAGACCATGCGTACCCGTGTGGACCGTCTGAACCAGCTGAAGGCCATGCAGGAGGACGGCACCTTCGATATGCTGCCCAAGAAGGAAGTCATGAAGCACCTGGGCGAGATCGAGAAGCTGGAGAAGTATCTGGGCGGCGTGAAGGAAATGAAGAAGCTGCCCGGCGCCCTGTTCATCGTGGATACCCGCAAGGAGCGCAACGCCATCGCCGAGGCCCACAAGCTGGGCATCCCCGTGGTCGCTATCGCCGATACCAACTGCGATCCCGACGAAATCGACTATGTCATCCCCGGCAACGACGATGCCATCCGCGCCATCAAGCTGATCTCTTCTATCATGGCCAACGCCGTGCTGGAGGGCAAGCAGGGCGAGCAGACCGCCGAGGCCGCCGAGGAGAAGGCTGCTGAGGACGCTGAGTAATCAGGACGTTTCAAGCGCGGCGCGCTTGTATCAAGATATTGGAGGAAAATAAAATGGCTTTTACCGCAGCTGATGTGAAGAACCTGCGCGAAATGACCGGCGTGGGTATGATGGATTGCAAGAAGGCTCTGACCGCCTCCGACGGCGACATGGATAAGGCCGTCGAGTGGCTGCGCGAGAAGGGCATGGCCGCTTCCGCCAAGAAGGCCGGCCGTATCGCCGCCGAGGGCATGGCTTACGCTACCGTCGTGGACGGCGTGGGCGTCGTGGTCGAGGTCAACGCCGAGACCGACTTCGTGGGCAAGAACGAGAAGTTCGTGAACTTTGTCAAGGGCGTGGCCGCCACCGTGGCCAAGGAGAACCCCGCCAACCTGGAGGCCCTGATGTCCTGCAAGTATGTTGACACTGACCTGACCGTGGAGCAGCAGCAGCAGGAGATGGTCCTCGTCATCGGCGAGAACATCAAGGTCCGCCGTTTCGCCCGCTTCGCTGACGGCGTGTCCGTTTCCTATGTTCACGCCGGCGGCAAGATCGGCGTGCTGGTGAACCTGGAGACCGACCTGCCCGCCGAGAAGGTGGAGGAAGTCGGCAAGGACGTGGCTATGCAGATCGCCGCTCTGAATCCCCGCTTCTGGGATAAGGCTCAGGTCACTGAGGACGTCCTGGCCGAGGAGAAGAAGATCATGATGGTCCAGATGGCCAACGATCCCAAGATGGCCAACAAGCCCGAGCAGGTCCGCGAGAAGATCGTCATGGGCAAGCTGAACAAGTTCTATGCCGAGAACTGCCTGCTGCAGCAGGAGTTCGTGAAGGACAACTCCATGTCCATTGAGAAGTATATCGCCTCCGCCGCCAAGGCGCTGGGCGGCACCATCACCTTCAAGGACGCCGTGCGTTTCGAGAAGGGCGAGGGCATTGAGAAGAAGCAGGAGAACTTCGCCGAGGAGATCGCCTCCATGGTGAAGAAGGCTTAATCTTTCCAACATTGAAAGGGCGGACGCGTATGCGTCCGCCTTTTTTGCTTCCGTAAGCAAAATACGGGATTTTCCTTGTATTTAGTGGCGTGAACTGGTATAATACTCCTATATTTTGGGCTATTATGAGTTGGAGCGCGCTATGCTGCATTATCTTCAGGAATTATTTCGGGCGTTGGACATGGTTTCCCTGCTGGACGCCGTCCTCCGTGTGGCGGCTGTCTTGCTGTGTCTGACCGTTCATGAGACCTGCCATGGACTGGCGGCCTATGCACTGGGCGACCCCACCGCCAAATCCATGCACCGGCTGTCCCTGAATCCGCTGCACCATATCGACTGGTTCGGCCTGTTTATGATGTTCGCGGCAGGATTTGGCTGGGCAAAGCCGGTGCCGGTGGACCCCCGGTATTTCAAGAAACCGAAGGAGGGCATGGCCCTGACAGCACTGGCTGGGCCGGTCTCCAATTTTCTGCTGGCGCTGCTCCTCATGTTCATCAGTAAAATGATTTACCTTTACGCCCCTTATTCCGCGGCGCTGGATGTGCTTTTTACCTTCTGCCTTTACACAGCGGCGCCTTTGTCTATCGGTCTGGGGCTGTTCAATCTCATTCCCATCCCGCCGCTGGATGGCTCCAAGGTTATTGCGGTGCTGCTGCCGGACCAGACGTATGTGAAGCTGATGCGGTATGAGCGGTACGGGATGCTGCTGCTCTTGGCGCTGTCCCTCCTGGGGATTTCCGGCGGTTTTATCAGCGGCGCCATTATGCGGGTGTATGAGGTATTTTTCAACTTGATCTATTGAGGTGGGCTTTTTGGAAAACCCTGTATTTAAATTGGAAAAAGTGGTCCGCTCCCGGACGGAGGAGATGCAGGACTTTGAAGGGCCTCTGGACCTGATCCTGTTTTTGCTGAGCAAGAACAAGATGGAGATCCAGGACATCTCTATTTCCCTGATCTGCGACCAGTATCTTCTGTGGCTGGAGCAGCGGCAGAAGATGGATCTGGAGGTGGCCAGCGAATTCGTCACCATGGCCTCCCATCTGGTGTATATCAAGACCAGGATGCTGCTGTCCATCGAGGATGAAGAGGCCCAGAGCGAGATGGACGCCCTGATCCAATCCCTGGAGGAGCGGCGCCGGAACGAGAATTATATCCGCGTCAAGACCCTGGCTGCCAAGCTGGGTCCCATGGGGGAGTTTGGCCGCAATATCATCACCCGGAACCCGGAGCCGGTGAAGCGGGGCAAAATCTACGAATACGATCAGGAGCGGGCGGATCTGGTGCTTGCCATGGCGGAGATCCAGAACCGGGCGGAACGCGCCCTGCCGCCGCCCAAGGCCGCTTTTCAGGATATTGTTCAGCACGAGCCCTATCCTGTGGAGAGCAAGGCCCGGGAAATTATTCGACAGCTCAAGGAACACGGCATCACCCGGTTTCGACTGCTGTTCCGGAACAATCGGAGCCGCAGCGAGATCGTGGCGACATTTCTGGCAGTGCTGGAGCTCTGCCGGGCCCGTGTGCTGCGGCTGGCTGGTTCTGAGACGGACTGCACCGTCCGTCAGGAAGGCGAGCTGCCGGACAATCTGATGCTGTAATTCACAGAAGGAGACTGCCATGGAAAGCATGGAGATGAAAGAAATCGAATCCGCTATTGAGGGCATCCTGTTCGCGTCCGGGGAGCCTGTGCACGTGGAGCGCATCTGCGTGGCGCTGGACATGGACCGCCCCACCGTGGAGCAGGTGCTTCAAAAGCTGATGGACTACTACGCCTATGAGCGCCGGGGTATCCGCCTGCTGCACATTGAGGATAGCTGGCAGCTTTGCTCCGCACCGGATTACGCGGATGTCATCCGCAAGGCTTTTGAGATTCGCAAGCCCGCCAAGCTGAGCCAGCCGGCGTTGGAAGTGCTGACGATCATCGCCTATTACCAGCCCACCACCCGGGCTTATGTGGACCAGATCCGGGGCGTGGACAGCTCTTATACGATTGGGCTTCTTTTGGACCGAAAGCTGATCGAGGAATGCGGCCGGCTCCAGGTGCCCGGCCGGCCCCGGCTGTACCGCACCACCAAGCAGTTCCTGCGGGCCTTCCATTTGACCAGCCTGGAGGACTTGCCGGAAATGCCGGACCTGGGCGGGGAGGGACAGATGCGCCTGAATGAGGACGGCCAGATTGTAGACCCCGCTGAGGAGGCGGAGATCACCGGCGCCGATACGCCGGAGGAGGCCGCTTTCCCGGAATCCGGTACCGAAGCGCCAGAAGAATAAACATTCATAACAGCTTTGGCGGGAGGTGAGATGCATTGACAGTCGTATTGTGGATACTGGGCATTTTGCTGGCGCTGCTTGTGCTGCTGTGCCTGACCCGGGTGGGTGTCTATGCGGTATTCGGCGATGCGCTTGCGCTGGATGCCAAGATCGGCCCCTTCCGCATCCATATCCTGCCCGGCAAGAAACAGGATAAAAAGAGGGAAAAACGGGCAAAAAAACCGAAAGAAGCAGAAAAATCGGAGGAAAAAGCAGAAAAAAAGCCGTGTTTTCCCAAGCCTTCCATGGCGGATATCCGGGAGGCGGTATCCGTTCTCTGGCCGCCGCTGAAGCGGGCGCTGAACCGCACCAGACGGGGAGTGCGCATCCACCCGATGGACTTGTGCGTGACCCTGGGCGGCCAAGAGGACCCGGCTGCCGCCGCGCAGCTGTATGGGGAAGCTCACGCCGGTGTCTGGGCGGTCATGCCTGTGCTGGAGCGGCTGCTGGTCATTCCTGAGCCCCATATCCATATAGGGATCGATTTCAATGCATCTGAGACGAAAGTTGAGGGAGAGCTTGGCGTTACGGCCAGAGTCGGCACGCTGCTGGCAGTAGGCGCCACCGTCGCATTCCCGGCACTGAAATGGTTCCTTCGTTATCGGAAAAAACAAAAAAAGCAGCCGCCGGAGCCAAAAGCGGCAACAGCTTGAGAAAGGATGGTCATAGATGGAAAACAAGATGGAGAACAAGAACCCACTGAGCGATATGATGCGCACCACGATGGAAAAGGTGCGGGAGATGGTGGATACCAACACCATTGTCGGCCAGCCCATCACTACCCCGGACGGCGTGACCCTGATCCCCATTTCCAAGGTCAGCTTCGGCTTTGGCAGCGGCGGCGGAGATTATGGCAAAGCCCCGAAGGAGAACTTCGGCGGCGGCGCGGGCGCCGGCGTCAAGATCGACCCTGTGGCGTTCCTGGTCATCAAGGATGGAACTACCCGCGTCCTGCCGGTAGCCGTGCCTCCCGCGTCCACCGTGGACCGCATCGTGGACATGGCGCCGGATATCATGGATAAAGTGGAAAAATTTTTCGACAAGAAAGAAGCAAAAGAAACGCTCTGAGAGGGGTATACTACCATCACTGTGAACAAATGAGGTGATGGCGGTATGCACCGGCGTATTCCGGCATTTTTTATGGCAGCATGGCTGCTGTTCAGTATATTCCCTTGTCAGGCAAAAGCAGTGGGGACCTCTGCCGCCTCCGCGATCCTGATGGATGCGGACAGCGGCCGGGTGCTGTATGAGCAGAACGCCGACGCCCGGATGCTGATTGCAAGCACCACGAAGATCCTGACCGCGCTGGTGGCCATCCGGGAGGGAAATCTGTCGGATGTGGTCACGGTCAAGCGGGAGGCCACGCTGACGGAGGGATCCTCCATGTACCTGAAAGAGGGGGAACAGCTGACCCTGGAGGCGCTGCTCTACGGGCTGATGCTTTGCTCCGGAAACGACGCTGCAGTGGCCATTGCGGACCATGTGGGCGGCAGTCAGAAGTGCTTTGTAAAACTGATGAATGAAACGGCCCGGGAGTTGGGAATGGAGGATTCCTCCTTTGCAAATCCCAATGGCCTTGACGCGGAGGACCACTATTCCACCGCACGGGACATGGCGAAGCTGGCCTGTGCCGCGGTGAAGAACGAAACACTGCTCCGCATCGCCTCCACCCAGAGCGTTACCATCGGCGGACGTACCATGACGAACCACAACAAGCTGCTGCGGTATGTGGACGGCTGCCTGGGCCTCAAGACCGGATATACCCGGGCCGCTGGCCGGACGCTGGTAAGCTGCTGTGAGCGAAACGGACAGCGGTTGGTGGCGGTGACGCTCCAGGACGGCAACGACTGGGCGGACCATGAGGCGCTGTATAACTACGGCTTTTCCACCTATCCCGCTCACAGGGCGGCAATTCTGGGCAAAACGCTGTACCAGGCGCCTGTGAAGGACGGGCTTCGGGATACCGTATCCCTGGCGGCGGCTGAGAGCTTTTCCTGGCCGCTGGCGGAGGGGGAACAGCTGGAGATGCGTGTGGAACTGGATACGCCTCTGACAGCTCCTGTGATGGCCGGCAGCAGGGCCGGAGAAGCCGTATTTACCCTGGATGGCAGGGAAGTGGGCCGGGTGGAGCTGCTGTGCGGCGAATCCGTCCCGCCGAAGCTGGAGTCCGCCATGGCAACACTGAAACGAGGGTTTTCCTTTTCCGATGAGGATTGACAGATGGAAGAACGACTGCAAAAATTGCTTTCCGCCGCCGGGGTATGCTCCCGCCGGGCGGCGGAGGCTTACATCGCGGCTGGCCGGGTCACGGTCAACGGCATTCCGGCGGAGCTGGGTCGGCGGGCCGACCCGGAAAAAGATGACATCCGGCTGGACGGCAAGCCCATTTCCGGCCCAGCGGAGCCGGTGTATCTCCTGCTGAACAAGCCACGGGGATATGTCACCACGCTTTCCGATGAAGAAGGCCGGAAAACAGTGGCGGACCTTGTGCGGGACTGCGGCGCGCGGGTGTATCCCGTGGGCCGTCTGGACCTGGATTCCGAGGGACTGCTGCTGATGACCAACGATGGAGCGCTGATGCAGCGGCTCATCCATCCCAGCGGTGAGATAGATAAGACGTATCAAGTTTCCGTCTATGGCCCCGTGCAGGGCTGCGCGGCGCGGCTGGCGTCCTTGACGGATCTGGAAGGGGAGTCGATCCGCCCGGCCCGGGTGGAAGTCCTGCGGCAGGGCAGGGAGACGGCGGAGCTTTCCATGACCATCCATGAGGGCAAAAACCGCCAGATCCGGCGGATGTGCGCTGCCTGCGGCCTGACGGTGAAACGCCTGCGGCGGGTGAAAGAGCACACGTTGGAACTGGGCGATCTGCCGGTAGGAGCATGGCGTTATCTGATGCCGGAGGAAGTAAAAGCCCTGCAGGAAGGATAAACAACCGCGGACTGCGGCTGCTTATCCTTCTTTTTGCAAGAGGCAGAAAAAAACTCGCAAAAAACATTTTCTTTTCCTTGCTTGTGTGCTATACTGAAAAGCGTTGAAAATCAGACAATGGTCTGATTTTTATAATGTCGGAGGCAAACAAACAGCCTCCAGATGATAGACAGACACGGAGGGAAAGACCGTGGCAAAGAGTATTTTACATACGATAGAGAGCAGTATGAGCGGGTTTTCCAAGGGTCAGAAACGGATCGCCGGCTATATTTTGGAGAATTACGATAAAGCCGCTTTTATGACCGCCAGCAAGCTGGGCAAACTGGTAGGTGTCAGCGAATCCACCGTGGTGCGGTTTGCTTCGGAGCTGGGCTACGACGGCTATCCCAGTATGCAGCGGGCCTTGCAGGAGATGATCCGCAGCCGCCTGACCTCCACGCAGCGCATCCAGGCGGCAGGCGACCTTTTTGATCGCCAGGACCTGCTGGGCGCCGTTTTGCAGTCCGATATCGACAAGCTGCGGGAGATCGTGGCCGAGGCGGACCGGACGGAGTTTGACAATGTGGTGGAGCGTATCATGGGAGCCCGCCATATCTATATTCTCGGTGTCCGATCTTCTTCCTTTGTGGCCGGATATTTGAATTTTTACATGCACCTGCTGTGCGAGAATGTGACGCTGGTGCAGTCCAACGCGGCGGGAGAGATCTTCGAGCAGCTCTTCCGCATCGGGCCGGAGGATGTGATGCTTGCCATCAGCTTTCCCCGGTACTCCAAGGTGACTATGAATACGGTAAAATTCGCCCAGGACCGTGGTGCCAGCATCATTGCCATCACCGACAATGAACTGTCTCCGGTCTACCAGATGTCTGATGCGGCGCTGCTGGCGCCCTGTGAGATGATCTCCTTTGTGGATTCCATGGTGGCGCCCCTGTCCCTCATTAACGCGCTGCTGGTGGCACTGGCACACCGCATGGGAACAGATGTGGCCACCACCTTCGCGGAGCTGGAGGACATTTGGAACGAATACGGCGTATTCGGAAAGATGGATGATGAGTAAAGAGATCGTAGTGGTCGGCGGCGGCGCCGCCGGCATGATGGCCGCCATCTCCGCGGCGGAGAAGGGCGCCCACGTGACCCTGCTGGAGCCCAATGAACGGCTGGGTAAAAAATTGAACATCACCGGAAAGGGTCGTTGCAACGTTACTAACGACGCGGGGCTGGAGGAACTGCTGGCGAACACGCCGAAAAACGGCAAATTCCTATACAGCGTCTTTTCCCGCTTTGATGGCCGGGATACCAAAGCGTTTTTCGAAAGCCTGGGCGTTCCGCTGAAAACGGAGCGGGGGAACCGGGTGTTCCCGGTGTCCGACCGGGCTTTTGACATCAGCGGCGCCCTGGAGCGGCGTCTGAAAGCTTTGAAGGTCGTTCTGCGCCGGGACCGGGCGGTATCTCTGGACATCCGGGACGGTATGGTTTGCGGTGTGACTGGCGAAAAGGGAAGTTATCCGGCGGAGGCTGTCATTCTGGCAACCGGAGGCGTCAGCTATCCCGCCACCGGCTCCACTGGGGAGGGACACCGCATGGCGGCGGAGGCCGGGCATACGGTGACGCCGCTGCAGGGTTCACTGGTACCGCTTCGGGAGCAGGGGAATAACTGTGCCCGGATGCAGGGACTGAGCCTGCGGAACGTGAGCCTGACGGTATTTGAGAACGGCAAAAAAATCTACACGGATTTCGGCGAAATGCTGTTCACCCATTTCGGCGTCAGCGGTCCTCTGATTTTGTCCGCTTCCGCCCACATGCGGCGTTTCGAGAAAAAGGCGTACCGCATCGAGATCGACCTGAAGCCTGCGCTGGACGAGCAGCAGCTCGACAAGCGGCTTCTGTCCGATTTTGCAAAATATGCCAACAGCGACTTCTGCAATGCCCTGGATGATCTGCTGCCGCAGAAGCTGATCCCGGTCATCGTGGAGTTATCTGAAATCCCGCCTCACCAGAAGGTCCATGACCTGACCAAGGAACAGCGGCGGGGACTTCTTCAGTTGCTGAAGCATTTTTCCGTTGCTATCGCCGGGCCCTGCCCGGTGACGGACGCCATTGTGACCTCCGGCGGCGTCAAGGTGGGGGAAATTGATCCTAAGACCATGGAATCAAAGCTTGTAAAGGGGTTATACTTCGCAGGTGAGTTGATCGATGTGGACGCATATACCGGCGGCTTCAACCTTCAGATCGCCTGGGCCACAGGCCGTGCCGCCGGCTTCGCTGCGGCGGAGAATGAGACATGACAGGAGAGACGACTATGCAGACCATCAACATTGCCATTGACGGACCCTCCGGCGCCGGAAAGAGCACCCTGGCCCGGAGTATTGCCGCAAAACTTGGCTATTTATATGTGGATACCGGCGCCATTTACCGCACCATCGGTTATCATGCCCTCACCGCCGGCATCGACCCCAAGGACGAGGCGGCGGTGGCCGCGGCCCTGCCCGGCCTCCGGGTGGAGCTGACTTATGGGGAGGACGGCTTGCAGCATATGTTCCTGAACGGACAGGATGTCACAAAGGAGATCCGGCTGCCGGAGGTATCCATGTACGCCTCCGCCGTGTCCGCCCATCCGGCGGTACGGGCGTATCTGCTGGAGATGCAGCGGGAACTGGCCCGCACCAATAATGTCATCATGGATGGCCGGGACATCGGCACGGTAGTCCTGCCGGATGCTCAGGTGAAAGTGTTTTTGACGGCTTCCCCGGAAGCCCGTGCCCGGCGGCGGATGCTGGAGCTGGAGCAGCGGGGCATCCCCCAGCCTTTTGAGCAGATCCTGACGGATATTCAGGAGCGGGACTGGAATGACTCCCACCGGGCCGCGGCGCCTCTGCGCCAGGCGGAGGACGCCGTTTTGCTGGACACCACGGAGCTTACCTTCCAGGAGAGCGAAGCGGCCTTGCTGCATATCATTCGGGAGAGGACGGAAGCATGAAACCGACAAATGGATTTTTCGTTTTTGTATATTACGTGCTGGGATTTATCCTGCGGATCATCCATCCCACCACGGTAGAAGGCCTAGAGAAGCTGCCGAAAAGCGGCGTGCTGCTGTGTCCCAACCACTCCAGCAACTGGGACCCGGTGCTGCTGGGCACCCGGCTGCCTGTGAATTACCGGCTCCACGCCATGGCAAAGGAGGAGCTGTTCAAAAATCCCATCCTGGGGTGGATCATCCGGAAACTGGGCGCGTTCCCCGTCAGCCGGGGCAACAACGACATCCAGGCCGTCAAGACCGCCATTCAGGTCCTCAAAGCCGGAGACAATCTGCTGATCTTTCCGGAGGGAACTGTGGTCCGCAACGGCGTGGGCTACATAGACGGCCTGCCGGCCCACGCCAAGAGCGGCGCGGCTATGATCGGCGTCCGCACCGGCGCAAAGCTGGTCCCGGTATTTATGGACGGAGAGAAAAAGCTGTTCCACCGGACCCGCATCATTTTCGGCGACCCCTATGAGCCCCATTACACGGGACGCCACGGTACGGCGGATGAGATGCAGAAGATCGCGGATGACCTTCTGGAGCAGGCCTATGCCCTGGGCGGCCAGGCCGTGGGAGGGAAGCCCCTGTGAGCGGAAAAGTACTTCTGGCGGAGAGCGCCGGCTTTTGCTACGGCGTCCAGCGGGCGGTGGAGCTGGCGGAAAAGACCGCCGCGGAACAGGGAAGCTGCTGGATGCTGGGCGATCTGATCCACAATGCCCATGTGGTGGCGGAGCTGGTGGAGCGCGGTGTTCACAAAACGGCGGACAGCGCTTCTCTGGGGGCGGGGGATACCGTCATCATCCGTTCCCACGGAGAACTGAAAAGCGTTTTGGACGAGCTGGAGCGCCGGGGAGCCCGGTGTGTCAACGCCACCTGCCCCAATGTGGTGCGCATCCAGCGCCTGGTATCCCAGGCGGAGCAGGAGGGACGGCAGCCGCTCATCATCGGGGAGCCGCACCACCCGGAGGTGATGGGCGTGGCCAGCTGGTGTGCCCATCCGCTGGTTTTTGACGGGCCGGACTCCGTAAAATTGTGGCTGTCGGAAAATTCTGAAAACCGTGAAACCCCTCTGACAGTAGTGGCTCAGACCACCTGTATTCGTGAACTTTTTGAAACTTCTTGGAAAATCCTAAAAAAAGAGTGTACAAACGTAAAAATTTTTGATACAATATGCAATGCTACGCATAAGCGGCAAACGGAAGCGGCGTTCATCGCCGGCCAAGTGGACGTGATGGTCGTGGTAGGGGACCGGAAGAGTGCCAACACAAAGCACCTGACGGAGATCTGCATGAAGGAGTGTCCCCGCGTGCTCCAGGTGGAGAGCGCGGACGAGCTGCCCCATGGGATCTTTACCGGATGCTCTGCGGCGGGACTGACAGCCGGCGCCTCCACACCTGCGGGCATTATTAAGGAGGTATATGCAACGATGAGCGAAGAAATCAAAGCGGCCGAGGGCAAAGAGGAGTCCTTCGAGGAATTACTGAATCAGTCTTTCAAAACTTTAAATACAGGAGAGAAGGTAACCGGCATCGTCACGGCCATCACCCCGACTGAGGTCCAGGTGGATGTGGGCGCCAAGCAGGCCGCTTACATCAAGCTGAGCGAGCTGAGCGACGACCCCACCGCAAAGCCCGAGGACATCGTCAAGGTCGGCGATGAGATCGAGACCTATATTGTCCGCGTCAACGACGTGGAGGGTTATGCCGAGCTGAGCAAGAAGCGCCTGGACGCTGTCAAGGTCTGGGAGAACATCGAGACCGCCGTGGAAGAAAAGACCGTCATGGAGGGTACCGTCACCGAAGAGAACAAGGGCGGCATCGTCGTTTCCGTGAAGGGCGTCCGCGTGTTCGTGCCCGCTTCCCAGAGCGGCCAGCCCCGCGGCGCTGACCTGTCCGCCATGAAGGGCCAGAAGGTGCAGCTGCGCATCACCGAGGTCAACCGTGCCCGCCGCCGCGTGGTGGGCTCCATCCGCTCCGTCTCTGACGAGGCCCGCAAGGCCGCTCAGGAGGCCGTGTGGGGTTCTATCGAGGTGGGCAAGCACTACACCGGCACCGTGAAGTCCATGACCAGCTACGGCGTGTTCGTGGACATCGGCGGTGTGGACGGCATGGTACATATCTCCGAGCTGTCCTGGAGCCGCATCAAGACCCCCTCTGAGGTCTGCAAGGTCGGCGACACCCTGGATGTGTATGTCATCTCCTTCGACCCCGAGAAGCACAAGATCTCCCTGGGCGTCAAGGATCACAGCGTTGATCCCTGGACCGTGTTCATGAACAAGTACAGCGTGGGCGATGTTGCCTCTGTCCGCATTGTCAAGCTGATGACCTTCGGCGCCTTTGCCGAGGTCGTGCCCGGCGTGGACGGCCTGATCCACATTTCCCAGATCGCTGACCGCCGCATCGAGAAGCCCGAGGATGTCCTGTCCGAGGGCCAGATCGTGGACGCCAAGATCACCGCTGTGGACGAGGAGAAGAAGAAGATCTCCCTGTCTATCCGCGCGCTGCTGGCTCCCACTGTTGAGGAGGCCGCTGAGGAGGCTCCCGTCGAGGAGTAATTTTGTCCGAAAAGAGGCAGACCAGTTCCGGTCTGCCTCTTTATTTGAAAAAACTTGTGATTTTTTTCACGTTTTCATTGCATTGTCTGTTTGTATCTGTTATAATCTTGACAATGCGATGTATGACTATATGCAATCTCATCATACAACAAATCAGACAGGGAGGAAGAAACATGAGTTATCTGGAAGAATACCAGCAGAAGCTGACTACGGCTGAAGAGGCTGTCAAGGTCGTTCAGTCCGGCGACTGGCTGGATTATGGCTGGAGCATCTGCTCCGCAAATGCTTTGGACAAGGCACTGGCAAAGCGTATGGAGGATCTGACGGACGTCAAGATCCGCGGCGGTATTCTGACCCGCCGTCCCGCTATTTTTGATGTGCCGAATGCCGCCAATCATTTTTCCTGGAACTCCTGGCATATGTCCGGCATTGAGCGTAAAGCCATTAAGGACGGGTTTGCTTTCTACATTCCCCTGCGTTACTCTGAGCTGCCCGGCTATTACCGTAACTGCATCAAGTCTCTGGATGTCGCCATGTTCCAGGTGGCACCCATGGACGAGCACGGCTATTTCAACTTCGGCCCCGGCGGTTCTCATCTGAAGGCTGTCTGTGACTGCGCCAAGACCGTGATCGTTGAGGTCAACAAGAATATGCCTGTCTGCCTGGGCGGTTTCGAGAACTGTGTCCATATCAGCGAAGTGAATATGATCGTGGAGGGTGAGAACCCGCCCATGGAGACGCTGGGCGGCTCCGGTGAGCCCTCTGATGTGGATATGGCCATTGCGAACCTGGTGGTTCCCGAGATCCCTGACGGCGCCTGCCTGCAGCTCGGCATCGGCTCCGTGCCCAACGCAATCGGCAAGATGATCGCCAAGTCCGATTTGAAGGACCTGGGCGTTCACACCGAGATGTACGTAGATGCTTTCGTCGACATGGCCGAGGCCGGCAAGCTGACCGGCGTCTGCAAGCCCTTCGACAAGGGCCGTCAGGTCTACGCCTTTGCCGCCGGCTCCCAGAAGCTGTACGACTATATCAACAACAACCCCGCCTGCATGGCTGCCCCTGTCAGCTATGTCAACGATATTGCGCGGGTGTCCCAGATCGACAACTTCATCTCCATTAACGGCGCGGTGGATATCGACTTGTTCGGCCAGGTGTCCTCCGAATCCTCCGGCACCCACCATATCTCCGGCGCCGGCGGCCAGCAGGACTTCGTCATGGGCGCCTATCTGTCCAAGGGCGGCAAGAGCTTCATCTGCTGCTCCTCCACCGTGAAGGACAAAAAGACCGGCCAGCTCCAGTCCCGTATCCGTCCCACGCTGATTGAAGGTTCCATTGCTACCTGCACCCGTACCAACCTCCACTGGCTGGTGACGGAGTACGGCAAATTCAACGCCAAGGGCAAGTCCACCTGGGAGCGTGCCGAGGGCCTCATCAATATTGCCCATCCCCAGTTCCGTGATGAACTGATCGCTGAGGCGGAAAAAATGCATATTTGGCGTCGTTCTAACAAGAAGTAAAGATATGTGATATGATAAAACAGCGGGCGTTCTGATGAACACCCGCTGTTTTTTTCGAAAATCGTTGCAATTATTTGCAAAAATGCTTGTAAAAGCAGGAAAATATCGGTATAATATATTTTAAATAGCGATACTTTGCAAAGAGCGGCCAAAGCGGATACCAAAATCAAGGCGAACGGACGAGAAAGGATAATGCCATGTTCAGCATTGGGGATCTGGTCGTGCATCCGATGCACGGCGCCGGTGTGATCGACGATATTGTCCAGGAGCGGGTTGCAGGCACCACAAAGGAATATTATGTGTTCAAGATGCCTATGGGCGGCTTGATTCTGAAGATTCCCACGGAGAACAGCCAGGCCATCGGTATCCGCAAGGTGATCTCCGCGGCGGAGGCAAACGCGCTGCTGAGTGAGATCCCGTCGATCAGCGTTGAACACAATGCGAACTGGAACAAGCGTTACCAGGAAAATTTGGTGCGCCTGAAAAGCGGAGACCTCCGCGAAGTGGCCCAGGTGGTCAAGGGACTGATGCGCCGTGACATGGTCCGGGGACTTTCCACCGGAGAGCGGAAGATGCTGCACAGCGCCAAGCAGATCATGCTTTCAGAGCTGGTCCTGGTTCTACAAAGTGATTATCCATCCATGGAAGGGCGGCTGGACCGCGCGATGATGCAGAAAGCCGCGAATTGACGTACCCTGAGAGGAATTATGATATGCTGCCATTTTTGAAAAAAATGCGGGAGAGCAGAAGACCTTTCTGCACCGCTTTGGTGGCCGCCGCCGGCAGTTCCAGCCGGATGGGCGGCGTCAATAAGCTGCTGGAGCCCTTGGACGGTATCCCGGTCCTGGTCCGCACGCTGACGTCTCTGCAATCGTCCCAGCGGGTGGATGAGATCGTGGTCGCCACCCGGGAGGAGGATCTGGTGGAGATCTCCCAGCTCTGCCGTACATATGGGATCAGCAAGTGCACAAAGGTCATCCGCGGCGGGGACAGCCGTGTTCATTCCGTCCTGCTGGCCGCACTGGAGGCATCGCCGGAGGCGTCGCTGCTGGCGGTGCAGGACGGTGCCCGGCCGCTGGCCACGCCGGAGCTTATCGACCGGGTCATTGCAGCCGCCAGGCGCTGCGGCGCGGCGGCTCCCGCCGTGCCGGTAAAGGATACCGTGAAGGTGGTGCGGGACGGTGGTGCTGTGGCGCAGACGCTGGTGCGGGAAAGCCTGCGGGCGGTCCAAACGCCCCAGGTATTTGAAGCCGATCTGCTGAAAGCTGCCCTCCAGTCCGCCGTGGACAAGGGAACAGCCGTTACCGACGATTGCAGCGCGGTAGAGCAGCTGGGCAAGGTCGTGTTTCTGGTGGAAGGCGATGAAGCCAACATCAAGATCACGACGCCCATCGACCTCACCCTGGCAGAGGCCATTTTGCAGGCAAGGGAGAACGGGATATGACAAGTCTGCGTATCGGACACGGTTATGACGTCCACCGTCTGGTGGAGGGACGGAAGCTGATCCTGGGTGGTGTGGACATCCCCTGGGAGAAAGGTCTGCTGGGCCATTCCGACGCGGACGTGCTCGTCCACGCGGTCATGGACGCGCTGACCGGCGCCGCCCGGCTGGGAGACATCGGCAAGCTGTTCCCGGACACCGACCCGGCTTATGCGGGCATTTCCAGTCTGAAGCTGCTGGCGGAAGTCGGCCGGCTGCTGGGGGAGAAAGGCTTTGCGGTGGTGAATATTGACGCCACGCTGCTGGCTCAGGCGCCGAAGGTGGGGCCGTATAAGCAGCAGATGGCGGAGAATATCGCCGCCGCCCTGGGTATCAGTCCGGAGCAGGTAAATGTGAAGGCCACCACGGAGGAGGGCCTGGGCTTTACAGGGGACGGCTCCGGTATGGCGGCTCACGCCGTGGTACTTTTGGAGATCACACGATAAGAGACTGCCAAGGGACGCGCCATGCGGCGCGTCCCTTTTCGCACCTTTTCCGATTCTGTCCGTAGACTGGATAGAAAGGAGGAGTGTCTATGGACTACTACTTGATCCTGGCCCGTTCCGTGACCTACGCCCAGCGTATGCAGTGGGCACTGGAAAGGGTGGGCCTCCGCTGCCAGATCTATCGGGCGCCCCGGGAACTGACGGACCTGGGCTGTGCCTATGCCGTACAGCTGGCGGCGGCGGACCTCAAAACAGCTTTGATCGCGCTTCACAGGGAAGCCTTGGACCCTGTTCAAATATTTCTCAATCAGCGGGGAATCTTCCGGGAGGTCGGCCATGATCTACTTTGACAGCGCGGCCACCACCTTCCAGAAGCCGCCCGCTGTGGCGTCGGCCATGCAGGAGGCGCTGAAAACCATGAGTTCTCCGGGGCGGGGCGGCTATCCAGCCGCCATGCGGGCGGCGGAGACGGCGTTCCAGTGCCGGAGCGAACTGGCGGAACTGTTCGGCGTCGGAAATCCCGAACGGGTGGTTTTTACGTCCAACGCCACCCACGGGCTGAATATTGCCATTCAGAGCCTGGTGCCGCCGGGCGGACGGGTAGTGGTCTCCGGCTATGAGCACAACGCCGTGACTCGGCCGCTGGAGGCGCTGAAAGCGGATGTCGTTACAGCGGAGGCGCCGCTGTTTGACCAGCAGGCGGTCATTGCCGCCTTTGACCGTTTTGTCGGTCCCGGGGTGGATGCTGTAGTCTGCAACCATATCTCCAATGTCTTTGGCTTTATCCTGCCAATTGAGAAGATCGCGGCCATCTGCCAGGAACGGGGCGTTCCCATGATCATCGACGCCTCCCAGTCCGCCGGGGTACTGCGGCTGGAGATGGACCGGCTGGGAGCTGCTTTCATTGCCATGCCGGGACATAAGGGGCTGTACGGCCCCCAGGGAACGGGCGTGCTGCTGTGCGGAGAGAATGTGCCGGTAAAGCCTCTGATGCAGGGCGGCACCGGGAGCCTTTCCATGCAGCAGGAGATGCCTGATTTCCTGCCGGACCGACTGGAGGCCGGCACTCACAACGTACCCGGCATCGCAGGCCTTCTGGCTGGCGTACGGTTTGTCCGGCAGCGGGGGATGACGGACATTCTTGACCGGGAGCGGCGGCTGACGCTGCTGGCCGTGGAAGGGCTTCGGGCCATCCCCGGCGTCAAAGTCTTTGCCATGCCGGGACTGCGGGCGCAGGCCGGCGTGCTGTCTTTTGTCCCGGAGCACAAGGACGTGGAGGAAATCGGCGGCGGCTTGGCGGAAAGCGGGATCGCCGTCCGGTCAGGTATCCATTGCGCACCCTTCGCCCATAGAAGCGCCGGGACGCTGGATACGGGTACCGTGCGCCTGAGTTTTTCTGATTTCAATACCAGGGAGGAAGTCTACCGCCTTTTATCCGTGCTTCCGGGACTTCTGCGCTGATTTTTCTGAACAGTCCGTGAATTTTCCCCGGATTCGCCTTGCAATCTACTGGCATATTTTATATAATTAATGTATTCATGGCCTGAAAGGGATGAGGACAAAAA
The DNA here is from genome assembly GCF_021531435.1 of Oscillibacter valericigenes. GTDB lineage: Bacteria > Bacillota > Clostridia > Oscillospirales > Oscillospiraceae > Oscillibacter > Oscillibacter valericigenes_B. The sequence continues at coordinate 94,643 of NZ_JAFBIS010000009.1, forward strand.
TGGATGGAAGTTTCACCGAACTGCTTGCCGATATCGGCCGGTATGTGCTGTCGATTCAGGTCACGGACTATCTGGACATCGCTATCATGGCTTTTGTGCTCTACAAGGTACTGACATGGGTACAGAGCACCAAGGCCGCCAGCCTGCTGAAGGGACTGTTCGTATTTTTGGCGGCACTCATGCTGTCCTCCGTATTCAAGCTCCACGGCATCAACTATTTGCTGAGCCGCATGGTGGACCTGGGCGTGCTGGCGCTGATCGTCCTTTTCCAGCCGGAGATCCGCCGGCTGTTGGAGCAGATGGGCAGCCGCCGCTTTATGGCGTTCTTCACCCATGCGGAATCCACTAATGTCATGGAACAGATGATTGGCCAGACAGTTTTGGCCTGCACGGAGATGTCCCAGTCCCGTACCGGCGCCCTGATCGTGTTTGAGCGGGAGATCCTGCTGGATGATATGGTACGAAGCGGCACGGTGCTGGATGCCGCCGTCTCCAGCGAGCTGCTGAAAAACATTTTCTTTGTGAAAGCGCCCATGCACGACGGCGCCGTCATCGTGCGCCACGGCCGGGTGCTGGGCGCCGGCTGTATGCTGCCGCTGAGCAAGAACGTGAACCTTTCAAGAGACTTGGGGATGCGGCACCGGGCCGGCATCGGTATGAGTGAAAACTCCGACGCGGTGGTGGTCATCGTCTCCGAGGAGACCGGTTCGATCTCTGTGGCCATTGGCGGAATGCTGAAGCGCCACTTGAAGCCGGAAACGCTGGAAAACCTTCTGCGGAACGAACTGCTTCCGCAGGATGCGGATGAATCGGACAAGCAGAAGTTCAGCCTGATGAATCTGCTTCGCACCAAAAAGGACGGAGGTGCGGACGATGGGGAATAAGAAGATGAACAGACGGAAAGCCTTCTATATCCTGGTGGCAATTCTGGTCTCCGCCGCGATCTGGTTTTATGTGGATGAATTCGGCAACAACGGCAGCGCCCGGCTGGTGGAACAAAAGGTGACGGACATCCCGATCGAATATACTTCGGAGGATACCCTGACCGACCGGGGACTGATGCTGCTCAAGGATGGGACGAGCCAGACCATCGATTTGACTTTCAGGGGTGCCCGCCGTCTTGTTACGCATCTGGACCGCAGCAAGATCCGGGTGACGGTGGACCTGTCTGCCGTATCCAGAGCGGGCGTTCAGGGCGTTGGCACGTCGGTTTCCATATCGGACCGGAAATTTTTGCTGAACAATAACGTCACCATCACAGACCGCAGCTTTTATAACGCCACTGTAAACGTCAGCGAATTGAACAGCAATACCGTGGAGGTCCGCTGCGAGGTAACAGGCAATGTGGCGGACGGCTATTCCGCCGGCGAGGTTACGCTGTCCCAGAATAGCCTGGAAATTCGGGGCCTTGCTAAGGATATTGACCCGGTGGCCTACGCAAAGGTCACGCTGGATATTGGCAAGAACGCGGTGGAATCCGTGTCGCAGAGCCTGCCTATTCAGTTCTATGACCGCTATAACCGCCTGATCGAAAGTGAGGACATCTATCCCACCGTGGAGGCTATTCAGGCCACGCTGCCGGTGTTCGTCACCAAGGAGCTGGCGCTGGTCATCGATTTTAAGGAAGCTGCCGGTGCCCGGGTGAGCAATCTGGACTATACCATCAGCCCATCCACCATCACCGTCTCCGGTGATGCCGGAAAGCTGAAAAATGTCAACTCTATCGTTCTGGGTGAGTTTGACCTGCTGAATCTGCTGGACGAGGGTGCTTCCACCAACACCTATCCCATTATCATCCCTGATGGCTGCCAGAATCTCAGCGGCGTCACCCGCGCTATGATGCAGATCAAGTTCAAGGATATTGCCAGTGCCGAGGTGACAGCGACGCAGATGGAATACGCGGCACTGCCCGAGGGCAAGGAAGCGGAGGTTCTGACGGAAGAGTTGCCGGTGACGGTGTTCGGCACCACGGAGGAAGTGGCGGCCATCACCAGTGAAAACCTGATCGTGACCGCTGACCTGACGGATTATACCGCTGCTTCCGGCACTTATACAGTCCCTGCCACTATATCGGTGAAGGGAACCGGAGATATTGGTATCCTGGGCAAATATCAGGTCCAGGTGACGATCCGCGAAGTCACGGCGGAGGAAGAGGAACCGCCGCTTGAGGAATAACACAGGAGAGACATATTATGACCCAAATCGCAACTGTTGAACGCATCATCGATACAGACCACGCGGAGATCTCGGTGCCCCGGAAATCCGCCTGCGGACACGATTGTGAGGAGTGCGCCGGCTGCGGCGTCAGCGGCGCGGCTGTTCACGCCAAGGCCGCCAATCCCATTGGCGCGCTTCCTGGCCAGAAGGTGGTCGTGGAAAGCAGCACACAGAAAATGCTGGGCATTGTGGCCTTTGTCTATTTGATCCCTGTAGCGCTGTTTCTGGCCGGCTATCTGCTGGCAGCCCTTGTGACAGTCAGTGTGGCTGTTCAATACACGATCGCGATTGCGGCTTTTCTGGCCGGCATTGGCTTCGCGGTCCTGTATGACCGCCGCTTGAAGGCAAGAGGTGGGATCTCTTTTACCATTGTGAAGCTGTTCTGAGACATGTTCGGCTATGTGAGACCGCCGCTCCAGGCGCTGCCCCAGGAGGAGAAAGAGCGGTTTCGCCGGATGTACTGCGGACTGTGCCACGCGCTGGGCCGGCAGTACGGCCAGGCGGCCCGCTTTATTCTGAACTATGATTTCACCTATCTTGCGATCCTGCTCTCCGAGCCGGAGGAGGGGCCCGTTTCCAGCGCCCGCTGTTATGCAAGCCCTGTTCATCGGCGGGCGTATCTGGAACCGACCGCCGCTATGGAGCTGGCCGCGGATGAGAGCGTGATCCTGGCCTATTGGCAGCTGCGGGACGGCGTGGCAGACCACGACTGGTTCCACGGCGCCAAGTACCGTGCAGCCTCGGCGGTGCTGGAATCCGCCTACCAGAAGGCAGCGGCCAAGCGCCCCGGTTTTGACGAGGCGGTGCGGACGCAGCTCAGCCGTCTTTCCGAATTGGAAGCGCAGCGGTGTTCCTCCATGGACCAGGCGGCGGACGCCTTCGCGGTGCTGCTGGGCAGCGCCGCCGGGGAGGTGGACGACCCTGTCCGCCGCAGGGTGCTGGAGCAGCTGCTGTATCACCTTGGCCGCTGGGTCTACCTAGTGGACGCGGCGGACGATTTGAAGCAGGACGCGGCGGTGGGCAGCTACAATCCCGTGGCCCTGCGGTTTGGCCTGACAGACGGCGCATGGACGGCGGAGGCCCGCCGGGAATTTGCCCTCTCGCTGGACCACTCCATCCGCATGATGGCCACCGCGTTTGAACTTTGGGATTTCGGCGTTTGGACGCCGGTTCTGGAAAAGACGATTTATCAAGGACTCTTCCAGGTTGGCAAAGCTGTTCTGGACGGAACGTTCCGCAAAAGCTGCCGGGAAGATGAGAGAAAGAAACTCAAGAAGGTCGAGGAAAGCAAATGAACGATCCCTATCAAATTCTTGGTGTGCCGGAGACCGCTACTGACGAGGAGGTCAAGCGGGCCTACCGGGAACTGGCACGGAAGTACCACCCGGATAACTACCATGATAATCCCCTGGCCGATCTGGCGCAGGAGAAGATGAAAGAGATCAATGCCGCCTACGAGGAAATCACCAAAATGCGCAGCGGCGGACGCTCCGGAGGGACTTCCGGCGGATATGGGAACTACCGGGGCAGCACCGGCGGATATCAGCAGCAGTACAGCAGCCAGTCCTCCTCCGGGAGTTCTGTGCTCCAGCAGGTGCGTATCGCCATCAACACCGGCAATATCAGCCGTGCGGAGGCGCTGTTGGCAAATTACAGTGACCACAACGCCGAGTGGAATTTCCTGCGGGGCGCCGTCTGCTACCGGCGGGGCTGGATGGACGAAGCGAAGCGGTACTATCAGACCGCCTGCCAGATGGATCCCGGCAATACCGAGTACCGTCAGGCACTGGAGTTTATGGAGCGCGGCACGCAGTCGGCCTACCGGCCCGATAACGGGCAGTTCGGCACGGAGATGTGCGGCGGCAACCCCTGCCTGCCCCTGTGTTGCCTGTGGACGCTCTGCAACGGCGGCGGGTACTGTTTCTTCTGCTGAGAAATAGGAGGAAGTAAACATGATCAAGAGTATGACCGGCTACGGCCGGGCAAGGGAAGTGCTGAATAAGCGGGACATCACCGTGGAGGTACGTTCTGTTAACAATCGCTATTTGGACTGCACAGTGAAAATGCCCCGGATGTACGCCTTTGCGGAGGATGTAGTGAAGCAGCATGTACAGAAGGCTATCTCCCGGGGAAAGGTGGACGTGTTCATCACCGTGGACGCCTCCGCCGCGGACGTGGCGAAAGTCACCGTCAACCGGGAGCTTGCGGCCCAGTACGCCGCGGCTTTGGGAGAGCTGGCGGAAGTCTGCGGCACCGAACCCCATGTGACGCCGGAGCAGCTGTCCCGCTTTCCGGATGTGCTGACCGTCACCAAGGCCGATGAGGACCTGGAGACCGTCAGCGCCGACCTGTGCGCCGTATTGGATGAGGCTCTGGCGGCGTATAATACCATGCGGGCCGTGGAAGGCGCCAAGCTGGCGGAGGACATTGGGAACCGCCTGACCTACATTGAGAACTATACCAGCCAGGTAGAGGAGCGTTCTCCCCAGACCGTAGCGGAGTACCGGGCCAAGCTGACCGCCCGGATGCAGGAGGTGCTTCAGAGCACCACCATCGACGAACAGCGCATCCTGACCGAGGCTGCCATCTATGCCGACAAGGTGGCTGTGGATGAGGAGACTGTCCGCCTGCGGAGCCATGTGGCCCAACTGCGGACCATGCTTGCCTCCGACGAACCCATGGGCCGGAAAATGGACTTCCTCATTCAGGAGGTCAACCGGGAGTCCAACACCATCGGCTCCAAGTGCAACGATGTGGCCATCGCCCAGGTGGTCGTTGGCCTGAAAGCCGAAGTGGAGAAGATGCGTGAGCAGGTCCAGAATGTGGAGTAAAGCATGAAGCTCATCAATATCGGATTTGGCAATCTTGTCAGTGAGGAGCGGCTGGTGGCAATCGTCAGCCCGGATTCCGCGCCCATCAAGCGGATGGTGCAGGAGAGCCGGGAGCGGGGAATGCTCATCGACGCTACTTACGGGCGAAAAACCGCGTCCATTTTTATTATGGACAGCGATCATGTGATCCTGTCGGCCCTGCCGCCGGAGAAATTCGGCGTCCACAGGGCAGAGGAAGAGGAAAGAGGGACAACATGAAAAAGGGAAAAACATTTATTATTTCCGGCCCCTCCGGCGTCGGAAAAAGCACTGTTTTGAGCGCGCTGCTGGAAAGGCGGCCCAATGTGTACTTCTCCGTTTCCGCTACCACCCGTGACCCCCGTCCGGGCGAGCTGGATGGTATCCACTACCACTTTATGGATGTGGACTCCTTCCGCAAGTGGATCGCCATGGACCAGTTCCTGGAATATGCCGAGTATGTTGGAAATTTCTACGGCACGCCGAAGCGGTTTGTGGACGAGGCCATGGAGCAGGGCAAGGATGTCATCCTGGACATTGAGGTCCAGGGCGCCATTCAGGTCACCAGCAAGCGGCCGGACACCGTGCGCATCTTTATCGCTCCGCCCAGCTGGGCAGAGCTGGAGCGCCGCCTCACGGAACGCGGCACCGACAGCAAGGACAAAATTCAAAAGCGTCTTCTGCGGGCCAAAGTGGAGTTCCAGACGGCCCATACCTATGATTATTTCGTCATCAATGACACCGTGGAAAACGCGGTGAAGGAACTGGACGCTATCATGACGGCAGAGCACTGCAAGCCGAAGGAACGCATGGAAATCATCAACGGCAGATAATACCTTTACGTATTTCAAAATAAATTTTTAGCCAAACGGCAGAATGGAAGTAGATCATTATGATGCTGTATCCCGCAATGAATAAACTGACCAGCTATGTTCCCAACCGCTATATGCTGGTAAATGTAGTGGCCCGCCGGGCCCGCCAGATCGCCGAAAACGCGGAAGAGATCGGTGAACATCTGGATGAGAAGCCGGTGACGATGGCGATCAACGAGGTGGCCGAGGGCAAGCTGGACGCTACCCGGATGGATCTCACCATCGAGGAATAAAACGCGCAAACAGCAAAGGAGGGGCGAGGCATGGAGACCGCTGTCATTGTAAAAGTCGCGGTCAGCGCCGCGCCCTATTCCATTGACAAGCCCTATGACTATCTGGTGCCGCAAGAACTGCTGGAGCAGGCTGTGCCCGGCGTACGGGTCACGGTGCCCTTTGGCCGGGGCAACCGGGAATCTGAGGGCATCATTCTGGCCCGGGGCAGCGGGGAGAAGCTGCCTGGCCTGAAGCCGGTGAAAGCCCTGCTGGACCGGGAGCCCGTTCTGGATCAAGACGGCATCTCCCTGGCGCTGTGGATGCGTCAGCGGTATTTCTGCACCATGTTCGAGGCGGTCAAGACCATTCTACCTGCCGGACTGTGGTATCAGTTCCGGGAGGTCTGGTGTTTGGAGGATGACCAGGAGGGCAGGGAGAAGGCCGGAACCGTCAAGGGCGGCACCACTGTTTGTGAGGCATTGGCCGCCAACGGCGGACGGTGCGATCTGGAAACGCTGCGAAATCTGTGCGGTGAGAAGGTGCCTGCCGTGCTGAAAGCACTGCAGAAGGCGGGGCTTGTCCGGTGTGAGACCACCGCGAAGCAGAAGATCAGCGACAGAAAGCGCCGCATGGTGGAGCTGGCCGTCAGCGCCGAGGACGCTTTGGCCCTGACGGAAGCCCGAAAACGTTCCGCACCGATGCGCTATGAGGTGGTGCGGCTCCTGGCCTCCACAGGCCGGGCCTCCGCTGCCGATATCTGCTATTTTACCGGCGCCTCCATGCAGACTTTACGGGGGCTGGAGAAAGCCGGCATCCTGGCCTTTTCGGAAGAAGAGGAACTTCGTGTTCCGGAAATGAAGGATAACGAACCTGGGCCGCCTATCGAGCTGAACGAAGAGCAGCAGGCCGCTTTTGAGGCAGTCATGGAACTGACAGCTCATCCTAACGGGGAAGTGGCTCTCCTCCACGGCGTCACCGGCAGCGGCAAGACCCAGGTCTATCTGCGTCTGGTGCAGGAGGTTCTGCGGCAGGGCAAGACTGCTATCGTCCTGGTGCCGGAGATCGTGCTGACTCCTCAGATGATGCGGAAATTTTCCTCCTATTTCGGCGGCGATGTGGCGATGCTCCACAGCTCTCTTCGCATGACAGAGCGGTACGACCAGTGGAAGCGTATCCGCCGGGGAGAGGTCCGGGTGGTACTGGGTACCCGCTCCGCTATTTTCGCACCCCTGAAAAACCTGGGCCTTATCATCATGGACGAGGAGCAGGAGGGGAGCTATCAATCGGAAAACCCGCCCCGGTATCACACCCGGGACGTGGCGAAATACCTCTGTGCCAAACACGGCGCCACGCTGCTGCTGGGCTCCGCCACGCCGACGGTGGAGACCACCTGGGCGGCGGAGGAAGGCGCCTATCATAAGCTGTCGCTGCGCCGCCGGTACAACGAAAGCGCGCTGCCCCAGGTGCTGGTGGCAGACCTTCGGGAAGAGATCCGGGAGGGAAATTCCGGGCTCATCGGCCATGTGCTCCGGGAGGAACTTGAGAAAAACCTAGCCGCCGGAGAACAGAGCATTTTGTTTTTGAACCGCCGGGGCAGCAGCCGGTATGTGCTGTGCGGCGAGTGCGGCTATGTGCCGGAATGCCCCCGGTGCAGCGTACCCATGACCTACCACTCCGCCAACGGGCGGCTGATGTGCCATTACTGCGGACACTCCCAGCGGGCCTTTGAGACCTGCCCGGAGTGCGGCGGCATTATGAAGCACATTGGCGCCGGAACGCAGAAAGTGGAAGAAGAGCTTCAGGCGATGTTCCCGGGAACCGGCATCCTGCGGATGGACGCGGACACCGCCGCGGGCAGCCACGAAAAGCTGCTGGACCGCTTTGAAAAAGAGCGTATTCCGATCCTTCTTGGCACCCAAATGGTGGCCAAGGGATTAGATTTTGAAAATGTGACCCTTGTGGGCGTACTATCCGCCGATATTTCCCTGTATGTGGACAACTACCGGGCGGCAGAGCGGACGTTCAGCCTGCTGACTCAGGTGGTCGGCCGGGCCGGACGGGGCAGCAAGCTGGGCCGGGCCGTTATTCAGACTTATACGCCCGGAAACGATGTCATCCAAAGCGCGGCCCGTCAGGATTACGACAGCTTTTACAAAAGCGAGATCCGAATGCGCCGCATGCGGCGGTATCCGCCGTTTGCGGATCTGTTCACGCTCACTGTTTCCGGCACGGAGGAGGGCGCCGTTTTAAGGGCCGCCGCCGGAGTACGGGAACAACTGCGAAAGCTGTTCGTTCAAGATAGCGCTGTGGAGGTGTTGGGCCCCGCGCCCGCGCCGGTGCTAAAGCTGAACAACCGGTTCCGTTACCGCTGCGTGCTGGTGGGGAAGAACGACAAGACCACGCGGGAAAAAATCAGTTGGCTTCTGAAAGACTTTGCCAATGACCGTGCAAACCGCGGATTGAATATATTTGCAGACTGTAATACGCTGGAATGAGCGAGGAGGATAAAAGTAATGGCATTGCGCAAAATTGTAGAGCAGGGCGACGAGTGCCTGACCAAGGTCTGCCGTCCCGTAACCTCTTTTGACAAGCGGCTCCATGAGCTGCTCGACGACATGACAGAAACGCTGGCCGACGCCAACGGCGCCGGTCTGGCAGCGCCCCAGGTGGGCGTGCTCCGCCGCCTGTGCATCGTGATGGACGAGGAGTCCGGGGAGTATCTGGAGCTGATCAATCCGGAAATCGTGGCCCAGAGCGGCGAGCAGACCGGTCTGGAGGGCTGTCTCAGCGTCCCCGGCAAGTGGGGGATCGTCACCCGGCCCGAAAAGGTCCGGGTCCGGGCCCAGGACCGCTTCGGCGATTGGTTCGAGGCGGAGGGCGAGGGGCTGAACGCCCGCTGCTTCTGCCATGAGCTGGAGCATCTGGACGGCCACCTGTACACCGAGCACATCGACCACTTCCTGTCCGACGAAGAGCTGCGGGCGTATCTGGAAGCGGAAGAGAGAGGGGAGTAAGCCCATGCGCATCCTGTTCATGGGAACGCCGGATTTCGCAGTGGCCTCCCTGAAGCGTCTGGTGGAAGACGGCCACGACATCTGCGGTGTGTTTACGCAGCCCGATAAACCTAAAAACCGGGGACACAAGCTCACGTTCTCCCCTGTAAAGGAATACGCATTGACACAAAATCTCGCTGTTTACCAGCCTCTGAAAATGCGGGACGGCGAGGCAATGAGCTTTGTGGAGTCTCTGGCTCCCGAACTGATCGTGGTGGCGGCCTACGGCAAGATCCTGCCGGAGGACATTTTGAACTATCCGAAATATGGCTCCATCAACGTCCACTCATCCCTGCTCCCTAAGTACCGGGGCGCCGCGCCCATCAATTGGGCCATTCTGGACGGTGAAGCCGAAACCGGTGTTTCCATTATGTATATGGCAAAGGAGCTGGATGCCGGCGACGTGATCCTGCAGAAAACCACAGCCATCGGCGAGGACGAGGACGCGCTGGCGCTGACCACACGCCTGGCGGAGCTGGGCGCGGAAGCGCTGTCCGAGGCGGTGGAGGCTCTGAAAAACGGTACAGCTGGCCGCACGCCCCAGGACGGAAGCAGACAGACTTATGCGTCCATGCTCTCCAAAGAGATGTCTCCCATTGATTGGGGCCGTTCCGCCCGTGCTATCAGCTGTCAGGTACGGGGCCTGATCCCCTGGCCCTGCGCTTTCACAGAGCTGGCGGGTCAGCGGTTCAAGGTCTACCGTACCGCTCCCGGCGGGGAGACGGAGAAAGCCCCGGGCACCATCCTATCCGCCGGAAAAGCGGGCATTGAAGTGGCCTGCGGCGATGGGAAGAGCCTGTATATTACGGAGCTCCAGGCGGAGGGCGGCAAGCGCATGGCGGCGGCAGCCTATTTGCTGGGCCATCCAATTCAACTCTAAGCGAGGGATACTATGCCTGTTGATTCTTATATTTACGCGGGGGGCTACGGGACGTTTCTGGCCAACAACATCTATTGCCTCCTGGTGATCCCTGTCTTTTTGCTGTCCCTTTGGGCCCAAATCCAGGTCAGCGGGAACTTTCGGCGGTACAGCGCCGTCCAAAACCGCAGACGTCTCACCGGCGTCCAGGCGGCGGAGGCCGTTTTACGGGCCCACGGCGTCTATGACGTTGGGATCCGGCCCTGCCGGGGAAGCCTGACGGACCACTACGACCCCCGGGACAACACCATCTACCTCTCCGAAGATGTGTTTAACGCACCCACCATCGCGGCGGTCGGTGTTGCCGCCCATGAAGCAGGCCACGCGGTACAGTACGCGGTGGGATACGGCCCTATCCGTTTGCGGAGCGCCATTATACCCGCTACCCAGTTTGGTTCCCGGTTTTCTTTCATTCTGCTGCTCCTGGGGATGCTGTTTTACAGCCAGCAGTTGTTCCTAGTAGGCATCCTGCTGTTTTCCCTGACGACTTTTTTCCAGCTGGTGACCCTGCCGGTGGAGTTTAACGCCTCCCATCGGGCCATTGAAACGCTGGAAGGGCAGATGTTGCTGGATGAAGAGGAGATCGGCGGAGCGAAAAAGGTCCTGCGGGCGGCGGCGCTGACATATGTGGCGGCATTGCTGATGTCCATTTTGCAGCTGCTGCGCTATGTGCTGATCTTCCTGTCGCGGAACAACCGCAGGGGAGGCCGGGAATGAACCAGTCTGCCCGTGCCACGGCCCTGCGGGTGCTGGTGAGCTGCCGAAATAACGGCGCCTGGGCGGACGCCGCCCTGAAAGCCCAGATCAGCCGTGACGGGCTGTCCGGCCCGGATGCGGCGCTGTGCAGCCGCATCGTTTACGGCGTCATGCAGAACCGGATGCTGCTGGACTTTTATATCGGCGCCTATTGCACCCAGAAACCGGATCACCTCCAGCCGCCGCTGTTGGAAATTTTGCGCATTGGCGCGTATCAGATCATATACCTGGATAAAATTCCGGACAGCGCCGCAGTCAACACCTCCGTAGAGCTGGCAAAGCTGGCAAAACGGTGGCAAGCCTCTGGCCTTGTCAACGCTGTTCTCCGTAAGCTTTCCCAGAATAAAAAGGCGCTGCCGCCTGTCCCTGAACGGGACGATGTGCAGCGGCTTTCCATCCAATACAGCCATCCCAAGTGGTTCGTGAAGCGTCTGGTGAGTTTGCTGGGCAGGGAGGAAGCGGAACGGTTCCTGGCCTGTGATAATCAAATTGCCCCCATCACGGTCCAGGTCAATCCGTTGAAAACCACTTTGGAAGCGCTGACAGAGGAACTCCAGCAAGCAGGTATCTCAGTACAGCCTCATAGCTGGGTACCGGACTGCCTGGAACTCTCCGGCACTGGTGATTTGGCCGCTCTGCCGTCTTTTCGGGAGGGAAAATTTCTGGTTCAAGACCCCGCCGCCCGGCTAGTGTCCCTCATTGCGGGCATCCGCCCCGGTCAAAAGGTACTGGATGTATGCGCCGCCCCCGGCGGCAAATCCCTCAGTGCGGCTTTTGCCATGGCCGGGAACGGCTCGATCGTGGCCTGTGACCTCCACGAAAATAAGCTCAAGCGTATTCAGGAGAGTGCTGACCGCCTCGGTGTGAACATCATCACCACCCAGGCTGCGGACGGCCGGGTGTTCCGGCCAGAGTGGGAAGCAAGCTTTGATACCGTGCTGGTGGATGCCCCCTGCTCCGGTCTCGGCATCATCCGCAAGAAGCCGGACACCCGGTATAAAAAGGCGGATGATTTGTTTACACTTCCTGTTGTTCAGGCTGCTATTTTGGACAATGCCGCCCGGTATGTCCGGCCCGGCGGCACGCTGGTCTACTCTACCTGCACCATTCTGCCGGAGGAAAATGAGCAGGTAACAGAGGCTTTTCTGGCGGAGCATGCGGACTTTGGGCTGGAGCCCTTTGAACTGCCCCTGCCTGTTGGGAAGTCGGACGGCTCCCTGACCCTGTGGCCCCAGCGCCATGATACGGACGGCTTTTATATCTGCCGCATGACGCGGCGCTAAGCAAGAGGATGCTATGCGAGATTTGAAATCCATGACTCTTGAGGAAATGACGGAGGCCCTGAAAGCCATGGGCCAGCCGGCTTTCCGGGGTAAGCAGGTCTTTACCTGGCTCCATAAGGGCGTCACCTCCTTCGATGAGATGACCAACCTGCCCAAGGACCTGCGGGACAGGCTGAAAACTGAATTTATCCTGACAGTGCCGAAAGCGGCACGGAAGCAGGTCTCCAAACAGGACGGCACCATCAAGTACTTATGGGAGCTGGCGGACGGGAACTGCATTGAGTCCGTCCTGATGCGTTACCACCACGGAAACACCGTGTGTATCTCCTCGCAGGTAGGCTGCCGGATGGGCTGTGCCTTTTGCGCGTCCACCATCGCCGGCAAGGTGCGGGACCTGACGCCTGCCGAAATGTTGGACCAGGTACTTTTCACCCAGCTGGATTCCGGCCTGGAGATCAGCAATATCGTGCTGATGGGTATTGGCGAACCCATGGACAACCTGGATACCGTGCTGCGTTTTCTGGAACTGGTAAACCACCCAGACGGCATGAACATCGGGATGCGGCACATCTCTCTGTCCACCTGCGGCGTGATACCCGGTATCCGACGTCTGGCAGACCTGGGCTTGCAGCTCACCCTGTCCGTGTCCCTTCACGCGCCGGACAGTGAGACCCGGTCGAAGATCATGCCTGTAAACCGGGCCTACGATGTGGATGAGCTGTTTGCAGCCTGCCACGACTATTTCAAAAAGACCGGCCGCCGCATTTCCTTTGAATACGCCATGATCGACGGCGTCAACGACCAGGATTGGCAGGCTGATCTGATCGCCGCAAAGCTGAAGGGAATGCCCGGCCATGTAAATCTGATCCCGCTGAATGATGTGGTGGAGAGTCCCTTCAAGCCCTCCAAGCGCATCGCGGCTTTCCAGAAGCGGCTGGAGACCCACGGCATCACCGCCACAGTGCGGCGCAGCCTGGGCGGTGATATAGACGCCTCCTGCGGACAGCTCCGCCGGAAAGCCATGGAGGAAGCGGGGAAAGGAGAGAACGGATGAAAGCTTGGGGAATCACGGACATCGGCCTTGTCCGTAAAGAAAACCAGGATGCTTATATGATACGGGAGGCCGCATCCTCCGGCCACATGATTTGTGTGGTCTGCGACGGCATGGGCGGCGCCGCGGGCGGCAAGCTGGCCAGTCAGCTTGCTGTGGAAACTTTCACAGCCGAGCTGGAGCGAATTCTGGACCGGGATATGACGCCGGAGCAGCTTCGGGAAGCTTCTTCTTACGCGGTTTCCAAGGCCAATGATGTGATCCGGGAAACAGCGAAAAAAACAGAAGGTTACCAGAGTATGGGCACCACGCTGGTATCCGCGGTGTCCTACGACGGCGGCGTTGTCATTACCAATGTGGGTGACAGCCGCGCCTATCATATCAGTAAACACCACATTACCCGCGTCACCAAGGACCACTCCCTGGTGGAACGCATGGTGGACCGCGGCGACATCACAGCTGAGGAGGCCCGCCGCCATCCCAGCCGCAATCTGATCACCCGTGCACTGGGGCCCGACGCGGATGCCCAGTGCGACGGCTACATCTGCCCCATGGAAGCAGGGGAGTATCTGCTGCTCTGCACCGACGGACTGGTCAACACGGTCACAGACCAGGAAATGCTGCATGAGATCCTGCACCGTGCGTCGCCGGAGGACTGCCTTGCGCATCTGCTGGAGATCAGCAGATCCCAGGGCGCCCCTGACAACGTGACGGCGGTCCTGATGCGGAACCTGTAAGGAAGGAGGAGACGTATGGATCAGTACATTGGAAAAATGCTGGATAACCGCTATGAGATCCTGGAGCGCATCGGCACAGGCGGCATGGCGGTGGTCTATAAGGCAAAATGCCACCGTCTCAACCGCCTGGTGGCCGTGAAGATTTTAAAGGCAGACCTGGCCCAGGACGAGGACTTCCGCCGCCGTTTCAACGCGGAGTCCCAGGCTGTCGCACAGCTGTCCCATCCCAACATCGTGTCCGTTTACGATGTGTCCCGGGGCGGCGATACCGAGTATATCGTCATGGAGCTCATTGACGGTATCACCCTGAAGCAGTATATGGAAAAACGGGGCCAGCTGAACTGGCGGGAATCCCTGCACTTTATCACCCAGATCATGCGGGGCCTCAGCCACGCCCACAGCCGGGGCATCGTCCACCGTGACATCAAGCCCCAGAATATCATGGTCCTGCGGGACGGCAGCGTAAAGGTGGCCGATTTCGGCATCGCCTGCCTGGAAAACTCCGCCCAGACCCTGACCCAGGAGGCACTGGGTTCCGTCCACTATATCTCTCCCGAACAGGCCCGCGGCGACCGTACCGATGCCCGCAGCGATATCTACTCCGCCGGCGTTGTTCTCTATGAAATGCTGACCGGACGGCTGCCTTTTGAGGGAGATTCCGCCGTTTCCGTGGCAATTCAGCATCTCAGTTCCATTCCTCTGGCTCCCCGGGAGATCAATCCCGATATTCCTGAGCAGCTGGAACTGATCTGTATGAAGGCCATGGCTTCGGATATTGACCGGCGGTATGTCTCCGCCGACGATATGATCGCGGATCTGGAGGCTTTCCGAAAGAATCCCGGCGTCAGCCTGGACTTTGAGTTAGCGGACCTGCGTCCTGAGGAAGAGGACGAGCCCACCCGTCCCATCCGGATAGCTCCGTCCCATGGCGCCGCCTCCGCTGTGCAGCAGCAACACAAAGCGCCGCCCGCCCATGAGCGGGAACGCCGCCGGGACTATGATGACGATGAGCCCCGCGGCGGCAAAAAGCAAACCGTGCTGCTGGTCATTGTAGGCATTTTGGCAGTGGCCCTGGCAGCGGTACTGTTCCGCTCTGTCCTGGGCTCTATCGAGCCTCCGGTATCCGAACAGTATGTGGTGCCCAGTGTGCTTGGCTGTACAGTGGAGGAGGCCCTGGAAAAAGACGGTGTGAAGGACATCTTTACGATCACCGTCAAGGAAGACCCGGTGTACAGCGATTATCCTGTGGGCACCATCGCCCGGCAAGATCCCTCTCAGGGAGATCACCGCAAAGGTGACAACTGCGTGATCAATGTCTGGCTCAGCGCAGGCGAGGAGACCGGCGAAATGCCCTATGTGCTGAACAAGACCGTGCAGGAAGCCAAAGCGGATATGCGGAACCTGATCGAGAAGTACGATCTGGTCATTGACGATTCCGAGGAACAATTCAGTGAGGACGTCACAGAGCGGTATATCATCTCCAGCGACCCTGAATTCGGTGAGCCGCTGCGGAAAGGCCAGACCGTAAAGCTGGTGGTCAGCAAGGGCCCCGAGCTGAAAGACGTGCCGGTGTCCAATTTCGTCGGTATGATCTACGGTGACTCCAAGACGACGGAACTGCTTCAAAAGTCCAAACTGACCTGTACGGACGCCGATGTGGAGATCGTAAACAGCGACCGTCCCGGCGGCGAGATCATCTGGCAGAGCCTGACTCCCGGCGATACCGCCAAAGAATGGGATACGATCAAATTCCAAGTCAGCTCCGGCCTTGCGGCAGTCAGTGTCACCGATCCCATCCCTCTGCCTCAGGACGGCCGGGAAAAGGTGTTGGTGGAAGTCTATGTCGGCGATGATGAAAAACCGCAGTACAGCGAGACCCACAATTGCTCTGACGAATATGCCTATGTCACACTGACAGGCACCGGTATGCAGAAGATACGGGTCTATTTTGACGGCGCGATCGCCCAGGATCTGACTCATACCCTGTCCTTTGACTGATATGAGCGAGGGACGTATTCAAAAAGCCCTCAGCGGCTTCTATTACGTGGATACCGGTACCGAGATCCTGACTTGCCGTGCCAGGGGAAAATTCCGTAAAGAGGGGATCTCACCCCTGGTAGGCGACCGGGTAGAAGTGCGGGAATTAGGCGGCGGAGAGGGCTTTGTGGAGGCCATTCTTCCCCGGAAGAATGCCTTTGCGCGGCCTGCCGTGGCCAATATAGACCAGCTTGTTGTCATTGCGTCCGGGGCCATTCCAAAAACCGATCCGTTCCTCATTGACCGGGTAGTGGCTATTGCGGCACTGAAAGGCTGTGACGTCATTATCCTGCTGAACAAGTGCGATTTGAACAGTGCCGATGACCTGTATGAGATCTACCGCGCCGCCGGCTTCCAAACCTTGCGGGTCAGCGCCCAAACAGGCGAGGGGCTGGACGAGCTGGTTCCCTTGATACGTGGCAAGTTATCAGCCTTTACAGGCAATTCCGGCGTTGGAAAATCCAGCATTCTCAATGCCCTGGACCCCGAATTCCATTTGCAGGTGGGAGAGGTCAGCGACGCGCTGGGCCGCGGCCGCCACACCACCCGTCATGTAGAGTTGTATCATCTGGCCTGCGGTGCGGAGGTGGTGGATTCTCCGGGCTTTTCCTCCTTTGAAACAGAGGAACTGAACCTGGAACTCAAACACCAGCTGCCGGAGACTTTCCGGGAGTTTCGCCCTTATCTCAATGACTGCCGTTTTGTGGGATGCAGCCACACCAAAGAGAAAGGCTGTGCCGTTTTGGAGGCTGTCCGGCGGGGGGGCATCCAGAAAAGCCGTCATGCCAGCTATTTGCGTCTTTATGAAGAACTGAAGCCTTTGAAAGACTGGCAGGAAACGAAAAAGTAAAAGGGAACCGGATGCTTTCACATCCGGTTCCTTTTTTTTGAACCTGGACAAGGGCTGTGCGATATACTGAATCAGAGGGGAGGCGTGACGCATGTTTCGCGGAGGAGACGGTGGCTGTAAAATACTGGGTATCTGCGCGGTAGCATTGGGGGCAGGCATCCTGATCGCCGCTATCTTTCCTGTGGGGGCGCTGCTGTTTCTGGTGGCGTTTCTGCTGATTGCATGCGGCTGCGCCTGCTGCAGGCGATAGAAAGGAGTATTCATATGAATATCGTGGTCTGGAAGTCTCCAAAGGCATTGCGGTGCAAATTTCGCCCGAACGGTGTGAGGATTTCGTTTCGGACGGTGTGAGTATTTCGGTTTAAGCGGTGCGGCTGTTTCG